>JAYZAR010000145.1:0-11156 GCA_036339635.1 Planctomycetota bacterium | reverse complement strand
TGGTCGCCACTTTGGCGACAGTGACGCAAGCGGACGACTACTCTCCCTCCTCATCGATCATCCGTTCGCTCTCCAAGCCGATGACATCGATCGTTGACGGTCAACCATTTCGCCAGGGACTGCACCGTATTGCTGACGAAGCGAAGGTCAATATTTGGCTTGATCGGCGAGTTGATCCGTCGCGAACCATTCGTGTCGGCCCCATCGGACCCACGGTCTTTGCGGCCCTAGAAAAATTGGCTGCAAGCCACGATTGCGTGATCACTCCCATCGATAACGTTCTCCTGGTTGGGAGAGCGGCTTGGGTTGATCAGACGCTCTCCAACCTATTGGCGATCACGCGGTCCGAAAACTCGCGAACAACGACGATCAAATGGGACGATCTGACCACTCCGCGAGAAGCACTGCAAAACGTAACCCAACCGACAAATGCGCCCGATTTACCTCACGATTTATGGCCGGCAGCGCTGCTACGAGCTGTCACACCTGAAGTGTCCATTACGCTGATTCTGGCGCAATTCGATGCGAAACCTACCTTCAGTAGAACACGACCAGTTCCTTTCCAAATCACACGATCAACGAAGCCTACCACAGCGTCACGAACCTACTTACCGGGTGGTAGGTCCACAGTGATCCAAAACATCGTCGCCGAGCTGGACCCAAAACACAAAGCCAAACTCGCCGGAACACAACTTCGAATACAGACTTCCCCTGCGGTTCACCGCAAACTTGTCTCACGACTTCTTAACGATCAACAACCCGCTGGCCCTGACCCCGATGGCGACACCTTCACAGTCCGCAAGATGACTACCTCAGCAGCAAACGCGTTCCAGCAATTAGCAGCCTCTGCAGGAAAAAAGTGTGTGATCGATCCTGCTGCGGCAAATGCTTGCCAGCAGCAAGTCACAGTGGAAGGGCAAGACATCACACTGAAAACACTGATTTCTCGCATCGCCCAACAGGCAGGTGTTCGAGTCACATGGCAGAAAGATTCAATTTTGATCGCAAAGTGAGATGGGCCAAGTAATCAAGGCGGGAAAGATGTAAGCAATCCAATTCGAAGTCAAGTGGAGGAAAAAACACGAAGCTCACTTCTAAGCCAACCAGCGTGACGCGGTCAAATCAAGCTCGCCATTCACAAAAAATATTCACCACAGGGTCCATTTGGGGTCAATTACCAGGAGTTCAGCTACCACATCGCTGCGGCGATCATTTCCATAACGCTTGGACCTAACTCCCTCTCTTTGTTGTGCTAAAGTACGGGCTGGATGCGGGCAAAGTTTTAGCTAGATGCGTCGACGAGAAGATGCGTTCTGATTAAATTCCCAAACCTCCTATCAGGACGACTGCAAATAAACGCCTTCTGTTCGTTCTCCTCACACCGTAAAAGCAACAATGACCGATTTCTCTCGCTTTCTCCCTGTTGCGTTGTCTCTAAGTTTGCTGGTCGCCTCCGGTTGCTCAACTGACTCAACTCCGAAGAATGCCGAAGAGACACCGCAGAATGCAACAACAAAGGATGAATCGACACCGAACCTCAACGAACAAGAGCCAATTGCGGCGACGGAAGAAACAGTGGAACGAGTCAAGCCTGCCGAGCCACAGATAAGCGGCGAGGCGTTTCGTCTTGCCGCACACGATGGCAAGCTATCGATCGTGCGCGCCGCAATCGAATCAGGGATGGACATCGAGGCTAAAGATTCTGCCGGTCGCCATACTGCGCTCCACATGGCTGCTTACAATGGACACACCGAAACCGTTAAGTACCTGATCGGGCAGGGAGCTGCAATTGATCCGCTAGACAGCGATGGCAAAACCCCGCTGATCCACGCCTGCACTGGACCGTTTGTCGAAACGGTAAAAGCACTCATCGAAGCCGGGGCAAATGTGAACGCAAAGGACCAAACGGAGGCGTTCACCCCGTTAATGATGGCTGCCGCATTAGGTCAGCCAGAGATCGTGCAGGTGCTGCTTGACAAAGGTGCCGATAAAACCGTTCGTGATGAAGACAACGACCTTGCGATTGATCATGCCCGGAACGCGGGACACCAAGATATTATTGAGATATTGGAAGCGGAGCAGGCCGATTAGGGCGTCACAGTTGTTGATACTTTCTCGACAACTCCATTCGGCACACGTGTGCTCCGAACCAGCACTTCCAAATCAAAGGTCTGTGGCTGGTTGCTGTTGAGTACGATTTCATAGTCAACCACTTCGCCGGGCTTCATCGAACGAATGTAGGCAAGCGAGACAAGCCCGTCGTCGACTCGACGCTCACCCAACTCGGGATTCGTCAACGGGCTGACACGTACCAGTCGCACCCCAACCGGTAAACGAAACTGAATGGCAACTTGTCCATCGGCCTGATTAGACTCGTTGACAATGCGTAACGCATATCGAATCGGTTCGGTCGCTCGCGCCGGGTTATCGCGACCGAACAACTGCACTTTCAACTTACCTGCCTCGGTCGAACCTCCCGGTGAGACCGACGGGTAGGCGTTGGGATTACCTTGTAGCGGTCGTGAATTCCCTCCACCCGAGAGCGGGTCCGTTGCTTGATTTGGAGGCAAAATAGGTGGAGCCACGTTCCCCGGTGCAACGTTGCCTGCCGTGATTTGCATCAATGCATCCGCTTTCGTGGAAACACCCTCAAAACTGACCGCCGAAAGCCGGACTTGCACGTTGGTGGCAGGAGTCTGGGGACTGAATTGAGCTTCCAAAACAACCTCTTTCCCCGGTTCAATTAAAGGAACCGTCCAAGAAACGTTGCTCTGGGCGACGCGTGACTGATCGGCACCCTCGGTAGCTTGTAACACACGCAGCTGAACTGGGAAATCGATACGAATCTTCACTTTACTGGCCGGCCCCAACCCCCGATTCGAGACCCGAGCTCGAATCAGGGTTGCTTGCTGCACTAAGACCTGTGGTTCTACTTGCAAGGTGGCCGATAAACTGGGCGTCTGGGGTATGGGATTGATCACCGTTACACACCCATTCACATCTGCACGCTGGCCGCCGTCCGCTGTCGCCACAAAGTCGACGCATCGCCGCCCGGATGAGGTCGGCACAAACACCACCTCCGCTCCCCATGTCTCGCCCGGTTGCAAGGGCCCATCCTCGCGAGGATTTCGCACGGTGCGTTGCCCACCCTCGTGGACCATTTGAGAATCGCCGGTCGCCGTCAGCATTACATTTCGCAGCGGGCGATCGCCTGTATTCGTAACGTCGATGTTGAACCGCACGGGTCGTCCTGTTTCCACTCGCTCGATCACCGGTGTCGCTTTCACCGATAACGATGGACGAAAGACGTCAATGCGTACCGTTTCCTCGGCAACTAATCCTTCACCCCGGGACTGAAACACCAATTCAATCGGGGATTGTGCAGCCACAGACATCGACAAATCAAGCTGTGTCTTGGGAGGAAGCTCGCCAATCTCCCAAGTCACGGAGCGGGGTAAAACTTGGGCAAAACGATCGGCACTTGTAACCCGAGTGCCGGCTGGAAGCCGCACCGAGACGACGACGTTCTGAGCCGCTTGATTTCCAGGATTAGAAACATTCGCGACGACTTGCACAGGTGTGTCAAAGCTGGCCACCGGTGGTGCTGCCACACGAAGCCCTAATTGGGGCGCGCTCCACGTCACGTAAGTTTGCCCACCACCAAGCGTCAATGTCGGCAAGTTGTCTGACATCCCTCCCGGTCGAATGACCTGCATGCTCACCGTTGCAGATCCCCCTGCGCCTGGCGTTGGCAACAAGCGAACCGTTGCGTTTCCTGAATCATCGACATTCGCTTCGACGATAGAGGCGCCCCCGGTTGCATCGAACGTCGCCAATTCAGGCTGCAGAATTTCGTAAAGCACTTTCCATCCGCGAGCCGGCAGAGAACGCTCACTGCGGGTGACACGCGTCGTTAACTCGACAGGCTGGCCCGCGGAAACGATTTGCGGAGCAGGGAATTGCCAGTTGGCATCAACCCAATAAATCGTGGCAGTCGCTTTCCGTTGATCCCAACACTCACTCTCGGGTGCTAACACGGTCACGTGGCTTGTTCCTTCACTGGGACTGCTGAGCGTGATCCAAGCCTGACCTTTTTCGAGTTGCACGTCGTCACGCGCCACGTTGTTCCCACGCGTGATCAGCATTCGCTTGGTACTCGTTAATCCCCGGGCGAAATCGGTGTCGATCTTTTGCGGCCGAGGCTTGGCCCCCGCGAGCTTGTGCAGCAGACCAGGTGAGTCATCACCGACTTCAATGAAAGTGCCGACGCTATCGGGGGTCAACATCCACTCCAACGGCTCATTCACCTGCAAGTATCCATCGGTCCCACAGATGCCTGACAACAAGACGACTTCCCCGCCGACTGGCACAACGACCTTCGTGGGTGAGAGCAGAATGCATCCGCGTTTGCCACGATCGGGGAGCCGAGCCTTTGCCTTTAAGGTACATTCCTCACCGTACAAAATCGCGGGTGGCCCATCCTTGCAAGATCCACTACACCCCGGCCCCGGTACACACGGGCTAGTGTCACCCGGTGCCCCATTGCAACCACATCCACCATTCGCTGAACTTCCTGGGGATGGACACGGTGGTGCCGGTGCAGGTTCGACGAAGGCAGGATCCGGTACTTGAAAAGGTCGCTTGAGATGCTCGCACAGATCGTCAAAGTGCTTTCTGCACTTGTCGCATTTTGCACTGAGGCAACCTCCATCCGAGCATGCAGGCAAAGCAAAAGTTGTCGTCGTTGGTTTTGGTGCACAAAGCCGAGATCCGGTCGAATCGATCGCGGGTAACCGCAGTTGACTACAACCACTCGCGACTCCCCCTAACAACAAAATCGCAGTCACCAGTAGGCGTGCATTTGGCAACCTGTTTGCGGCGTTCTCAGGAGAAGTGAAGTTCATGGATCAGTCAGGGTTCGTTGATACCGCGAAAGAAAGCGGGTTCGATTTGGCAGAGTTTTAGTTCTGGACAGACTTGTCCTCCGAACCCTACCACGCAGGCAGTGCTGATGATGCCAAAACGCGACACCGAATGTTGACCAAAAGCAACCTGCCAGATCAGGTCATCCGGGATGTTCCGATTAAACCGCCGCGACGAACGGTTGCGGCTACGATTTCGACTGAAAACCATCATGCCGCCATTGCCCGCGACATAGCGTCAGAGCTTTCAAAGCAATTGAGATAAAGAGACGGGTAGCCCTGCTCCACCAACGGCGAGCATGAGAGCTTGGAATTGACACATTTGGCCAGAGCAGTCATCCTGTACAAATGCTTGCTTCTACATTCATCATTACGACTGCCCCGGTGATTGGCACTACGATCGGCCACTGACGCGGGGGACGGCCAACCAAGGAGAAGACTCCGGTTGGGCGGAATCAACTTTGTTCTGACAATTCACCCCCGAGGCCTGCTTAGGTTCGGGGGTTTTTTCGTATCCTTACGCTACGCCGACGGTATTTTGAACTGCGGATTCGACATGACAGCCAAACCGATTCAGATTTACGACACGACTCTCCGCGATGGATCGCAGGGAGAAGGTGTCAGTTTCTCCCTCCAAGACAAGCTCAGTATCGCCAGTAGGCTGGCTGAGATTGGAGTCGATTTCATCGAAGGCGGCTATCCACTCTCAAACGAAAAAGACGTCGCCTTTTTCGAGCAGATTCGCAAACAAGATCTCGGATCAACTCAGGTTTGCGCTTTCGGAATGACTCGCCGCAAGTCAATGAAGGCAGAAGACGACCCAGGAATGCAGGCACTCGTCCAAGCTCAAACACCGTGCATTACCTTGGTCGGTAAAACCTGGGACTACCATGCAACGGAAGTGCTGCGAGTATCGCTTGACGAAAACCTGGCGATGATCGGAGAAAGCGCCGAATATCTAGGCCGTCATTCATCCGTGATTTACGACGCCGAACACTTCTTTGACGGCTATGAGGCGAATCCCGCGTATGCAATCGAAACGCTCCGCGCCGCTGCAGCGGCGGGTGCAAAATGGATGGTTCTTTGCGATACAAACGGCGGGACGCTACCTGAACGCATCGCAGAAGTGACTAGTGCCGCCGTCGAGGGCCTGCAGGCATATGGAGTGCAGGTTGGAATCCATTGTCATAATGATGGCGAACTAGCCGTCGCCAATACCTTGGCTGCCGTCGATGCCGGAGCGACACAAGTCCAAGGGACGATCAATGGAATTGGTGAACGTTGCGGAAACGTCGACTTGATCTCTGCGATTTCGAACCTCGCACTGAAGAAAGATGGCTATCAAGTTCTGGGCGGCAAGTCGCTCCAGCACCTCACGGAATTAAGTCGCTACGTTTACGAGACCGCGAATCTTCAATGGCGAAACAACCAACCGTTTGTTGGCCAGAGCGCCTTTGCCCACAAAGGCGGCATGCACGTGCATGCCATCAACAAAGCCGGCAAAACTTACGAGCACATCGACCCCACCCTGGTCGGAAACGAACGGCGGATCCTGATCAGTGAACTGTCGGGCCGCAGCAACATCGTTGCGGTTGCAACTCGTCACAACATCGAGGGCAACAAAGAACTGATGGACAAGATTTTGGCAGAGGTTGTGCGACAGGAAAACCGAGGCTATCAGTACGAAAACGCCGGAGCTTCGTTCGACTTGCTCGTCAAACGGATTGCTGGAACCTTCGAGCCTCATTTCTCGCCAATCAAATACCGGGTCGTTTCCGGTGATCGTGATAGCAAGAACAACTGCGAGTTCGCCGAAGCAATCATTAAGTTGAACGTGGGCGAAACGCTGTGGTTCGATGCCGCCGAAGGCCATGGCCCGGTCAACGCATTGGACGCCGCTCTCCGCAAAGCACTGCTCGGCACCTACCCCTGACTCAAGGAAATGAGACTGATCGACTACAAAGTTCGTGTCGTCGATTCGGGTGCCGGCACTGCAGCTTCCATTCGGGTCAATATCGAAAGTGGCGACGAAGACGAAACCTGGGGCACGATCGGCGTCAGTGAAAACATCATCGCAGCCAGCTGGCAGGCGCTTGTTGACGCTGTCGAATACAAACTCCACAAGGACGAGCTACCACTTGGTGGCGAAGCCTGACGCACCCGGTAGCACGGCTTGACGCTGACGTTGCTTACGCCGGCAGTGACATCAACTTATTCCCTGATACAACCGATTGACTGATGAACCAGATTCCTGATCGTTTTGATCATGCAACCACCGCTGGCCAAATCACCGAAGCTTGGGAAAAAGCTCGCTGCGCCCATGCCGAAGTGAACCACGATCGAAAACCATTCACGATCGTCATCCCGCCGCCCAACGTGACCGGTGCGCTACACCTGGGCCACGGATTAAATAACACGTTGCAGGATATTGTGATTCGGACGCGCCGAATGCAAGGCTATGAAGCGTTGTGGATGCCGGGAACCGATCATGCCGGAATTGCCACCCAAGCTGTGGTCGAACGGCGCCTCAAGGAACAAGAGAATTTGTCACGGCACGACATTGGTCGTGAAGGCTTGGTCAAACGCATCTGGCAATGGAAAGATCAATATGAGAAACGCATCCTAGGCCAGCTTAAACGCATGGGTTGCAGCTGCGACTGGGAACGCACACGATTCACACTCGATGAGATGTGCGCCACCGCAGTCCGAGCAACGTTCTTTGATCTGTTCAGTAAAAAACTGATTTATCGCGGGAAACGCCTCGTCAATTGGGACACGTTCTTGCAGACCGCGGTCAGCAATGACGAAGTCGAAAATGTCACCAAGAAGGGACACTTCTGGCACTTGTATTATCAGGTGATTGCCGCCAAACCTGGCGAACCGGCCCGGGTAGAAATCGCGACCACACGCCCTGAAACCATGCTTGGTGATACCGCGGTAGCCGTCCATCCAGATCCCGCTGCAGCGCTCGAAAAAATCGAATCTGAACTTCGACAAAAGCGATCTGAGGCGAGCGAAAAGGACCAAGCCGATATCGATGCCGAATTGGAAAAACTCGCCCAACGTCGCGATTCGATGCTACCGCAACTGCTCCAATTGCGTGACATGGCACTCGATGGACGCAAATTGATGCTGCCGTTGGTGAATCGTGAAATACCGCTGATCGCCGACGAGTGGGCTAAACCGGAATTCGGCAGTGGCTGCGTAAAAATTACACCGGCACACGATCCAAACGATTACGAAGTCGCACTGCGGGCCCAGTTGTCGATGATCAATATTCTGAACCCCGACGGGACGCTAAACCACGAAGGTGGAGCTTACGAGGGCATGACCATCCCCGCGGCGCGAAAGGCCGTCGTCGCCGACCTCGAAAAAATCGGGTTGCTCGGTGACGTCGAAGATCGCGATATCGAATTACCCCACAGCGATCGGAGCAAAACTCCGATCGAGCCGTTCCTGGCCAATCAGTGGTTCGTCGCAATGGACGAATTGGCACAATCAGCGATGGATGCAGTCTCTAGCGACAAGGTGGAAATCTTCCCAGAGCGATATCGCAAAGGCTACCTCGATTGGCTGGGCGAAAAACGGGATTGGCCTGTCAGCCGTCAACTCTGGTGGGGACACAGGATCCCGATCTGGTCTCAGACTGGATTGGGCGAATCTGAATCGCAAGAAATCGTGCACCAACTGGAATCGCTAACCAATGGCAACGGAGGTCTCAGCCACCGAGTCGACTCAACCGAAGATGGAACTCACGATGTGTTCGTTTGCCTTCGTGATGAGGACGATCCGCGTGAGGCAGAGCTCGAAGCAATCGGTTTCATGCGAGACCCCGACGTTCTCGACACCTGGTTCTCATCGGCACTGTGGCCCCACAGCACACTGGGGTGGCCCAACCAAACCAAGGAGTTGGAATACTTCTATCCAACGAGCGCACTGATAACCTCCCGAGATATCATCACACTCTGGGTCGCCAGAATGGTACTGATGGGTTTGAACAATGTGGGTGATATTCCGTTTCGCCAAGTGTTCATCCATCCCAAGATTCTCGATGGCAATGGCGAAACGATGAGCAAAAGCAAAGGGAACGGCGTGGATCCGATCGACGTGATCGACAAGTTCGGCCCCGATGCATTGCGATTTGGACTGGCTCGGCTGGCAACCGACACACAAGACGTTCGGATGCCGGTTCAGTACGAATGCCCACACTGTGAGAAACTTATTGACCAGACGAAAAAGAATCGTTCGTTGCCTCGTATCGATTGTCCAGGCTGCGGAGAAGCCTTTTCTACACAATGGGCTGAAACCGAAGCAGACAGATCCTTGTCGCGCGGCCTCGTGGTAAGTGAGCGATTTGAAACGGCCCGCAACTTTGTCAATAAGCTTTGGAATGCGGCTCGTTTCTCCCTGATGAATATGGATGGCTACCAACCTCAATCGGTAGACGTCAGCAGTTTGCCATTAGAAGATCGCTGGTTGCTTAGCCGGCTAGCGACAGTGACCCAACAGGTCACTCAGGGAGTTGAACAATATCGCTACGCCGAGGTCACACGCGTTCTCTATGACTTCGCTTGGGATGAGTTCTGCAGCTTCTATGTCGAAATCGCCAAGCCACGCTTGGCCGAAGAGCAACAGCGACCGATCGTTCAATCGATGATGGCACACGGATTGGATACGTTGCTCCGATTGCTTCACCCAACCATGCCCTTCGTCACCGAGGCTATCTGGGAGGGTCTTGCCGGTGCGGCCCCGCAACGAGGTGTTCCAGAACCTGTCGTCGCAGCAGACTTCGCGATGATCGCACCTTGGCCTGAATCCAATCAGAACGACTACAACGAGTCAATCGAACAACAATTTGCTGAATTTCAAGAGGTTGTTGGGGCAATTCGCAAGATCCGTGCGAGCCAAAACATCCCGCCTCGTGAAACGGTGCCGGTCGCAATTCGCTGCAACCCGGAGGCTCAATCACGCTTGCAACCGATGAAAGCCTATTTTGCGGGCTTGGCCGGTGCCGATGTAATCGAGCTAGGACCCGATGCGAAAGCATTTGAAACGGATGCTCCGCTGGCACTCACATCCATTGAGATGGATGTTCATGTCGATCTCGAAAAGTTCATTGACGTCGATGCGGAACTATCGCGACTGGAAAAACTGCTATCACAATTGATCAAACAGATCACCGGCAAACAACAGAAACTTGGCAACGAGAATTTTGTGTCGCGGGCACCAGCGGAGGTGGTCGACCGTGAACGTGAAAGTTTAGGCGACTTACAACGCCAGCATGAATCGGTTCAGGGCGATATTGAGCGTCTCAGGAGCAAGTCCAAAGAATCCTGATCGACCAATCTCTGCACACTCCGGCACCAAGCGGCACCAAGCTGCCGGCGTCGTGTTCCACCCGGTCAGCACGCGATCTGGTGGGTCTCGGTGATTAGCAAGGGTGCTGATTTTGTTGGATGGTTGTATGGGGTATCCCTGTCGCTTAAAACCGTGTCATGTCTGACCTGAAAGCCGCCGTCATTGGAACTGGATTCATCGGCCCCGTCCACGTTGAAGGCCTTCGGCGTGCCGGCGTAGAGGTTGTTGGCATCCTTGGCTCCACCTCCCAAAAGTCGTCGCAGGCGGCTGAAACGCTTGGCGTAGAAACCGGCTACTCATCACTTGAAGCCTTATTGTGTGACGACTCCGTGCAAGTCGTCCACATCGCATCTCCCAACCGATTCCACTTTGACCAAGCCCAACGCTCTTTGCATGCTGGAAAACATGTTGTCTGTGAAAAACCACTGGCAATGAACACGTCAGAATCATCCAAATTGGTTCGTCTTGCCCAAGAATCTGGCTTAGCTGCGGCTGTCAATTACAACATCCGCTATTATCCGTTGTGTTTGGAATCTGCATCGCAAATCAGCAGTGGGAAAGTTGGTCAAATCTTCCACGTTTCCGCAAGTTACGTGCAAGATTGGCTGTTCCATCCAACGGACTTCAATTGGCGATTGCAAAGCGAGGTAGGCGGTACGCTGCGTGCGGTATCCGACATCGGCACCCATGCATTAGATTTGCTACAGTTTATCACCGGCCGAAAAATTGAATCGGTTTTCGCCGAACTGACAACAGTTTACCCACAACGTCATCGGCCAATCGGTGAAATCCAAACGTTTAGCGGTGAACGTGGACGGAACACCGAATCAGAAACGATCCCAGTCACGACGGAAGATTACGGTTGCTTGATGCTGC
>JAYZAR010000144.1:0-9081 GCA_036339635.1 Planctomycetota bacterium | reverse complement strand
ATGGGTATTTGTGTGCTCGGGAACGAAGTCATCGTGACCGCCACCCCAACCGTCTGGAAATTTACGGATGAGGATGGCGATGATAAACCAGATCGCAAAGAGGCGATGTTTACCCAAACCGGTCAACCGCAACATGATCACTCTGCCCATTCGTTTTTGTTCGGTCCCGACGGCAAACTGTACTGGAACTTTGGGAACACTGGCAAACAGGTCAGAGATGCCAATGGCGATACCGTTGTCGACATTCATGGTCGCCCCGTCGTCGACAATGGCCAACCACTTTATGGCGGCATGCCATTTCGCTGTGACTTAGATGGCTCTAATTTCGAGGTGCTCGCACACAACTTTCGCAACAACTGGGAAACCACCGTCGATTCCGTCGGCGCTTTATGGCAAAGCGATAACGATGACGACGGAAATCGCGGAACCCGCATTAACTTTGTGATGGAGCACGGAAACTACGGATACCGGGACGAATTAACCGGAGCTGGATGGCGACAGTCGCGAATCACGATGGAGGACGAAGTTCCCCATCAGCACTGGCATCTCAACGACCCCGGAGTCATTCCCAACATGCTGCAAACAGGCGCAGGGTCACCATCAGGAATCACGGTTTACGAAGGACGTTTACTACCCGAGAGATTCTGGGATCAAGTCATCCATTGCGATCCCGGTCCAAATGTCGTCCGAGCCTACCCGGCGGTCCCCGAGGGGGCAGGGTACCGTGCAACCATCGAACCTTTGATGACTGGCACGACCGATAAATGGTTTCGACCGGTGGACGTCTGTGTGGCTCCAGACGGCTCACTGTTTGTGACGGATTGGTACGATCCAGGTGTTGGGGGGCATCGTCAGGGCGACACGGATCGCGGACGCTTATTCCGCATCGCCCCAGCAGGGTCTCGATACACCGTTCCTAAGTTTGATTACTCCACCGCTCGCACGGCGGTGGAAGCTCTGCGAAACCCAAATCTTGCAGTTCGCTACAAGGCCTGGATGGCACTACACGCCATGGGAGAATCAGCGGAGGGAGAACTGCTGAAACTTTACGCTGACTCGAATCCTCGACTTCGTGCGAGGGCCCTCTGGTTGCTGGGCAAGATCGATGGCCGCGGGGAGCATTTCATCCGAATGGCTTTAGACGACGATGACGCTAACATTCGTTGCACCGCAATCCGACTGGCGCGACAACTGGGCATGAAACCCTCCACCACGCTGGCAAAAGCGGCTCAAGATCCCTCACCAGCGGTCCGTCGCGAATTAGCGGTTGCCCTTCGTTATGACGATTCCGCGACGATGCCCGCCTGCTGGGCTGAACTGGCGAAACAATATGATGGGAAGGACCGCTGGTATCTTGAAGCGATTGGCTTGAGCAGTGATCTGCGTGCGAGTGAGTGCTTTGAGGCTTGGCTAGCCGCGGTCGGCGGCGACTGGAATACCACAGCAGGACGCGACATTGTTTGGCGAGTTCGCGCGCCCGCCGCGGCGGATGCATTGGTGCAAATCATTGCCGATCCAAGCCTGAGCCTGGAAGACACAAATCGATACTTTCGCAGCCTCGAATATCATCAACCGGCGGCGCGCAACGCCGCACTCAAGAAATTATTGGCGCTATAAACAATGTTTTCTCTCACCCACCTCCTTTCGCACCCTATCCCGATTTCCCTGAACATCATGATTCGTTCTCTTTGTTGCCTCATCCTAATCACGATTACGGCACACTGTATTTGGGCTGATGATTCACTGCGTGCAAGGAACGATGCGATCATCGTTCGCGCTCTCGAACGAATGGACAATTATGATTACTCCCAAGACGCAAATGTCCAACAAGCAATCGCGCGGCACCTAGGTCGGCACGAGGGCACGGCAGAATACGTCGCATTGGCAAGAAGGTTCCGGCCAGCCGACATGCAAGAAAAACTCACCGCTTTGATTTTTAGTGATGTTGGTGATTCGATCAAAGTTGATGCAGTGGGTCTGCTCGGCGACGCCGAAAATGGTCCGCAGACTATTCGTCAGCTTCTAAAAAATGAGTCCCAGGATCAGGCAGCCGAAACCGCCCGTGTGCTGGCACTGCTAGGGAATGGTCGTGCGATCAGTATTCTTGGCGATGTTGCTCGGGACGGAGAACGCCCCTATCAAGTCCGACGCCACGCAGTTGCTGGTTTAGCACGAAACCGAAACGGTGAAAAAGTGCTGATCCAGTTAGCGGAATCCCAAGAACTGACGGCTGATACCCGCTTACTCGCCGGCGGCTTGCTGGCTCGCAGTGGCGACAAAAAAATCCGTGAATTGGCAGGAAAAATCCTCCCCCAGCCGCAGCAAAAGAACCAGCAACCACTCGAACCGATCGACAAACTGGCCCAGCGACGTGGTGATGCAGCAGCAGGGATGAAATTGTTCCGTGGCACCGCGACCTGCGCGAATTGCCACATCGTCGATGGGTTTGGTAAAGAGGTTGGCCCCAACTTGTCGGAAATTGGCGGCAAGCTTTCCCGAGAAGCAATGCTCACCTCGATCCTCGATCCCAGCGCAGGAATCAGCCACAACTACGAAAACTATGTCGTGCTGACTGAAGCGGGACAAGTCATCGTCGGGCTAAAGATGTCCGAAACACCGACCGAAATCTTGATCAGAACGGCCGAAGCAGTCGACCACAAAATCGCAATCAACGACATCGAAGAGATGAAGAAGAGTGAAAAGTCAATTATGCCGGACGATCTGCATCTGACCTTTGACCAAAAAGGCCTGATCGACATCGTAGAGTATATGACGAAACTGCAAACGAAATAAAAATCAACTTCAAACGGAAACCAATCATTTCCACGTCAATTTTAGATCGATCATTCATTTTTAAGCGACTCACTTCCAAACGTTCCAGCGATCCAATTAACTTTTCAGTTGAACACTGCAAATGAATGGTACCGCTAACGCCTCGCCCGTCGCGTGACGGACGAGGCTTTTCGGCCCTTATCGGTCGATCACACCCGCCAAGCTTTCGATCGATACCAGCCCGTAGTCTCGGCTGTCTACCGATACGGGAACATTGTCCCCCAGAACAAACACGAACTTCGCGGGAATAGTTTGAGGATAAATCGCCTGATCGTCGGCAGGGCGTAGCCGATACTCAACCAGCCGATCAACCTGCAACTCCGAGAGTCTCACATCGGCACCTTCGATTCGTATTGCGATTGGACGTTGCGGCGTGACGGGCAACCATTCGTTGGGTTCCGCAGAAGCAAAGTCGATACGAAACTGTGTCTTACCATCGATTTGAATCTCAGCGGCTCGGTTTCCCTGCTTGGACCACAGCCCAATGATCAACTTGATGGGACCCGATGATTCGGCAACGCCCTTCAACGACAACCGGTCCACGGGAAAAAGTTTTCTTTGCAAGTCCAAGTTGCCCGGGTAGTCATCAAGAATCGCACTTGGGTGGCCAAAATCGTGAACGCTGCGGTGCGCGTAACAGAGCCAGTCGTCATTCCGATCCACCTCATCGCCAACTGGCTCTGAAACGCCACTTTCCCCCAGTCCAACATTTGCGATCCACTGTCGCTGTGCTGATCGATTCCACTGCGATGGTTCAAGAAGCGGCTCCCAACGGGTCTGCTGGCGTTTCGAATCCTTGTCGACAACGAAGCAGGGGAGCGGAACGGTTAAGGACACCCGATTAAGCCGATCTTCCACACGCTCACCATTGATCAATAGTCTCAATCCATCAAGCGTCACTTCATCACCAGGCAAGCCAACAAGTCGTTTAACGTGCTGCCGTCCATTTTTCGTGATCACTAACAGTTGCCCAATTCGCAAATCCGTCACCGGCCTTGATTGCACAACATTCGGAATGAGCAGTTTCGAAATCTCGAAAGTATCTCGTGAGGATCCACAAGAAGGACAAATACAGCTTGCCGAAATCGAGACATCCGCGTCCACTTTCCAGTCGTATTGGCACTGATTGCAGGTGATGGATCGATGGGCCGCCCACAGCGACGGGGCCATTGATCGACCCTCAATTCGATGCCGAATCATTTCAGATTTTCCCGACGAACTGCGTCCAAACCACCATCCGACGGGAATCGCGGTGACAAACAGAGACATTATGGCAACGAAACGTCTGCGACGTGGGACGAGCGGCGAAACCGGGCCACTGCTCAATCCACCGCCATTCAGATGTCCCTTCGAACTTAGATCTGACAATGCGAAATTCGGGTCGTTATACTGTTGGTTCTAGATAAGCCGCTTGTGGCACACTTCCGTCGCTCGGGAATTACCACATCATACCTGACTAGCTGATCAAAGACTGCGACGCACAAGATGGAAACTCAGACGACTGAACCTCGAGAAGAAACGCTGACAGAACAACACACTGAATCGATGCCTCGGGGTCGGATGGGCAAAGTCACCGGCGTCCGAATCGCAGCGACTGGCTCATCAGTTGGCGCCGAGGTGGTCACGAATGAGGATCTGGCGGCGTTGGGATGCGACAGCGAATGGATCGTACGACGGACGGGGATCCGTGAACGTCGGCGAGCATCCGATGACGTTGCCACCAGTGACCTGTGCTACGAAGCAGCAACGGAATGCTTGAAACGAGCGAGGGTTTCGGTCGACCAAATTGATTTGATCATTGTTGCAACCATTACCCCTGACCATGCAACACCCTCGACAGCCTGTCATCTTCAGCGACGACTTGGCGCAATCGCGCCTGCGATGGATGTGAACGCGGCCTGCGCTGGATTCATGTATGGACTGGTCACTGGATCCCAATTCATCGCGGCCGGCAACAATCGCTGCGTGTTGGTCGTCGGGTCGGACTTGATGAGCCGCACCATCAATCCCAACGATAAGAAAACCTACCCCTTGTTTGGTGATGCAGCTGGTGCCGTGTTGCTGACTCCCGGCCAAGCAGGTGGCGGGATCCTGTCGTATCAAATTGGCAGTGAAGGCTGTGGCGGAGAAATGCTCTGTATTCCTGCTGGCGGCACTCGACAAGAACTTACTCCCGAAGCTCACCAACAAGGCTTGCAATACCTGACGATGGATGGTCGCAACGTTTTTAAATGGGCCGTTCGAATTTTTGATGAAAGCGCCAACCAAGTACTCAACGATGTCGGCGTGGACGCCAGCGAGTTAGACCTTGTCGTTCTGCACCAGGCAAATCAACGAATCATCGATTCAGCGGTTTCAAACCTCAACATGTCGCGTGACAAAGTCTTTGTGAATCTTGACCGATACGGCAACACATCCGGGGCCAGTATCCCTCTGGCATTGGACGAAGCTGCTCAAGCTGGCAAGATTCAACGGGATGATCTCGTACTTCTATGCGGCTTTGGAGCAGGATTAGCCTGGGGTACTGCGCTGCTGCGTTGGTAAGCCAGCACCTTTCGGACCGCGGAAACGCCCAAAAGCATGCTGCACCAGCAGACGCTTCACAGCAGGTGCTTTGCTTTGACTTCAAGATATTGATTGACCAGCGGCGCGGTCAATCCTTCGGGAAACGCGTCGACGATTAGCACGCCTCGATGCTCCAAATCTCGTAATACCTGATCTCGCCACAGCAGGATATCAGCGGCCGCAGCAGCCCGGTACATCTGAAACTCGTCACCGTCAGGCGACTCCGCCGCTTCAAACATTTCACGGTCACGCAACAAAACACCCAAGGGCAGGTGCTGGCCGTTAATGTTTCCAAGGTAGTCAACGATTGCATTCGCGTTCACCTCGTCAATGACGTTAGTCGCCAACACCACGAGAGAACGACGTTTGCAGTGTGTAGACAAGTACAGAAATGCCTGGTCGTAACGTGATTCCACCAATCGAGGGAATTGATCAAAGCCAGCCTGGATAAGGCGGTTCATTTGACTGCTGCCGCCACGGGGCGGAATGTACGAATGGATTTTGTCCGAAAAGCACAACATGCCCACGGCATCACCCTGCGACAGCGCCACATAAGCCATCATCAAAGTCGAATTTAAAGCATGATCAAGTAGCGAATACCCGTCTCGTTCATTGGTCATCATTCGCCCGCAATCGAGCAGAAAGATCACACGCTGGCTTTGGTCATTTTGAAACTGACGAACGGTCAGCTTATTGCGCCGTGCCGTGCTACGCCAATCAATGTGCCGATGATTGTCATCGCGTGTGTAATCACGTAAGCGTTCAAATTCACTGTCTTGTCCGATGCGGCGTGTTTTCCGCACACCGATCAAACTGAGTCGATTCGTGCGAGCCAACAAAGCGTAATCAGCCAATTGCTTCATATCCGGATAGACGTTCAATGGACTCACCACATCAATCCGGAGTTGCCGCACCCACAACCGTAACGAACTGGCAAACCGAAGATAGACGTACTCCAGCTTAAACGCACCACGACGTCCGGGCTTTAGCTTCCGTTTGGCGGTCAGTCGGCCGAGCGGTGGCAGCCGCAATGCATGCTCGATAGGAAAACACTCGAAATTCTCCGGCAGATCATCTCGCATTGCACCTAACAAGGTCATCGATGTACGGTTCTCGATCGTAATCGAACTCGCCAGCGGAACACCCAACGAACAAGTTCTCGGAATCTCCCGTTGAGCTTCAATGCCTTGACCGGTTGCCAGGTAAAGACGCAAAAAGTCGACCGCGGCCACCGCGACTAAGCCCAGATCAATCGTCACCGCGACGACCAAAAACCCTGGGTTGAAGATCGAAATCACACAGGCAACCAGCGAAATTGCCAAAACCAGTATCCACCAAATCGATGGATAGATCTTCAGCCGCCACGCTGCCAAAACCAAAGGCAGTGCCAAAACCAACAAGGTCAGCCATGGCAATTGATTTTGCCACACGAACTGACTTTGCAACGTTTGGCTGGCTGGATCGTTCAACAAGTCGGTCCTCTGGATCAAAGTCGTTCGACATGGATAAGTTTAGACGGGACGCTCGTAAGCGAGCGTCCAACCAAAATTACAGTAGAAGAGAACGTCACGGCTGTAGTAAATGCCCTTTAAGGAGGTCGCCTAAAACTTGGCCGAGCCACCGATGCCGGCTCACTTACAGCGCAATCGTCACGGTTTTATTCTCGGTGTACGCCTTGAGCCCTTCTTCTCCTAATTCACGTCCGTACCCGCTCATCTTAAAACCGCCAAACGGTGCGGCGGCGTCGAACACGTCGTAGCAATTCACCCAAATTGTTCCGGCACGGACCCGCGCGGCAAAATCGTGCGCTACCGAGACATCACGCGTCCACACAGCGGCGGCCAAACCGTAGAACGTATTGTTCGCTCGACGAATCATGTCTTCCTTGTCATCAAACGTTAGCACACTCAGAACAGGACCGAAAATTTCATCAGTTGCGATTGCCATGTCGTCACGAACATTATCGAAAATCGTCGGGGCAACAAAAAACCCTTTATCACCAACACGCTCACCCCCGGCCACACATTCAGCACCTTCTTGTTTTCCTTTTTCGATGTAGGACAAGATTTTGTCGAACTGAGCCTGATCGACCTGGGGCCCTTGGTCCGTGTCGTCAGCAAACGGATTTCCGACCTTGCGCTGGGCTGTGCGTTGTTGCAATTTCTCGACGAATTCATCGTGGCGACTTGCTTCCACAAAGACTCGGCTGCCAGCACAACAACACTGTCCTTGATTGAGAAACAGCCCAACGTAAGCGCCTTCGACAGCGGCATCCATGTCAGCATCGGCAAAGATCACGTTGGGGCTTTTCCCACCCAGCTCAAAGGTGAGTCGTTTGAGAGTATCTGCCGATTCGCGAGTGATAATTTGAGCAGTTCGGTGTTCGCCCGTGAACGCGATCTTATCAACCAGTGGATGCTTGACCAAAGCTGAACCCGCAGTCGGACCATATCCCGGCACAATATTAATCACACCATCGGGAATCCCAACCTCTTTGGCCAGCTGAGCTAAACGCAGACAAGTCAATGGTGTCTGTTCGGCCGGCTTCATCACAACCGTGCAACCACTCGCCAAAGCCGGCCCCCATTTCCATGCAACCATCAGGATCGGGAAGTTCCAGGGAATAATTTGACCGGCAACGCCAACTGGTTCGCGTCGGGTGTAACAAAGGTGATTGCCGCGAATTGGGATCGTGCTGCCATGAATTTTGTCGGCATAGCCGGCATAGTAACGAAGACAATCAATTGCCAAAGGCAAATCGACGTTACGACTATCGCTAAGCGGCTTGCCGTTATCGAGCGTTTCAAGCCGGGCTAAGTCGTCGATCTCATCTTCCATCCGCTGCGCGAGCGCGAACATTAGCTTCCCGCGATCACGGGCGTCCATCGTCGACCAGGGTCCTGATTCAAACGCTTGACGAGCAGCATTCGCGGCCGCATCGACGTCTGCCTGGTCGCCCTCGGCGATCTGAGTAATCTCTTGCTCGGTTGCAGGATTGATGGTCGCGAAAGTCTTCCCGCTCACCGCGGGCACCCACTCCCCACCGATAAAACACTCCGTTTCGGTAATTTTTACTTCAGGCGACGCGGATAACGTGGCAGACATGATCAACCTCAGCAATGAACACTCAACAGAAAACCAGTTCAACCGTCAAATTGTAACGGACGAATGGCCAACGCGTGTCAGCCCAGTCGATTGCTCTGTCTGTTTTCGTGCATCCGCAAGAATTTCGTTCACCGAAAAAAACAGGCTTCATAAGATCCTGGGGACACAGAAACCGCCCTTGTAAACACGTTCACCACAGGAGGCAGAGCCGAATCTCGCCTTGTCAATGGGCGAAAGTGGGATTCCCCAACGTGACTTGGCGAACTAGTTTCGGCGATGAAGTTGATTCAGCCGACGTCTCCAACAAATCTAGCCATCAGCCGGAGGTAAAACAGACAGCCCGACGCAACACCACCGCCGAAGATAAACATGCCGCAGCCGACTTGGGAGCTACCCAGGCTGGTATAACGCTCAGCAAATCTGGCTCCGACACAACCCTTTCCAATTTCCCCAATGATGGATTAACTCGATTCCCAGTGTTACTTTTGTCCTCATGGCTGACGTCACGGAGGTTTTCTCCAGAATCGAACCAGGGATTCAATCGTCGCCAAGTAATATAACCCGGGGCCGGTGGACGAT
>JAYZAR010000143.1:0-12591 GCA_036339635.1 Planctomycetota bacterium | reverse complement strand
TGTTTGCTGAGTTCGAAAAGCGAACCCATGAAATGGCGGAAGCTGGTGAGCCCCTAACCGTCCAGTCGTTCCGGCAGGTTTACCGCGAACTTCTGGAAGCTTACTTCGGCCCCGATTTTGTAATTGACAAATCGCTAGAGTTGGAATGTTTCCGAATCCCGCATTTCTACCGTGCTTTTTACGTCTACAAATATGCCACGGGACTAAGTGCCGCGGTGGCGCTCTCACAACGCGTCCTCAATGGCGGTGAGCAAGAGCTTGCAGATTACCTGTCTTTCTTGTCAGGTGGGTGCAGCAAGGATCCACTCGATCTACTACGAGATGCAGGGGTCGACATGACCTCTCCCGAACCAGTCAAAACAACTCTCGACCGATTTGCGAAACTGACGGAAGAACTCGATCAATTGCTCTAGCCAAAAGGGCGCTTGCTGTCGTCAATAAGGGGTAATCGCTATTGTCAGAAAAGAGAACGCTACGGCATCAGAGCAAGCATTTTCTGGCATGTTTCAACGGGTACCCTTCGAATCAGCGAAGCGGTATCCGTGCAGGACTTGGCTCCACCCTTGCAATGAGATTCCCGAGCCGTAGCCTTCAGCCATAACTGCAGATGGAGCAACCATGGGTCACAGTCCAAGCAACAAAGGCACCTTCTCTCGCAACAGTGCCATTTCTTCGGAGCTTTCTCCCAAGTACATCAGCAATTGCAAATCATCCGGCGTAACCGTCCCTCCGGTCAGTAACCAAGAACGGACACGCAACAACTTGTAGAGTTTCACCAGTTTGCGATCGCTAATAAAGATGCGATCCTCCCGAACAAGTGTTTTGACGAGTCGTTGGAATTCTCGAAATACCTCGTCGGGAAAAAAGCGTTGCCGATCGTTCATTCCATCGGCAGTCTGCTGGGAAAACAAATGCAGGAGATAGCGATTAGCTTTGACCAGATCATCTAGACTGGCGTGACCTTCCGCCCAGGGTTTCTGATTCAAAGCGCGATTGACCTCCGCTTTCACGCCCGCATCGATCAGATCCGTAAAGCGATCGGCTTGGACCGACAAACTTTCCGCCTTCAAGACGAACCGATCTTTCAGGGCATTCAATTCACCATGCTCCGGAATCTCATTGGCCGCCGCGAACAAAACACAAAGTGAGACCGACTGCGGGACGCCGTCCTGATAAAACTTTCTCTCGTTGACGATGGTCAACAAAATATTCAGGATGGCGGAATTCGACTTAAAGATCTCATCCAAAAACGCAAGTTTTGCTGTCGGCAACTTACCTTGTTCACGACGGATGTACCGTCCATCACGCAGTTCATTGATATCGATCGGGCCGATAATTTCCGACGGTTCAGTGAAACGCGTCAGCATATATTCAAAGTAATCATCCTGACCGATTCCCAAGGCATCTTTAAACTTCAGCACCAAATCACTCTTGGCCGTACCTGGGGGTCCCACCAACAACAATGGTTCTTGTGCGATAGCGGCAACGATCATCAAGTCGATCAAGGCCTGCTTGTCAACAAAATTCCGACCGAGCGATGATCGAAAACGATTCAAACGAGTTCGAATCGAATCAGCTTGTTCCCGCAAGCAATCAAAATCCAACTCAACTGCGGTGGTCGACTCAGTACTCATGACTTCGGATAACAAGGAGGTGGAAATGAGACTTGGGATTGTCACTCGCGAGGGGAGACTCGTTCGCGACGGGAAATGTGATTGGCGAGGGGAAGACTTGACCAGGGGACTCCTATTCAGACAAAAACTTGACTCGGCAGAGCGAATCGGCGGGCCTAGCGTACAGGAAGTCCTACCGAAAAGGAAACAGACGGGCGATACCAGAAATGGGCACACAGCATCAGCCAAATGCCCCCGCTCAACAGAATTGTGATGCGAGTCAAAGTCAATGCATCACGCCCGCCCCCATTCCTCCGCAGCCCGCATCTCACGGTGAATACGATCCCGAACCAAAAACTCATCTTCGTCCAACCAACGTCGCGTTTCAGCGGTCAGCGAAACGCCGTCGCTGACAAGGGACATCACCGCAGTTTCCACGACTTCCAGATGCAAGATGGAGAAATGAGTATCGGTCGTCAAGCTTGTCGATACGTTGGCCATCTTGGGAACGGTTCCCCTATTCATCGCAAAGACTTCAAGAACTTGACTAATCGCTTCCTCCACCGGTGCATGACCAACCGCATCAAGATACCCACATAGCAAGTGTGCCGTCGGAGGATCCAGCTTGGCCTCCCCCCTCAACCGACGCAAGACCTCGCCGGTGATGTCTCGAGCCGCCTCCTTCTGGCCAAAGAAATACCAACCAGCAGCAATACGAAGCAGCAAGCGATTCGGCTGATGTCCACCTTGGCCTAAATCGGTGGATGCACTCAGTGATTCTTCAAGCTGCTGATAAAGCAGTCCCATTTTCTCACGCATGCCAAGCCGCCGCATCCCCTGAAACGACTGACTGAGCAATGCTTCAATTGCCTCCGCCTGGGAGCGGTCAGCAACCGTCAACGAAATGTATTCATACACGAGCCCAGGCAAGACAGCGCCAAGCATGTCCACTAGCTTTTGCACCAGCTCGGTCTGGTCAAAGTGAGCAGCAATAACGAATGCTTGATGCAGCAAATCTGCCTTCTCGAACATCTGCTCGCAATGATCGACTGCCGTCCAAACATTGCCGATCAATCGCCTTGCGTAGCGTTCACCCAAGCGTGGCGAAACTTGCAAAGCAACCGGTAAAATCCGAATCTGGTCGGTGGGATCGGTATACCGCAGAAGCATCGCATCGAGGCAACTTCCAAGCGAATCAGAATCCTGAATGCGACGCAATTCAAGCAACTCTCGACTGAGATCGTCACCCGGTCGATCGAGAAACGTCTCAAACGGGTCAATCGCTGCATGGGGCTCCAGTACTCTTGATCGCTGTCGCAACCGATCGATGACATAACGCTGTCCACGACTCATTCCTTCCAGTCGATCCAGTAAGTCGCTGGAGAATTCGGCTCCTAAAGATTGTCCACTGAGCGAATGCTGAATTCGCTCAGAGTAGGCATCTAGCAGCCAACGATGGACGGCATCCTTGTCCGCCAACGCATCGGAGGCCTCGGCCAAAAATCTCTGGGATGAAACCGTTTCACCAAGCCGTGCCATTGCGTAAGCGAAAACGAGATCGACATAACCTTGCGTTTGAGGATCGTAGCGACTGACTTCCGGCTCCAGCACCCAACCGCTAACCGCCTGATATAACTCACTTGCGTGGCCAAAGACCTTACGCAGCCGCTCGCTCTCGCCCGCCACATGACTTCGTAAAAACAGTGGCAGATCAAATTCTGGTGCTAACCCGTCATCAAAAAGCCGCTGCAAAAGACGGTCTCGGGCTCTCGCTAGCATCAAAAGATCATTTCCGTTGATGCGATACATCGCCAACCAAGCTAACCAAGCTGCACGAACCGGAAGACAGCGTTCATGCCGCATTAAATAGTCGACAACTTGCGTCTGCTTCATTGCAATCTGATTCGCTTCGCCCCCATCGCAAGCCGCTGCAACAATTTTGGCAAGAACCAAACCAACCTGATGATCCGGAGCCTTGCCGCCAGTCAATCGCGCGTCCAGTTCCGCCCCATCCAAGTCACTAATTCCAGCGCATTGTAATTCAGCATGCAACCAAGCCTGTACGCGAGACTGGAACGGAGGTGAAGCAAACGAATGATCATCATCACGCCATAATCCGTTGGCAAAACAGATCGTCGTATCATGCGGGCGATTTAGCAGAGCGTTCATTTCTCCTAGCTCGATCCACAACTCCCTGCGGGCCTCGCTGTCCAGGGGTTCGTCACTGACGCGGTAACGCTCCTCAAGCTGCCGCACTCTGACCCGCCATTGGTTCGGTTTTGACAACAGACCGGGCTGTGATTCCATGGGAGAATCTGGATCGCTTCGCTTCAGCAGCGACGTTTCTGTCGGCTGCTCAACCACCATTGCGCTGGCAACTGAATGATTCGCTTTAAGCGGCCGCGATTCTTGACGATTCTCACCCGATTCAGACTGATTCTCTCGTGCACACGGCTCAGTTTGTCGTCGCAATGCCGGAACTGAATTTCGATCCGTTTGGTCGTCATCACAAACATAAGATTCAAAATCAAATTGATGCGAAGCAATCCATGCATTTAAATGTTGAGCTTGATGATCGATCACGTACTCGACCCAATCTTCCAACGGGCGAAAGGCCGCATCTTCGATCGAATGAAGCGAGAACGCCCCTGCTGCCGACAGCACTTCCTGTGGGGCGGCTCTCAGATCACATTGAGTCAAAGTTTCCGCAGATTCCATTGCGTAGGGTGCCAGCCAGTGCACTTGGTTAGTCTCTTCGGCCAACAAGCGAGTCACTGCATCACGACGCAAGGGAGGCTGCAACTGCTGTCCAAGCGGCACAAAGAGATTCGGGATCCGTAAATAAGGCCGACACGCCAACCCATCCAGGATCAGCTCGGGCGGTGGCAAAACTGAGGGCCTTGCCTTCAACACGACGGTTGGCCCGTCGCCGTCCTGAGAAGAGATGTCCCGCATCCTGCCCGGTGTCACAGCAAACGCCAATCGTCCCAACAATCGGTCATCACTTCGTCTTACGAGTGATTCGATTTGAGCCATTGCATCGGCCCGCACAACCCACAACTCGGCTGGATCAAGCGAAGATGATTCACGTAAACGCACAGGAACCAAAATTCGATCTGGCTCGCGATTCGAAGGCGAGCGAACAACTTCGCCGGCGGGGGTAAAATCCAACGCCGTATAAACATCGGTCAACGCCGGAGTCTCGATCCACAGCCAAGAACAATCCGACCGAATCAATAGCCATTGTCCCTCGGGTGGCCGCAACCACTCGACAAGCGGATGCTGGTAGCCGTACTCCACCCACACTCTCGGCACGGGGGAAGTGAATGCAACGGGCCCACCACTCGCCTCAGTCGCACGCGACAAGGTGTACTGCGGCGGATCAACAACGCTGAGCAAACACATTTCAGCGACATCTGCTCGCGGATCAGCAACCCACGCAAATCGTTGCCGATCGTTACCTAAGCGCAGCATCTCGTTAACGATCTCAGGAAACTGCCTCCCGTCATCCAAGCAAAACAAGACTTCATGCTGCTCAGCAGGATTGACCTCCACACTCCGCAAAGACAGCTGTTGATGCCAGCATCGTAGTGTCCTGGTCAGCACACTTGCCGACCGTTTTTGTTGAACCCCCAATTTTCGCAAAGCTGCCAAATCAGCACGTCTAATTGAGACAGACGGTTGCAGCCACACGCAACCTTCGACATCCAAACCAGCTGCAACCGGTGCCGACGAGACCTCTCGGGGAATCGCTTCAGACGTGATCGCCAGTTGCAACACATCCTCGCCTGGAAACCGCAATATCAATTTGCCTCGCCTTCCTGTTCTGATTGGCGATTCGTATCTTCTTCAGACGTTTGGACTGAAGCACTGGCTGGCGGCGACGCAATGGAATCTCGCTCGATCACCAGCTTGCCGATCTCGTTTTCACCAACCACACCACCTGCGATCAGCTTGCCGACCAATTGCCGATGTTGCCGTTCATGTTCTTGTGGCAATGCATCGTCATCGCTGCGCAGGTCAACCACAATATCTTTCTTGCCCGTTTCGGGATTCACCCGCAAACGAATCGTCATCTCTGCCATAAATTTTAATTGAGATCGGACAACAGGATAGAATCTTCACCCATTACCCTGACTGCCATTCACGGACGGCATCGATGGGAGTCAGCAACATCAGAATATTCAGCACCAAACTATCACGAATGGTAACCAGCATTGAAACTTCGAAGATTACGAAAAACACGACCGACCAAGTCAATCTGAATGACCTGGCAAACCAGTAACCGAGGCCACAAGCAAAGATGTCAGAAAACGAGTTGGCAATTGAATCCCCATAATAATCAAGCGAGATGGTGACGGACCGATAACGATCAATGATGATTGGTGAGTTTTCAAGCAATTCCCAACAAGCTTCAATCGTCATCGCGATCAAAAAACGTCGATGCCGGACGTAGCAATCAGGAATCAGCATCAACAACCAATAAAAAATGACGCCGTGTAACACATGGCTAAAGGTATACGGATCAATCAGGTGCTGTGAGTTATGCGATGTCCAGATGTCCCATGACGCAAGATCGAGACGACCACATTCGCACCACCAAATACGGCCCATCAGACGAAGAGTGATCGCCGTCAAGGTTGCCACAACGAGGCAATAAACGAACCCGCGGCGAACCGCATGGTCATCAGAATTTGCTGGACTTGATCCGCTCATCCTGCCATCGTAACGCATTTCGGCAAACCGACGCAGCCAGAAGGCCTTGATTGCCTGAGAACAACGCACCCACACGAATAGATGCAAAAAAACTAAGGCCGCTGCATAACATCGCTAGCCAATCCGACAAGAGGAGGGTGCGAATCAGCTCTGGCGGCACGCCGATCGGTTCCAACCCCGCAAAGCCCATCATTCCGCTCAGTCTTTGTCAACGGTGGCCTGAAACCGACGGCGTCCAACCGAGAACCGGCAATCTGTCGTCTGGAACCCACCGCGGTGAACGATAAGATGAACGCGGAGTGCACGATCGGTTGAGTTTCAAATTCTTGCGTCCAAAACATAAGGTATTCACGTGTCTCTTTCTGAGCAGCAATTGAAACAATACCGTCGCGATGGGTTTCTTGTTTTAAAGCACCTTTTTGACCAAGACGAAATCGGTCTACTGCGACGTTCGGCAAAAGAAGACAAGGCATTAGACGATCACGCTTTTGGACGCGACGACGGCGAAGGCGGCACCGTCCGACTGTCTCTTTGGAACCACCCTGGTGATGGTCTCTATGGGGCATTCGCTCGCTGCCACCGAATGGCGGCGACGGCAGATCAATTGCTCGGTGATGAAGCCTATCATTACCACAGCAAAATGATCATGAAGGACGCTCGAGTTGGTGGGGCATGGGCGTGGCACCAAGACTATGGGTACTGGTACGACAATGGTGTCCTAACACCAAATCTTACCAGTGCGTTCATCGCAGTCGATCCGGCGACGAAGGAGAATGGTTGTCTCCAGGTAATCCGCGGCTCACATCAATGCGGGCGAGTGCAACACGTCTTGTCTGGCGAACAGGCTGGTGCAGATCCTGAACGCGTCAAAGAAATCCTAAAAAAGTTCGAGCTGGTCTATGTCGAAATGGATCCCGGTGATGTCGTGTTCTTTCACTCCAACCTCTTGCATCGCAGTGATCAAAACGAATCATCGCACCCACGCTGGTCGATGATCTGTTGCTACAACGCTCGAAGCAACGATCCCTATAAGGATACGCATCACCCTCGCTACACGCCGTTGGATCGCTTGGATGACCTCGCAATCAAGCAGATGGGCGTACGAAGGTTTGCCGACGACCAAGCGGATGTGTCGTGGCTAGACCCTAACCACGATGCCAGCGCTAAATCGCTACCTAACCAAACTGGGTAACCCCAAGACCAAATGAATATGCACGACTTGGAATACCTTCCCCGCATGCCACGTGATCTTGCAGTGCCGATCGGTTGCATTGGCAGCGGCTTCATCATGGCTGACTGCCATTTAGTGGCCTATCACAAAGCTGGATTCCAGCCGTTAGCGATTGCAACTCGACGGAGACAGCAAGCCGAGCAAACGGCGCAACGCCACAGCATTGAAGTCGTCTATGACTCCTACCAACAATTGCTGGACGATGAGCGATTACAGGTCATCGACATCGCAGTCCCGCCTGATGTCCAACTGGAGGTCATCCGCGAGGTAGTTCTTCGACCACACATTCGTGGAGTACTGGCCCAAAAACCACTTGCTGGGAATACGGATGACGCCACAGAAATCGTGCGTCTTTGTCGCGCAGCCGGAATCACATTGGTCGTAAACCAAAATATGCGGTACGACCACTCGGTCCGTGCCTGTAAGTCACTCATCAATAAGAGGCGTTTTGGAGACCCTGTCCTAGCATCCATCGACATGCGGGCCATTCCTCACTGGATGCCCTGGCAGGAGCGTCAAGGCTGGCTAACCTGTCGTATCATGTCGATCCACCACCTGGACACAATGCGATATTGGTTCGGTGATCCGACACGAATATTGGCGAGTTTTCGTCAGGATCCACGCACCAAGTTTGAGCATATCGACGGCATTGGCCTATACATCCTGGAATACGATTCGGGGCTACGCTGCTTCATTTGCGATGATGTTTGGACAGGCCCAGCCCGCGAGGGAGCGGCCGAGGACCTGAAGATTCATTGGCGAGTCGAAGGCACCGAAGGATTAGCGATGGGCCAAATTGGTTGGCCCCGGTATCCCGAAAAATGCCCCAGCACCATCGACTACACCACCACCCTTGACGGTTGCTGGCATCGCCCCCGCTGGGAAGAAGCATGGTTTCCCGATGCCTTCGCTGGCCCGATGGCCGAATTGTTATGCGCGATGGAATCGGGCGAAAAGCCGACCACTAGCGGTGAAGACAACTTGCAAACGATGCGGTTGGTTGATGCGTGCTATCAAGCGGCCCGAGAGCATCGCGCGGTCGATTTCGAGTCGCATCCGGAAACGAATAACAACGCGTGAGCAGGAGAATCGCTAAGCCTTCAGCCGTGCAAGGGATTCATACCCCTTCCCAAAGCAACGCTTCCTCAATCGCTTGTTCGTATTCCAAGTCGGTGAACTCCAACGTTTCCCGCATTCTAGCGAGCAACTTGGTTTGTGTTTCACCCATTTCATCGGCGGTCGCTGCAAGAAACATAGCCTGCAAGGCAGTGGAACGCTGACTCTGACTCCAGCGGCGACTTACCGTCAGCACATAATTCCCAGCTTCGATTTGATTTTGCTGTGCGATCGAACAAAGCTGCCCAAGCTCTTCCCGATCAATCGGACGCTCAAGCAAGTGACTGCCGATGGTTTCCAGTGATTTGATTTCGGCATCAGTGATTGCGCCGTCAGCGATCACGATCAGCACACTCGACCGCAAGGCTTCCTCGCGAAACTGCGACTCCTGAGCCATCTCGTGGCTCTGCTTGTCCATTTCGAGAACCGTTAAATCCCAGGTTGAACGGCACTGGTCACAATGCACAAAAAGTTCAGCCGCCCCGACGGGAACCGTCGGAATGAAATAGATCGTTAACCAAGGTCGACGTGCCCGCAACCGATAGCTCTTGGTCGCTGCACAGGTCGGGCAATGAAAATCGCCGCGATCACGGGTTGTCGTCAGATTCATAGTCCCGATCAAGATCATGCCTCCATTTTGACCGATGACTCGGTTTCTGCTAAGTGGTGCGAGAATGCTTTGACAGACTTCGGCGACGACCAGACTTCGCTGGCGACCGGCTAGTTGCTAGTAGACACCGGGTGGAACGCAAGAAGTGCAAGTCGGATACCCCAGGTTATAGCGATTGTCCGGATTTTAATGAAGATTCGCGGCGACGACACCGATACTCGACGAGACGCTACTGTCTCGTCGATCAGGACTTTGCTACCCGATGCCACCGCTGCCCATCTCCGCGACACGAACAAGTACGCCACTCAGTACCCAGCGGCTGCTGCTCCAACTGAATTCGGACCAAATTGCCCTCCAGCAAAAGTTCGACCAGTTGAGCACGGGACGGCGAGTGCTCCGAATGTCGGACGATCCCATTGCCGCGAATCGTGCGATTTCATTGCACCAGGGGATCAATCTTGGTGAACAACTGCTTCGAAACGCCAATTCGACGACAAATTTTTATCAGGCGACTGACTCGGCTTTAGCCAGAGTCGATAACGCATTGATCTTGGCTCGCGGAGCAGCCTTGGAAGCGGCACAAACGGTGATTTCAGAGGATGAGCGGGCAGCTTTAGCGGGAACCGTTCGGGAAACAATCAACTCGGTATTCGCGGCAGGAAACGCGTTATATCGTGATCACCAACTACTAGGTGGCTTCCTCGAGTCCGGTGGCGCTTATGAATTCGACGACAAAGAGATCGTTTTCACCGGCACCAACGCCAAGGGCCGCACCGAACTCGGAGCGGGACAACCAGCCGCCATCAATGTGACCGGCAATGAGGGGCTGGGAGCGAATGCGGTCTTTATCAAAGGAGATTCACTGAACGCTTCGATCAACACAGACTCCCGCCTCGTCGACCTTCGCCGGGGCGAGGGGGTAACGCCCGGCAAATTACAGTTGTCCGGCGGTAGCAATTGGGTCGATCTCGATCTGACGCCTGCGGCAACGATTGGCGACGTGGTTGAACTTGTCAACACGACTGCAATTGATGGCCGAACATTAAACGCCTCCTTGATTAACGATGGCATCCGAATCGAGTACGCGGACGGCCTCCCCGGCACTTTAGCGATTCAAGATGCAGTGGGCAGCTCGATGGCGGAAGAGCTTGGCATCAGCAATCCCAGCGGAATCCAAGCTCCACCAATTATTGGTAACTTTTTAACGCCGCGAGTCACAGCAGCAACGAAAATTTCGGACCTGGGCAATGGTACCGGACTCGATCTCACCGCTGGAATTCAGCTACTGCAGGGTGACAAGACATTTGTGATTGAACTTGACGAAGCAGAGACCGTTGGCGATGTGTTGATTGCGATCAACCGCAGTGGCGGCGACGTTCACGCCGAATTGAACGAAGCCGAGGGTCGTATCCAACTGCGGGCACGGCGCAGCGGTGTCGACTACAGCTTGGGAGAAAACGGTGGTGATGCTGCCCGCAGCCTGGGGATTCGTACGGCCACCGAACTTACAAAGCTCGCGGATCTTGGTCGTGGCCGGGGAGTATCCCTCAATCTTGATGGCCCTGACTTAATCCTCACCCGACCCGACGGAACGGAATTGTCGCTCGATTTAAATGGGCTCGTATCGATTGCCGATGTGATGCAACTGATTTCCGATCATCCGCAAAACCAAGACGCCCAGCGAGTCTTGGTTGACCTTAACGATTTTGGCAATGGCTTGCAGCTTAAAGCACCGCCGGGTGCCGGCAAGCTTTCAATACGTCAGGTCGGGATTAGCGATGCTGGACTGCGACTGGGGTTAGTTGCCCCCGGGGCCAGCGACGCCGTTGGATCGATCGTAGGACCAGTGGATACAATCATCGGCTCCGACTTCGCACCACGTGATGCCGGAGGTGTTCTCGATACGTTGCTTCGACTGGAGAGGGCGATTGGCGACGGCGAAATTCCCGAGATCGCCCGATTACAGCTCAAACTGGATGACGATTTTGATCGTGCTAGTCGCTCGCGGGGCCGCGTTGGCATACTTTCTAAAAATCTCCAGCAACTCCAGGCCAGCACCGAGAACAATGTGACTCAACTACGCGGGCAGCTCTCTGATGAGGTCGACGCCGACCTGGCCACGGTGATCAGTGAGCTCACCCAACGACAAACCGCGTTGGATGCGTCAATGCGGCTGATGGGGCAGACCTCAAAAATGACGATCCTCAACTTCCTGTAACGATTTTGTCGATTCTCCTGGATGTTCAGTCGATAACCAAAATGACGGGAGAGAGTAAACGCCACGCTGCGCCAACGCCCGTATTCGCCACACGGTAGAAATGATCATGCGACTCGACACCCAACGATTTGGCACACTGCAATTAAAAGCCGACCAATTGTTCTTGTTTCCCCAAGGATTGATTGGAATGGAAACGCTGCGACACTGGGCACTGTTGCCAGATGATCAGAATCCATCGGTCGCATGGCTTCAGAGTGCGTCACGTGGCGATCGAGCCATTCCGCTGATCAGCCCAAGAGCCTTCTTTGACGACTACCGCGTCCATGTTACGAGACGGGAACTTGCGTCGCTGCATATGAAAATGGGTGCCGAACTCTACGTGCTGACGACCATTTCAGGAAATGCAGGCAGGCTAACTTCTAATCTGCGATCGCCCCTCTTGCTGAACCTCAGCAGAAGACTTGGTTGCCAGGTGATTACCAGCGACGAGCAGCCGATTCAAAAGGCTTTGCCGCTTAAATCGGCTGCGTCAAATATTACGGCATCCGAATTGACGCGGCACGTCGCATAATCGACGACCGACGCATTTTTCCTCGGCGGCGAATCGGTACGACCGGTATCTGCGGACCTCTGCAAGCTAGAAGTGGATTTGTCTGCATCACCGGTCGATCAAGAATGTGTCAAGGGAAGCAGCGAAGATTCGCCGCTCTCGTATCGTTATTATTTTTCACCCGCCTCCCACCGATCACCACGAGGACACCATGCTGGTCCTTTCACGCCACCGAGACGAGAGCATCATGATTGGCGACGACGTCGTGGTGACGATCGTGGATATCCGTGGCGACAAAGTTCGCCTGGGAATCGAAGCGCCCCAATCCATCCCAGTCCATCGCCAGGAAGTCTACGACGCAATCCAGCGAGAAAACCGCCGTGCCACCCAAACGGGTTCAGGTGCGACGAAAGACGTGGAACCGCCAGCCGAAGGCAAATAGAGCGGGTGCATGAGCGGGTTGGCGTAGGAACGAAGGCTGGCATAAAGGAAGGCTTGGTTGGCTAAGTCTTGCAAAAATGAACCTACCTCAAGCCA
>JAYZAR010000142.1:0-10523 GCA_036339635.1 Planctomycetota bacterium | reverse complement strand
TTGTTCAGATCGCATGGCTGCTTCTTCTGTTGGCTGGTAGCAACGGGTTTCACCGGAAGGGTACGGGGGCTTCATGTCTGAAATCGGATCCGTTTCGGTTGGGCGAAGCAGTGTCGTCCTCGGTTTTGCAGTAACTTCGTTGATCGGGGAATGACGTGCGAAAGGTTCTCTCTCTAATACTTTTGGCATCCTTGATTGGCACCTATTCGGAAGTTCATGCGCAAGTTTGTTGCGATGGGCTGAATCAATGCGATGCTTGGCCATCTTGCGACGCTCGGCACGGTTGCGATTCATGCGACGGTTTGTTCCGTCTTAAATTCTGGGACGATCTGGTTGGAAACCATCGGGGTGACTCACGGCGTGATCCTTATGAAGAGCGGCTTGAAACGGACCGTCACGATTTCACACAATCAACCAAAACTGTCGGTCGTGGTGTCGTTCAGATCGAATCTGGGTACAGCTACTTCTACAAGGATCACGAAGAGGAAATCGAGCAATCGCATACCCTTCCTGAAACGCTGTTACGGATTGGACTGAGCGACAATATTGAGTTCCGCTTACGGTACAGTTACGCGTGGACTTTCGTTGATGAAGCAGAAAACCAGCAGGGCTCACAGGATTTGATTTGGACTTTCAAGCTTGGGATGACGGAGGAATGTGGTCTGCGCCCCGAAAGTGCTCTGGAGTTGCGATTCACTGCGCCGACCGGCGGCAGCGACTATTCCACTCGCCGAGTCGAGCATGGGCTGGATTATATTTACAGCTGGGAACTGGCCGAAAAATGGAAGTTATATGGATCGACCGGCTATGCGACCGGTGCGCTTGGCGATTTTGGTTTGACGCCTGAGCGTCCTGCTGAGGATTGGTTCGTTGTTTACAGCCAATCGGTTGCACTCGGCGTCGAGATGACCGAGCGGACAGCACTGTATGCGGAGTTTTTCGGGTTGTTCTCAGACGAATTGGAAGATGATTATTCGGCTGTCGTGTTCAACATGGGGCTTGATTACTACATCAACGACGATTTCCTTTTGGACATTCGTGCGGGGAAAGGCTTGACGCCTGACTCAGATGATTTCTTTGCTGGGATGGGTGGCGGGATCCGGTTCTAAGGTTGGTTTTACCAAGAGAATCGAGTGACGAATTCCGCCACTTCCTTCAATTCCGTATTGCCAGTTCTCCTTCAAGTCAGTGCTTTAGAAGGCCGGCACGCCAACTGCCATGGAACTGGCAGGGCCCTCCTAACATCTGCGATCTCATTCGCGACGAGGGGCCAGTGGTGCAGGATGGTTTGCTTCAGGGTGCCGAAAGGCTTCCGACCTAAGAGGCCAATGCACTGACATCGCGGACGGAGCACGTGATCATTGTTCTCGCAGGTAGGCTTGATCCGCCTCACTGAGCACTGAGATTTCGACAACGACCTTGCTGCCATCTTTTTTCTGCAGTTGCACTTTCCCCTGGCGTTGTTGCAAATACTTTGCGGTTGTCGAGAAGTCACCGTCACGTGTCGTCCACGTTCGAAAAGCTTGACTGGCCGCAGGATCGCCTGGCATTGTTTGCAGGATTTTGGCTTCTGGTTCGATCGCTGATAATTCAGCTCGAGCCATTTTTTCGATCGGCGTGTTGGGGAACTTCCGGATGACCGACGTATAGGCTAACGAGGCCCTGCTTCGAAGCCTTGGATTTGCTGAGAGCGCCAGCAACCGTGCTTTCACCAGATTGTCGGCCTGATTGATCGTTTCGGCATCAACACCTTCCTTGTTCAGGTTACGGGTCAACGTGCCAGTTTTTGATTTTAGTGAAGGGAAGAGTTTGAAGGCTGCCTCGGCCTCGAACAGGGTGATGATTTCTGCTAGCTGATCGATTGCTTGTGATGACGCGTTCAGCTTTGTTTGGGCATCTTGCGCTTGCTGGTCCAGGACGGAGACGAGTTGCGTATAAATTTCGCTCGCCGTGATTGCTGGTTTTGCAAAGCTATTCAGGTTTTCGGGAGACCCAAATTTCGTGAGCGCTGATAGCGCGACTGCTGCGGCAAAGGGATTCCCCTGGTCGAGTTCCGACTTTGCTTTGGTGACCGCAGCGCTCATGAAATCAGCATCGGGTTGGCTGAATGAGCGACCAGCCTGCTGAAGCGTTGACATCATCATTAGGGGCAGTTTCTCGCCTGGTAATGATCCGACACCGGCATATAGTTTTTCGCCGTCAGCTCGAATGACGTACAGCCGCGGAATACCGTTCCCATCAACCGGGTACATGCGGGCCCACTTGTTCCAGTCGGGGTTGTTATTCGTGACCATCTTGAGCGGAACAAACTGTCCCGCAAAGCGTGCTAGCGACCGATCATTTTCCAAACGATCCAGCAACACGACGCAAGGCGGTCAGGTTTTTTGGCCAGCCATCGCAAATATCGGCTGACCCGTTTGAGATGAACGAGCCAGTGCTTCGTCGAGCGTCGGTAATTTGACTTGGGCTATCGCATCGCTTGCGAGGAAGAAAGCTACCGACAGCAGAATAAGTGATCGAGTCATGATGTGGTTCCCGTCAATCGAAATTTCCAATCGGCCAGTTTAGCAGATTTGTGGACCAGGGCAGATCTATTGATTTGGTGCCGAGTCGAATTCTCACCTCTCGCTGCATCCTACAGGGCCCGCCTTTGGTGGGCTTCTTGGGTGTTCGGATGCCCCGGTGGGGAATAATCTCAACGGCATTCTGCCTTGAAATGGGCTGCTGGGATCTCTCTTGCGTCTGTATCTCGATTTTCGAATACTCCACGATTGGCTTCTCCTCGCCAAGGAAGATTTGAGACATGGACGGGTTTTTTCGGACTGGTGCCGTGTGCTTTGGCATGCAGTTGGTTTTTGTCGGATCTCTTTTAGCGCAGGTGACCGAGGAACGTCAGGTCGCTGAGATTCGGATCGCGGGGCTGAAAACAATCTCGCCCGCGACTGTGCGACAACATTTGGCGAGATTGCCTGAGATTTATGAGGCGTCGCACGCAAGCATTGATCGGGCGACCTACGTTTACCGAGTGCAAGAAGCGATCAAGCGAGGGATGCTGGCGAGTGGATTTTTTGACGCCCGTGTGAGTGTTGTTTCCGAGGATGAGACGCTGGAAATCCTCATCGAGGAGGGCCCCCGAATTCGTTGCGGCTCAATTTCGGTTTCCGGTGGAACGACGGCTGTCAATCACTGGGCTGAATCGCAACTGCAGATTGCTTCCGAGTTGGAAGAGGATGCAAAGCCGGCTTGGCGACGCGGCAAGCCAGCGGTTGGTTCTTTGTTTGGGTTGCTCGCCCATCGCAATCGAATTCAAAAACGATTGGATGAATTAGGATTTCAAGGATCGCAGGCGAGTGTTGATTTACAACGTAATGCTCAATCAAACGAGCAGGAATTGCGGATTCTGTTATCAGAGGAAGACGCTGGGTTCGTAATTCCTGTCGCTGAAGACCCTACGAAGATTGAATCAACGCCTGTATCCGCGGCCCGAATCTCGCTGAATCAATCAGTTGGACAATCCGGGGTGAGTGGCCTCGCGCGAGAACTCGATGCGGTTCACCAACGACTCTTCGCGAGGCCAAGTGCAAAATTGCGTTTTCGGCAATTCGATGCAGCGATGATGATCGAATTCTGGTTTGGACAGCAAATCACTGTCGCAAAAATCGGCATCGATTCCCAGGTTCGGCATTTTGTTTGGAGGGAGGGCGAATTATTGATCAGCATGTCCGACCCACTCGCCGCGATCTCCCTGCCTGTTCCCAATACAACGCTGACTTTGACGCAACAGTCACCTGCCGAAGCTGAAAACGGAAAGACGACCAGCTTTACAATTGGTGCGGCAATCTCGTCGAAGCCGAAGGTGAAGTCAGCTCAGATGGGTGTGGTTTTTACCTCGCAAGCTTGGGCCGATTGGTTCCCACCAGATGAAATCAGTCGCACTGAGAATGAGCAAGGTGTTGCCTACCGCTACCAAGAGCATCAGATACGGTTAGACCATGCCGGCAATTTAATTGACTTTGTCGTGGTTGATGCCGCTGGGAGAAAGATGGAATGCTTTTCTGTGAAGGAAAGCGAGATCGAAGCGTTAGCGGATAACGTTCGCAGTGCTGTGAAGCCGCTCGAATTGCTGGCGTGCGAAGCCGATGCGGGCGAGTCGAGTTCCGGTGAACGGAAACCGTTGAAAAACTTGCTCAGTCGTATCATCGAGGATAGAGCGGGCGATGATGAATTTCACATTCCACCGGCGAATGGACAACGTGATGTCTTGGGTGTGCTTGTACTGATGGCAACCAACGAAGGGGAATTGATGGACCCTGATTCGGTGCTTGGTCAGTTATGCAAACTCTACGCCTTGGAATTGAGTGGCAACCGTCGCGGTACGCTAGAGCGAGTCAGGGAACTTGAGCATAGGGCGTTGCGAGGGCCACTACTGTCACTTGCATTAGCCGATTTTATGGAAAGGCAAGGCCACATCGAACGTGCACTGCAATTGTATCGTCACAGTCAGCAGTTGTTGGGTGATTTGAGGGACGTGCGGTCGGACATTCGACTCGTCTTGAACCGGTCGACCCTGCCGGGGCGAGTTTTTGAGGAAGTCGATGTGAAGGAATGGTTGCGGCAGGTGACGCTATTGGCATCTCCTATTTTGCAAGTTGAAATGGCAGGTGAGTTAGCTGCGTTCCTAAACCAATTTCCCGATGCCACCAACGAGGAGCAGCGTCTTGCAAATGCCGAGCAATTATTGATCCTCGCTTACGAGTTGCGGGGTAAAACGATTCTGCATCAACACACGGCCGGGAAAATCAAGTTGCTGCAGGCTGCCCAGATTCGTTCGGCGAAAAAACAAGATTCGAAGGACGATAAGAAAAGCAAACGTTAGTTTGTACTGATGGCTTGTTCTGACTTGGCCGGTTGAATCTTGTGCCGCTGGCAATTCGTCGAGGCCGGCAGTTCGGAAGACGCCGCAATAGATCCGCACGGTATTCTTCGAACGATTGCTCAGTGTTCATCGTCCAGATTTTTTCGCGGCGTTTCTATGTAACCGCGACCACAATGACAAAGAAAGAGATGAACCCAGCCACTGACCCATCTCCATCGTCTGTGAATGGTTGGTCCGAAGGAGATTCTCAACCAGGTCCTTTCTTGAGTTGATACCATCCAAGTGAACTCATTTAAAGGCGGACTTGTTAACCGTTTTTTTGTGTTCGGTAGTACTTCGGATGGATGGTCAGTATGGCTGCTTTAGGCTGCAGCGGCAGTACTCGCAGTCTTCGTGCAACGCGTCGCAACTGCGTCGACCAGTTCCGTGTTGACGAATTGATGACCAGCCGTAGCTGCATCGGCCAGAGCTTGCTCAGCCAGGACTGCGATGTCAGCGATTCTGCCATGACACCGTTCGTGCAAGCGAACGGTTGCTGCATTGGAAAAGATTCCAGGGTCACCTGCGGCATGCAGTATTCCACGTTGGACGTACTGTAGGGCATCATCCTGTTCCAATGGGTTCAGATCGATGCGCTGATGCTCGGTTGTTGATACCGCGCAAAGATTTTGACAGGCGACGACGATCGACAACTCGGGGCATTCGCGGGACCACGATTGCAAGAGATCTGCGGTTGCAGGTGTAGTTCGGTCAATCAGCCAGATCGTTCGTATTCCGCAATGTAGGTTTTTTTGCAACCGATCTCGGAAGTCATTGAGCGTCGAAGCCGGAGGCAAATTCAAGGCAGTGGCGAGGTAGATCGGGAGGTCAGATTCGGAGCGTATTGCTTTGGCATCACTGGTCAGCATCTCGACCGCGCAGTCGCAGAGCCCCTGCATGGAGGCAACGTGTTGCAGCAATACGCTAGTTCCACAACGCGGCGGTCCCGCCAGATTCGCATATCGGCAATCACTGGCGGCGAAAAATGCGATGCCTGCAATCGCCTCACGCTGTGGTGAGCCTTGAAAAAACGATTGCTCCAAAAAAGGTCGATGGGTTAAGGACCAATACTTCAGATAGTCTGCACTCAAGCCTTTACTCCATCGGCTGTGTTGGTGTGAATCTGTTAACATCCGTGAAACACACGACTCTCTACAACATCGGTCAATCATGGCCGCGAACTTGAAAGTGCATCGCAATGACGCGTCGATACTTTTCTCCCGAGTTGCCTCCTGCCGGTGGTTCGGTCGCCTTGTCGACCGAAGAAAGCCAGCATGCGATCCGAGTCATGCGCCTGCAACTCGGAGATCAGGTAACGCTCTTTGACGGCAACGGTGCTGAGGCAGAAGCAGAAGTCATCGAGCTGGGGAGAAATCGATGCGAACTTCAAGTGCAGACCGTCCACTTGATCAGTCGTGAACCCTCGTGCGAGGTGGAAATGGCAATCGCCTTGCCAAAGCCAGATCGTGCACGTGAACTCATTGAGCGTCTGACCGAGTTAGGGGTGAAATCGGTCACCCCTGTGATCGCGCAACGAACCCAGCGACCGCCAAGTGCGTCCGTGCTGCAGAAACTGCGACGAGGTGTAATTGAGGCTTGTAAGCAATGTCAGCGAAATCAACTGCTGGAAGTTCACGCCCCACGCTCATCACTGGAATTCTTTGCAGAGAAACAGAGTGGAGTCTGCTGGATTGCTCATCCCGCGGAGAGTTGCCAGTCGATTGTCGCTGCGGAAATCTTCGGGAAGGTCACTGCGGCCATTGGACCTGAGGGAGGCTGGACGGAAGAGGAAATCGCCGTCGCGATCGAAAATGGCTATCAAGCGATTGATCTTGGCAAGCGAATTTATCGAATTGAAACTGCGGCAACCGTGATCGCGTCGGTCTTGACGATGGCGGGAGAATAGCGGGGCGGCCGATCGAATTTAGATCCCGATTGAAAGGTCGTCGTTTGATGTTTCGTTTCTTCTGTGAATCCAAGGGTTGGAAAGAGAAATCGAACCTTTTGCCGAATGGGAATCTGAAGAAAAATAAGACCGGCGGAATGCGTTGTGATCGATGGCCTTCATTTGCCGGTATGATCGTCACCGCTACAGATGGAGCAGGTGGGGTTGCGCTGTAATTTTAATTCGCGAAATCGCATGTTTCGCATGTCAATCCGCAGCATGCGATTGGCTAACGTTTTGCCAAGTCCTGTGATCACTTTGACTGCTTCGACGGCGGCCAAGCAGGCGACCGTTCCTGAGACAGCGCCGAGGACTGGGAATTGACGTTTCCAGTGCGGTGGTTGTTCGGGGAAGACGCAACGCAAACAAGGTGTTTGGCCTGGAATGATTGTTGTGATTTGGGCTTCCATCTCATACATCGCACATTCCACCAGTGGTTTATTTTGCGTTACTGATTGCCGGTTCATTGCGAAGCGTTCGGGAAACAGGGGGGCACAGTCAACGATCAAATCGCATTGTGAAACCAAGTCTGCGGCATTTTCTTCGCTTACATTTTCTTCGACAGTCACCATTTTCAAGCGTGGATTTAGGTCGAGCAAGCGACGCCGAATCGAGTCGATGCGCGGCTTGCCAAGCCAGTCGTGAGTCATCAGCAGTTGGCGGTTGAGGTCGCTTGGTTTGACATTGCCCGCATGAGCCAAGATCAATTTGCCGACACCTGCGGCGGCCAGTTCATAAGCGACTACACTGCCAACGCCACCGACCCGCGAAATCATCACGCTGGCATTTTTAAGTTTCCGTTGTCCTTCCTCACCCAGGTCGGGCACCCACATTTGCCATTCATAGGTTGCCCGTTCTTCGTCGCTCAGCTCGGGTAGGTTCATCTGCCTGTTATCCATCGTTTCGGTTGTTGCGTTGAGCGAGAATAGCGATTGCTAAATGATTAATCAAACCTGGTGCCCCATCATGATTGAGTTGCGAAGGAATTCACGAGACACCGCAAGAGTTTGGTTGTCTTTGGCGCGTCATTGGTCGCATGTCGGGATTTTCTGTTGTCAGAATACCGATTCGACCCCGTGATTTAAGCGAAGATGTCTTTTGCGACTTGCCCTGCAACATCGGTCAATCGGAAATCCCGTCCGGCATAACGATACGTCAAGCGTTCGTGATCTAAGCCCAGTAAATGCAGAATCGTGGCATGAAGATCGTGCACATGCATTCTGTTTTCGGTGGCGTAATAACCATAGTCATCGGTTGCCCCGTAGGCCATGCCACCTCGCACGCCACCACCCGCCATCCACATCGTGAAACCGTGAGGGTTATGATCGCGTCCGTTGCTGCCTTGCGCTGTTGGAGTTCGCCCAAATTCACCACCCCAGAGGACCAGCGTGTCTCGTAGCAAACCCCTGGTTTTGAGGTCACTTAGGAATCCAGCGATGGGGCGATCCACCTCGGCTGCATTTCGCGTGTGCCCTTGGTACAGGTTGCTGTGCTGGTCCCATTGCACTTCGCTGTCACTGTGCGTGACTTGCACGAACCGCACGCCTCGTTCGAGGAATCGGCGTGCGATCAAGCATTGTCGGCCGAAATCCTCTGTGACAGGATTGTCAATCCCGTACATCCGATGGGTGACTGCGGTTTCATTAGTGAGGTCTTGGATTTCCGGCATGGACGCCTGCATGCGGTAAGCCAACTCATACGATTGCAATCGCCCGTCTAAGGTTTGATCACCATCCATCTCTTGCAGGTGATCCGTATTCATGGCGGAGATCAGATCAAGTTGTTGTCGTTGTGTTTCGGTGTCAATTCGTCGGTTGCGGATATGCTTGACTTGGACTGACCTCGACGGCATCGATGCATTGCCGATCGGTGTGCCTTGACAATAGGCGGGTAAGAAAGCGGCACCCCAATTGTTTACGCCGCCATGCGCCAGCGTTGGACAGATGGTGACAAAAGCCGGTAGATTTTCGTTTTCGGTGCCAAGTCCGTAGGTCACCCATGAGCCGAGGCTGGGTCGGACAAATTGGTCGCTGCCGGTGTGGAGTTTCAGTAATGCACCACCGTGGGCTGGATTGGTGCCGTGGACCGATCTCAAAATACATAGATCGTCAATGTGCCTCGCGACTTCCGGAAAGAGCTCGCTCACCGGTAATCCGCTTTCGCCGTGTTGACTGAATCGCCATGGTGATTTCAGAAGGTTTCCCTGCTTGGCAAACGTCACTCGCGGCAAGTCAAAGGGGAGTGGCTTGCCATGGTCACGATCCAGCATCGGTTTGGGATCGAACGTATCGACGTGCGATGGTCCCCCTTTCATGAACAGAAATACAACTCGTTTGCAGCGTGCGGGAAGATGCGGGGGTTTTGCTGAGAGCGAGTTAGCCTGGATTGTTGATATGGTTTCCTCATCGGGAGCATTCGCACCCTCAGCCTGGGCTTGCTGATTCAGCATTGCTGAAAAAGCGAGATGCCCAAACCCAACCGCAGTGGTTTTGAGCAATCGCCTGCGACTGGGAATGGATGGAGAAGACATGGGGACGACCCGTCGAAAAGATTGGGAAACATTATTTGATATAGATGAACTCGTTGCTAGCCAACAAACTTTGGCAGAACAACGCCCACGCGCGATGCACCGCAGTAGGATCAACCGTTGCTGCGTTTAAACGTCCGTTTTCACGCCAGCGATCAATAAACGACAACGCGCGGCGTGTCTCTGCTTCATTCGGAATTCGTCCAAGTGTCTGCGCGTAAGCGGATTCGATTCGTGATGTATCACTCGATGAGGTGTTCAAAAGGCGGCTGGCGAACCGCTCTGCGGCATCGATCACGAGGTCCGAATTCATCATCCACAAAGCTTGCGGAGCAACAACAGTGGCACTCCGGTCACCCGTGGGCATGGTTGGGTCTGGGAAATCATATTGTGCAAAAAAGGTGTATAGGTTGTTACGAATGACTGGCAGGTAGATCGCGCGTCGAACACTGTCATATTTCGTGTGATCGACCGACGTGTGATTGAAGACGAATTGGCGATTACGAAGGGGAACGGTTTTGCCGCCAATGGATTCGTCTAGTTGGCCAGAGACAGCGAGGATGGCGTCTCGGATCGCTTCCGGTTGCAGTCTCTCGTTGCGGAATTTCCACCATAGCCGATTGTCAGGGTCTACCGCCATCGCTGGCTGTGGTTCGGTATGGCGACTTGCCATTTGGTACGTGCTGGAGGAGAGGATCAGGCGATGGATTTCTTTGGTCGACCAACCGGACGCGATGAAATAACGGGCTAGCCAGTCCAGCAGGTCGGGATGCGAAGGGCGATCGCCAAGCACCCCAAAATTTTCGGTGGTCCGCACAATCCCTTCGCCGAAGTGCCATCGCCACAAACGATTCGCGTAAACGCGCGCGGTTAACGGGTGACGCGTATCGGCAATCCAGTGGGCCAGTTCTAATCGTCCGCTCTGGTGCGTGGGGAAAATGGGTGGCACCGAACTGAAACGCATCACTTTGGGAAACGCTCGCGCGACTGGTTTTCCCAAATTCAGATGACTACCACGAATGTGGATCGCCAGTTGGTCAACAATCGCTTGATCGGATACTCCCATCGCGGCAGTTAAGTCATCAGCACTGCTTTCGAATCTCCGAGCCTCTTCCATGAGTCGGTTATATTCTGCC
>JAYZAR010000141.1:0-16404 GCA_036339635.1 Planctomycetota bacterium | reverse complement strand
TCAGACGCGTGGCCGCAACTTTATCAATTGGGGCGAATCCCAAAATCTGAAAGTGAGTTGTCAGCGGAAACCATCGCCCGTTTAGGTCGCGAACGATATGTTGAATATCGTGACATGTTGAAAGGTCTAAGTGATGACTTTCCCAACAAAATCTTTCTATTGCCCACATGCGATGCGATGGTGCTTGCCGCTGATTATTATCACCGTGGGAAATTGCCAGGCGTCAAAGGGATTCATCAAGCGATTGGCAAGGAAAAGAGATCCTTGTGGCGAGATCGACTTGGGCATCTTGGTCCAGGCTTTGAACGGTTAGAGGGGTATGTTTTCTATGCAACGCTGTATGGACAATCTCCCGAATTGATTACGCAAAAGATCCCTTACCGAACTACCGGCGACTATCCAAGTCCTGAGCTCGATCGTGTTTTTCGTAAAATTGCCTGGGAAGCAACCATCAGTAATCCGCTCACCGGCGTGACCGATCAAGATGGCGATGGAATGAACGATAAGTAGAGTCCCGCAACTGGCGGAAACCGAGCGGGCAGAATTCGCCGAATGAATTTATCGCCTGAGCATGATTGATGATGCTCGGCATCGTTTTTCAGCGTCGTGCGTCTTGCCGATGTTTCTGCGTGCCGACCGGTGGCAAATCATTGACCAGGCCGGCATCGGTGCGTCTGAGTTCGGCTAGCGTTGTTTGTCGCATACGTTTTAGTTCTCTGTCGAACGATGCATCGAGCGCGAGATTCACCAGCTCTTCAGGGTCAGCATCTAAATCGTAAAGCTCCTCCATCTCGCCGGGGACGAGATTTCGAATGTATTTGTATTTTCCATGGCAGAGCATCACGTACCAAGGAACGCCAGGCCCGTGGAACAACGCGGGATCGTCTTTGCCAGGGATCTGATCGGTGGCCGAACCGTAGGATCGGCCTGTGTGAACGAGCATGGCGGGATGCTCCCAGCGGGTTTGCCGTGATTCAAACAGAGGGCTCAGGTCGATGCCGTGCATTTTCCATGGCAATTCGATCTTTGCCTGATGAAAAAAAGTGGGTATCAGATCGACACCACTGACGGCGGTTTCGACGACTTTGCCGGCACATAATTTGGCGTCCGGTGTCGGCGGTCGGATAATCAATGGAGCTTCCACTGCGGCTTGATATGGCGCGACCTTTGACTTCATTCCGTGTTGTCCCCACGCGAATCCTTGATCTGAAGTAAACACGACCCAGGTGTTGTCATCTTGCCCCGACGCCTGAAGTGCTTCTAGCAAGCGTCCTACACCCTCGTCAATTGCGAGGACGCCTTGGTGATACTGCCTTACCCAGTCACGTAACGAACGCCCAGGCATATCTTTCATGCCCACGGGACTCCGTTCACGAACCTTTCGTTCCACAGGGTGCCCCTTCGGTCCGCGACTCCAGAACTCACTGTTGCGAACGTATTCAGGTTTGTTGGGCCGTGGGGGATAGATATCGGCGGGGACGAGAACATCAATCTCTTGGTATTGCTTCAAGTGGCGATCGGCGGGTGTGAATGGGCCATGGACCGCGCCGTAACAAAGCCATAGGTACCAAGGTTTGTCGACTGGTCGACCTTCACCGCGAATGAAATTGATTGCCCAATTGGTGTAATTGTCTGTCGTATAGCCTTTGACCATTTTCGGCTCACTGCCGTTCACGCTGATCAATTGGTTATCGTAGTAATTTGGTGCGTTGTCAGGATGCCTCGGCCGATTCCAGACCATCTGATGATCCCAGTCGCGTCCAAACCCTGCGTCAACTCCGGTATGCCATTTGCCGATATGCGCGGTGGTGTATCCATTTTGGCGGAATACACTCGGCCAAAATCGACATTGCTGCGGGTCGTAAGCACTACCCGGATATCTGCCTTCCATTCGCATCGATTCGATGCCGTGTTGCTGCAAACCTGTCAGCAAAGAGGCTCGTGACGGCATGCACCAAGACCCGATGTAGGCTCGCGAGAATCTTACGCCTTGTCTCGCTAGCTGATCGATGTTGGGTGTCTGAACCCAGTCGAATGATTCCGGGTAACAACTCACCGTTCGATCGGATTGATCATCTGTATAGATAAACAAAATGTTCGGCCGCTCATCCGCATGGAGCGATGCAGAGCCCGCTAGCATAAGCAGCAGAAAACTGTATCGAATCGCTGTTGCTGGCGAAAAAGGATTTTGAGTTATCATCGTTTACTGACGGAGGGTGTCGTCGAAATTACAACCTTCTTCATGACCTGTTGAAGGAACAAATGTGTCGTGCTCGCCTAAGCCTATTTGTGCATGTTATCGGAGAAAAAGCAGCGAAAAAGGTAGCACCAAGAGTGCTAGAGCGATCAGCCAAACGATGAGCGGGGTCTTGTACTGAATGTGCGAAGTTTGGGCGACGATGTCCTGGTAAGAGGACGAGAAAACAATTTGTCCCTTCTTGCAAAGCAGTAAGTACAAGAAATATCCGCAGAATAAAGTGCCAACTGGGAAACCCAGCAAACCAAACATCGAAAAAATGATGCCTCCGGTTTTGGCCCAACTCCGAAGTCGTCTTAATCCGTATCCCACCGCTCCTTGCAATAGGACGATCAACATGACGACCAAGTTCATTACAAAGCTCGGCGTGTTGGTTGGTCCGACGATGCCCATCTGCGTGTAGCCAAGCAAACTTATGAGGCAGCCCAATACAACGAGAATGCTGCTCACTAAAAAAAGCGTCCCGACTGATTTGCACGAGGTCTCGTGTTTCAAATGAGCCCGGCGATACGCTTCGGTGTCATTCAGTGTTGGTGCCTGCGCGAGTGTCTCGCTGGTGGGTGCATACGGATTTGTCGTAACTGAATCCGCGTCACCTCTTCGCTGAACGTCAGGCATACGCAATCACTCTTATTTGCTTCGGCAGTTTATCGGTCAGGGCAGGATCTCATCAATGTAGCGAATCCATTGGTTCGGAGCGAATTAAAACCCAATCAACATTCAGAAATGCCAATGTGGTTTGCACACGAGGTGGAATGCACGCGTTCCCTCGGTAACCTATCAACGAAATCCCAATCGTTTGTCTAGCGGGAGATGAAATTGGCTGTGACCCGACCGCAAATGCGTTTTCTCGATGCCGATGATCACCGGCGGTTATTCAAATTTGTACTGAAGATCACGGTTGACCCTGAAGAAACGCTCGACGCCGAAGATACGATCGGCGGCCAAGATGTTGTCGAGTAAAATTTCTGTCGGATGCGATTTTCCGTCAATCACGATTTCATCCGGTGGTCTGACTCGGGGGATGATTTCACCGAGCCCATTAATCCTTGATCTCGCGAATGAAACGTAGCAGTAAGGGATGGGCTGGCTTTGCCATGCCGCCATGGTTGTAGCCATCAAGTTCGAATAATTCAGTATTTGGATGCTCAATCACCTGCATCATTCGCCAAAGGTAAGCGTTTTCTTCGTATCGCCCGAGCAACTCTTGTTCACGGTCACCGGTGATCAGCAACAGTGGTGGGGCATCTTTTCGTACATGAAACAGTGGTGCGAGATCGTCGACGATCGGTTGCTTTCCCGAAATGCCTCTTTCGTCTCGGACGGTGAAGTGGGTGATGGTGTGACCGCTGTAGGGAATCAACCCCGCAATGTCATTTGCATCAATACCGTGGGCCGCCAGCCAACGCTTGTCCAAGCCGACCATGCTGGTTAGATAACCGCCAGCCGAGTGTCCGCTGACGAAGATCCGATCAGGTGAGCCGCCGAATCGTTCGATGTTTTTGAAAGTCCAGGCAACGGCTGCTGCCGCATCTTCGATGTAGACTGGTGCAGTGACTTTGGGATGCAGTCGATAGTTCACTGCAACGACAGCAATCTTTTTCTCCGTTAGCTCTTTCGGAACAGACTTGTTGCCAGCTTTCAGGCCACCGCCGTGGAACCAAACCACAGTCGAGTACGGCTTGCCGTCCGTTGGATGGTAAACATCCAGCCGACATCGATTCCGTGCGTAATCGGTCAGCCGCTCGTCATCCCGATACAAAATGTCGAGATGTATTTTGTAGCCATTTTCAGTTCCTGTTTCTGTGGGTTCTGTGCCCTGCGAGCAGGCAGGGTGGATCAACCAAACGAGCCCAAGGAGTGATCCCAGAGTCATTCTTCTCAAACCGGTCATGCTTGATTCAATCTGTTCGTCTAGAGGTTCGGCTAGGGGTTTTCAACTCGAGCAATTTCTGAATCACGCCAAGCTCTTATAAAGTGAGCGAATCCGTCGCGGCAGGCCGGTTCTGCGGCCTGCCAGATTGAACGGGTTGGTTCATTCAATAGGTTGCTGTGAGCTGATTGCCACAGTGAGGCGGCTTGCACGGCAACCGCTTGATCGTAGTCTTTCAGGGATTCAATCAGGGCTGCAAAGTCGCCGGAAGCATCGTCGCAGAGTTTGTCAGCCAAGCCGCGAGCGCTAGTGAACTGCTTGTCACCGTCCACATCGACACGGATCGCGCCAGTAAAACTGAGGACCTTGGGTGTCCAATCGCGACTGTCGGGTTGGTACGGTTGTGCGATCGGCCAAGAGGGGTGTCGGATTCCCGGGCCCAACGCCAGTACGGTCCAAAACACATCATGTTTTGGACGAGCAATTTTCCAGGTTCCCGTCCGGTCATCTGATGTTCGGATTTCGGTGGTTCGAATCGGGATGCCATTTTGGAACATGGTCACGCGATCCGTATGAATCCATTCTGGGCAATCGACAGAGTACCGAATTGATAGTTCTGATTTCTCTGCTGACACCAAGTCGCCTGGTCCAAACCGATCATCGACGATCGCATTGACGAATAGTCCAGCACTGACAATGACGTGTCCATCTCGGATATCGCGGCAGGCTTTTTCGACATCGATGTTGCCGGGATCACTATCTTTGGTGCGGACATAGGTTCTGCCCTGGCCGACGATGTAGCGGTTGACATCATGTGAATCACTGCTTCCGATTGGAGTGATTACCCATCCGCGATTGGTTAGCGTCATCCAGTCGCGGAATAGCTCCAGCGGATCGGTTTGCTGCGCTCCGGAATTAAGTGTTTCCATGGCATTGAAACTAAATTGTCGATTGTCCAAGCTGTCACCGCTGGCCGCATTGAAATTCTCCGGTGCAAAGGGTCGGTAGCCGCGATGCACATCGCGGCCATGATTCAAAATGACCACTTCGACATCAGGTGTGTTCTTGATCGAAGGTAATAAAACGTCCCAGTCGGTCTCGGTGTGATCTGGAGTCGGCACGCCATCACGGAATGGAAACGCATTGAAGTGACCAAAGTTAGTGGTGACTTCGTTGCCAATGACGGGTGTAAAGAACTGCCGGACATTCTGCCGCTCGGCATCGGGCTGGTAGTTAATTTGTTTATTGTGGTCCGTTGCAATTGGTAATTCGATTCCTTCACCAGCCAACGTCACCATGCGCTCGGCAACGGTTGCGTCACCGTGGCCGGAATGCGTCACCGTATGGACATGTGTATCACATGCAACCCAATTGTCGGTGTTGACTTGCCGACCAATGGAAAGGGAGATCTCCTCTGTCGAGCGAGGCTCAACGGAGATACTGATCTGCGCAGATCCGTATTCGAACCCTCGGCCTGCGTAGATGCGATACTTGCCTGCTGCTAAGCCAAAGGACGCGCGGCCGGTCGACGTATAAACAACTCCCGTGCGAATTGCCAGCGTGTCGGTGGAAGCACCACCAATGGGAACCAGTGATCCGTCTTGGTCGATGATCGTCAAGCGACAAGGGAGCGAACGCTGACTGCCAATGTCAGTGACGTGCACATTGACGGTCGCTTCATGAAGCAGAGTTTCAGCTGGCAAGACGGACCAGCGAATCGGTCCCACCTGAATGTCGTCTGCCGTCTTTTCATTGCTTTCGATCACGAGTTCGTTCTCACCTTGGCGGATGGCATTGGTGGGCACTGACAGTGATTGGATCAGATCGTTTTCGTCGCGTTGCAACCGGCCAACTTCCGTTCCGTTGATCGAAACTTTCCAGGTGAGGCGAACATCTGTTTGGCGTATCAGTAGCGTTCCGGCAGTTGGTTCACCATCAATTCGAAACTTGGTTTGGAATTGGTTGCCTTCACTTTCGTCCGCGAACCACGACCACTCGGCTTGTGGAACGGTGTTGAGGTGATGACGGTTTGCCTCAATTACCAACCAATCGGCCGCGAATGCTGGAGTGGTGCCAAGGCCAGACGACCAACAAAAATAGATGGTCAAAGCGGTGATGTAAAAAGGTTTCATGGGTCGAATGAGCTTGGAGGCAAACGAACTATCTCGGCGAACCAGTTTACCACTAAATAATCGCAAGCAATTGGCTCGCCCACGCCATTGGCGGTGGGGTGTTCAGTCCTCGTTTTCCTGGAAGTCTGATCCAGCGTTCAATGGAAAGCGATCGCAAATCTATTGTGAAAATCCTGCGACCATCATGCCGCAGAAACACAGGCCCTGTCGCAAAGGGTTCCTCGAAACCCAACGCTCGGTTCCTGTTTAAGCAACAATCGGGGCCTGTTTTCGCCACGCGAAGCTCCTGTTTTCGCAACGCGAAGTCAGGCGTTCTGGCAACGCAAGTGGTGATCGGGAGCTGGCAAAACCGTGGAAGTCTGGCGGTAAGCCTAAAAAAAATCCTTCATCTATTGGTTTCGCGAGGGTCATCGCGCATAACAGATCAAGCTTCGGGCTCTTGATGGTGATTCGCGTGCTCCGGTTCTGATTGATCGATCGCTGTGCAAAGGACTTGTTTCTCGTGACTGCTACTTACCTGCATTTTTTATCCCTGACGCCTGGGAATCGCTTTGTTCGTGGAGTCGCTTTGTTCGTGGCTCTCAATGTGTTGGTCTCAGTCGGTAATTCCGAGCAAGTCCAGGAGCCGAAGCATGCAGTTTTGGCGAATGGCCCATTGCATGCTTACGTTGGCACTGTCGATCTGCCGGCAGACGGAGTTTGGAAAATCTGCTCCCCTGAAAACGAGGTTTCAGTCCGTGAGCTTTACCTCGTCCCGACTCAACCCACTCGCCTTCGGCAGTTGGGGAATCGGATGTATGCCGCAGTGGAAGATCGGCAAGTGCAAGCGAGCCGTTGGCAGGTTCAGCGCGGGTATGAGGCGAGTCGTGAGTTCGCCCAAGAGAACAATGGCATCGGGCCGAAGGCTTTCAGTGATTTTGAGGGTGATCGTCGCTGGGCTTACTACGCGGAGAATTGGGATATCTCGCATTATCGAAGTCGCGACCTCACCGATCTGATTGGCGGTCAATCTCCGGAGGGGCCATTCATTCACTTGATTCCCGGAGTCGTATTTGATTTCGAACCATTACCGGCAAGTTCGCCTGAAACGCCTCTCGGTGCGAAGGTTCGCAGGCAGGTCAAGAAATCAAATCGGAAATTATTGGCATTTGAGTTGCGGCCCTTCGTCGAAGATGGTCGCCACTGGGTGCTGTACACGGATGGCGAGTGTGAACGGCTTGAGATCGACGCAGCGTTAATGGAAGAGCACAAAGTGAAGATCCGTCCAATTATCACTAAGGATCAAAGGAAGACGGTCGATCAGCCAACCACGCCGTATCAGCTTGTCCTGATATCCAGCCAGGCACGTGAAGGTACATTATCGCTAGAAGTGAATAACCAAGTCCTTGACCGTAGAGCAGCGATTCAATGGGGGATCTCGAAGTCGACTGAAGCTGACCATGAAGAGATTTATGGAACGGTGAGCCGAGTTCGGCGATTGACATGGCAACCGTATCTGATGGCGGGTGGTCGAGGTGTGCTTCAGGTCTGGAATCAAATTGGACAGTCGGGGCAATCCAATGTTGAGTCGCGCCGCGACGCGGCGGCCCGCAACTTGTCAATGTTTTCGATTCTAGGTGGTCGCGCCGCTATCGAGGAGACGTTGCAATTGCAAAATCTGATTGTCGCTGACGAGGATCAGACCGAGTCCATCGATATTGATTCGCTGAAAGGTGTCGAGGTGGAATCGCATCCGTTTGCGGAGATGTTGAATGGTCAGGCGGGTGGCCAACTCGAACTATCGCGGTACGTTCCCACGGACCGATTCTTTCTGTATGTCGGACGACCGGAATCGATCCCGGCCTTGCTTGATAAAGGAGTACCTTTCATTGCCAGCATGGGTACATCGCTGACCGGAAACTGTCTGAACTACAACCTTGAAACGCGTTACCTTGCCCGACTGGGGATGACACGAGATTGGGTCGATGCGGTGCTGGCTTCGGGACTGACCAGTGAAATGGCGATCTTCACGCCCGATCTGTTCTTCATTGATGGGACTGATATGACCATCGTTGCCAGGTTGCGTTCGCCAGAATTATTGCGGCGGATGCTTGGGTTGCTCGGTGCGGCAGATTTAACAACAGAATCGGTATTGGAGCTTCCAACTGGCTCAGGCGGGCAAGCTTACCTTGCCTTACGGGGTGATTTGCTGTTTGCCAGTACGCACCGTGGTGAACTGGAACAATCGATTGAACTATTGGTGCAAGAGGGGCGGGGTAGTCTTGGTGACAGTGATGAATTTCGCTACATGCTGACGAAGATGGGGGTCACGGACGAGACGCGTTTATTTGCTTACTTTTCCGATCCTTTTGTACGTCGCTTGGTAGGGCCACGTGTCAAGATTGGGCAGCGTCGACGCGTTATCGCCAAAGCAAAGATGGAAGCTCTGACAGCACAAGTTTTGATGTCACGGCTTGATGGTCAGAGCTCGAGCGAGTCGTTGGATGAGTTGATGGACAGTGGTTTGCTGCCCAAGCGTTTGGCGTTGCGGGGAATGTCGGTCGACTCGAATGGCTTGGTTAGTAGCCAGCATTACGGGGCGTTACCTCGAATGCGAACACTTCCTGAGATGCCACTAAAAAAGGTGACGCCTGCCGAAGCGGAAGCTTATCGGCTTTACGTCGAAAATTATTCGCGATACTGGCGTCGTTTTTATGATCCGATCGCCGTTCGGCTTGACGAAGTGGGGTCAGATCAACTTGAGCTTTCAACCTTCATTTTACCGTTGGTCGACAATTCCATTTACAACGGATTGCGTCAGGTGCTAGCGCATCAAGATGATCAAACCACGCTGTCAGTCCCAATCGTTGATCCAGCACCCGTTTTGCAGTTTTCGATGAATCTGAGTGAGCAGGCGTGGGAGCAATATGCGGGCGGGTTTTCAGAGTTCTTTTCCCGTTACTCTGGAGTCAGTTCAGCGATACTGGATGACTTTGGTCCGGGTGCGCATGTTGCCATTTTTGACGCGGATCCAATCGTCGCCTGGGGAAGTGGTGATATCTTCGGAGCCTTCGGTGGTCAGGCAATTCGCGGTGGAGGGAATGAAATGCTAATGCTGCCGGTGGCGCTTTCGATGTTCACGCGACCTTGCAGCATTATGGTCGAAACAAAATCGCCACTCCGCACCAAGCAATATTTGCGACAGGCGGCGATTGCGGGTGGGGCATCCAGTCGTACCGGTGGATTTCTTGATACCGCGGTTTCGTTCTACCAAGTTGGCGATAAAGATTCATGGGTCTGGACGTTGGACATTGTCGGGATGGTGAAACTCCGCTACGGGGTTGAAGTGGTCGGCAAGCACCTGGTCATTCGGAATATTCCCTGGTCCACCAAGGACCGAGTTGTGAGTGTCTCGCCTGCGGAACTCAATGGAGCTGAACTGCAAGCGAATCCCGCCGCCTGTGAACAGCAACTGCCTGCCTTGTTCGCGACGGCAGCCGATGGCAATCGTCGAGCTGCGATGTCAGGGCTGGCAAGGCTTTATCCATTTATGCTCGCCGGTGCGGAAAGCGTGAGTGATGCCAGTAATCAGCACCAGCAGTTGTACGGTTTTTATCCCAAGCCACTCGGAAGTGATCAGTGGCGATGGGCTGATTTTCAAATGCGGAGTGACAACTATGGTCAGCCCACCAATCAGCGCCAGCCCGGCTATGATCCTAGCGAACCATTCGGTTTGATGAATCGAATTGATTCCATTCGCTTGAATATGCAATTTGAAGAGGATGGCTTGCGAAGCTCCATCCGTTGGCGGCTTCGGTAAACGTATCTGGTGCGTCTCAGTGGAGGTTGAAGGGAACAGTCGATGCTCGCCAGCCGCGATTCGCGTGGCGAGTAGCGGTTGGCTCGCACCGAATTCAGTTGCTGCGCTTGTGGTATCCTGTGGCGGTTGACGATCGCCGGAATCATGAAAGCCTTGGGTGGATTACTGGTTTTCACGGGTGGGTGCCCACCTGCCTTCAGGTGATTCTGCGAGAACAGCGAGAACAGCGATAACAGATTGTGCGAGAACAGCAAAGGTAAAAGGGACGAAGGATGAAACTGGGTTTGGTTTTGATGCTTGGGTTTGTGTTCTGGTCTGCTGAGGTTGCAGGTTCTGACCATTATGCAATTGTCGTCTCCTCGAGCACTCTTGATGATCCAGCATGGGCGCAAGTGGTATCGGTCCTAAAAGAGAAGTATGTGGGGGCCGATGTGTTTACTTGGAGTGAGCAAGTGGATGAATCGCTTTCGGCTTTGCAGAGAACGCATCCTCGTTTCACCTGCTACGTGGCGACGTCGGCTGAGGCGAATCGGCAATTTGTTGCCGATGTTCATCGTATGACTCGCCGATTCGATGAGGACCCATATACCGATACGCTGTGGGGGATTCTTACCGGTTTCGACGCTGCGAATGCATTGCAGATTGCGAAGCAGCGAGAGCCGTTGGCTGTCGATCGAGTTGCATCGGGGACGGAGCTCGCGCTTGAAATGTGCCGCGAAGGTATGTGGTATGACGAGTTAGTTCAGTACAAGGCCGTTCGCAAGCAAAGCAATGGCGAGATTGAGCAATTTCGTGGTCCTGGCGATACGACCCGAGCGCTCGCTGATACCTTGACGCAAGACACTGCGGACCTGTTTGTCACGTCAGGGCATGCGACCGAACGAGGCTGGCAGATTGGTTTTCGATACCAGAATGGTCATTTTCAGTCCGAGGGTGGGCGAATGTTTGGCGTGCCGACTAGAGGTGACCGATTTCGAATTCAATCCAGTAACGCCAAAGTTTATTTGCCAATCGGTAATTGCCTGATGGGCCACATCAATGGTCCCGATGCGATGGCACTCGCTTGGATGAATGATCTTGGTGTACGGCAAATGATTGGCTACACCGTGGTGACTTGGTACGGCTACAGCGGCTGGGGAGTGCTTGACTATTTTGTTGAGCAACCAGGGCGTTACTCCTTGACCGAAGCGTTTCATTCCAATCAACACGCGTTGATTCACCGGCTTGACACGTATTTTGACGACGTCGTTTCCGTTGGTTTGAAGGTTGGCGAAATGAACCTTCCCGCCCGTCAGCCCAATGTATCGGGGAAGTCACTCGGTCTGAGTGCAGCTGATTGCCGCGGTCTGCTCTGGGATCGAGATACTGTTGCGTTTTATGGTGACCCGGCATGGGAGGCACGCATGACGGCGATGCCGAACGCGTATGATCAGCAGCTTACCGTGAAGGACAATCTCTATACGTTAACCGTCATTCCGCAGCGGGGTGCTGATTCCTTCAAGCCAGTGAATACGAATGGAGCCCAGCGAGGTTGGCGGCCCATTGTCCAATTGCTCGATCATCGAATCGGTGATGTGCAGATCGTCGACGGGGAGGAACTGAGCCCCGTGGTGGCTGATGATTTTATTTTGGTCCCGAATCCTCGCATTGTTGACCCTTCGAAGACTTATCGAATTCGATTTACCGCGACGCGAATGTAATGAGTTCCGGTTGGTGTAGAATACGGCCTGCCAATGGTTTTTCGGTCGCCGTAAATTGGCCAGTTCCAAACATTACTAATTGCTGGGTTGATTGATGTCCCGATCGTTTCTTTGCCTGTTCGTGTTCTCGCTTATTTCGGTCGAATTCGCGTCAGCGCAGTCCTCTGCCGCTGCTGCTGCTCGCCGTCGCCAGCAGCAAATACAACAGAAAGCGAAGGAGATGGCGGAGAACCAGCCGCAGTTGCCATCGGATCCGCAGTTGCTGAGCCTGCACAAAGAATTCATCGCCAAGGCGGAGCGTTTGGCGGTCGAGTACGAACGCAAGAAACAGCTGGATAAGGCTCGTGAGGTTTACGAAGCGATGGTCCGCCTCGTGCCCAAGTATGGTGCTGCCGAAGACGGACTCAGTCGCGTTCTTGGCAGTCAGCGGTATAGCGATCGCAAACTGGTCAACGTCGACGCCAACAAGTTATGGCAAGACACGGGGGTGGTGCTTCAGCAGGGAATGCCGGTCCACACCGAAATCAAAGGGACTTGGAAAGTTGTCTATGAGACGGGGCCAAAGGGAATCGAAATCCCCAACGAAATGCGTCCCAGGGACAACCGTATTAAACTCGGTACTTTGATCGGTGTGATTGCCAGCAGCCAAGCGGAATTGACCGAGGCAAATCCCTTTATCCTCGAGAATGGCAAGGATTTTACGGCCCGCAAAACTGGTCGGCTATTCCTGCGGATGTTTGATGTTGACCCATCCGATAACGAGGGAAAGTTGTACGTTTTGATCCAAAGCACGTTTGCCAAGTAATGCGTGCAGATTGAGTCACCGCACGGTGTTCCTGTGTGCGAAGGCTGCCTGTGCCAGACTACCCGTGCCGGAAGACTGCCTGATCAAGAAAGTTGTAAGAGCTTGCTTGCGTTTGAAGGTGCAAGGATTTCAACTCCACTCTGATGGTATGCTTAAGATGAAAATCATGAAATCGATTTTTCCCATGATCTGGATAGCCGCATGGTTTGCTGCTCCCGTGGCTGCGAAGACGGAGAAGCATGACTTCCAAGGTGCCGTGACGGCGGAGGTTTACAAGACGGCTTCCGGGGACGATCTGTGGATCTATCGTTTTGAACCGCCAGCAGCGGTCCCGGGCGATTCTGCCCAGAAGCAGCGACCTGCGGTGGTGTTGTTCTTTGGTGGGGGGTGGAATGGGGGAACGGTGACCCAGTTTGAACAGCATGCGACTTACCTGGCCTCTCGTGGGATGGTTGCTTTTGTGGCTGACTATCGGGTCAAGTCACGACAAAAAACCAATCCAGATGCTTGTGTCGCGGATGGTAAGTCGGCCATCCGGTGGGTGCGATCCAATGCTAAACGGTTGGGGGTTGATCCCGATCGGATTGCCGCTGGTGGCGGTTCTGCGGGTGGCCATGTGGCCGCGGCGACTGGGATCTGTGACGGATTAGATGATCCTACAGAAAGTGATTCCAAGATCAGTTCTAAATCAAATGCCTTGTTACTGTTCAACCCTGTTTATGACAACGGTCCGAACGGTTACGGGCACGATCGGGCGAAACCGTGGTTCCCGGCGATTTCCCCAGCACACAACATCAGTCCAGATGATCCGCCAACGATCGTGTTTTTGGGATCCAGTGATTCGTTGGTCCCTGTAGGTACGGCGGAGAAATTTGATGCTGATATGAAAACCGCTGGCATTCGCTCTGAGCTCTGGATTTACGACGAGCAGCCGCATGGTTTCTTCAATGAAAGAAAGAATCAAGCAGCGTTTTTGGATACGGTTTTCAAAATGGATGCTTTTCTCGTCTCAATTGGCTGGCTTGATGGAAAAGCCGATCGGGAAAAGTTAGAGTCATTGCTGAAAACACCACTCCGCAAACGTTGAGCGGCGGTGGCATGACTGTTGCCGGCGAGGCTCGGATTTTAGGTTTTCGTTTCCGATGCGAGTTGCTCCGTCCATTTTTTCCACGGTCGGAAATGGCCGTGATCGTGCCGCCGATGAGCAACGTCGCTGCCGTTGCAGTAGACCGTTTCGTCATTCATTTTGACCGAGGGTAATGTGTTGCGTGTAAATGCATGGGTTGGTTTGTTGCTTTTTTTCACCGCGATGCTTTCGGCTTTTTTTGTCGAGGTTAGCGCGGTCACCGCCGACGAAAAAACGAATGTTGTGTACATCATCTGTGATGATCTCGGTTATGGCGACATTCACTGCTTGGCGCCAGAAACCAGTAAAATTCCGACCCCTAATGCAGATCGGCTCGCGTCAGAGGGAATGGTTTTTACCGATGCCCATTCAGGGTCTTCCGTTTGCACGCCGACTCGCTATGGGATCATGACAGGACGCTACAGTTGGCGGACCCGTTTGCAGCGGGGTGTGGTGACTGGTTTTGCACCTAGTTTGATCGATGCCAAGCGTCCGACAGTTGCAAGTTTTCTAAAATCCCAGGGTTACCATACGGCTGCGGTTGGAAAGTGGCATTTAGATTTTCAGTATCTCGATCCCGTCAGTGGGAATGCTTATCAGGCCAAGGAACACAAGACGCCACCGATCGGTGCAAAGATTCCGGATGGTCCGGTCAATCGAGGATTCGATTATTACCACGGTTTCCATCACGCGCGGAACATGGAGGCTGTGATCGAAAATGACCAAGTAATCGCCCACGATGAGGTAATCAATATGTTGCCGCGTCTGACACGCAAATCGGTCGAATATATAGATTCGCGAGCTGGGAATGACACACCTTTTTTTCTTTATGTCCCACTCGGTTCGCCCCACACTCCAATCGTTCCCACGCCTGAGTGGAAGGGGAAAAGTGGGCTCGGTGATTACGGTGACTTCGTCATGCAAACCGATCATGTTCTGGGCGAGATTTCGGCCGCTCTAAAACGGAATGGGCAAGCCGATAACACCTTGTTGATTTTTACCAGCGACAATGGCTGTTCCAAGGCAGCTGGGATCGACAAGTTGCGGAACCAAGGGCATCGCGTCAGTGGCCAGTTTCGTGGATCCAAGGCTGATCTTTGGGACGGAGGACATCGCATTCCATTTATCGTGCGTTGGCCAGGAAACATTCTGCCTGGTAGCCGGTGTGATCAATTGATTTGCCTGACGGATTTGTTCGCGACAGTCGCTCAAATCGCCAATGCGGAACTGCCGCAGGCGAGTGCGGAAGATAGCGTGAGCTTCTTGCCGGCACTATCCGGGAACGAGATCGAATCGACACGAAATGGCGTCATTCATCATTCGATCAGCGGGCATTTCGCATACAGGCAAGGGAACTGGAAATTGTTGCTTGCCCGAGCATCGGGCGGTTGGAGCTCTCCCAAAGAAAACGCGGCTGCCGAAGGTTCGCCACCAGCTCAGCTCTACGACCTGAGTTCAGATATCGGCGAACAAACAAATCTCTATGAACAGAAGCCAAAAATAGCGAACAAGCTGCTGACCTTGTTGCAGGAGGATATTGTCCGAGGCCGCAGCACCGAAGGAGCGGCGTCATCGAACGATATTGACCAGATCGTGCTCTGGAAAAGCGGCAAAGATAAGACGTCGCCTCCAAAGCAGAAGCAACGAAAACCGAAGTAAGGTTGGCTTCGTATTCACGGCATTCGACATCACGACTGATCGGAGCGTGAGAATGCATTGCTCGTCCTTCAGTTTTTAATTTAAAACCTAACGCCAGTTGCTACGAAGCGTATTCATATCGACTGGTTTGGTCTTCAATGCGACCGTTGATCAATATTTTGTTTGGAAAGATTGGTTTTGCTATGACGAATAAGAATGACAGGAACGAGTTGGATCGTCGCAAATTTATTCAACTCGGTAGCGGTGCGATGGTGGCTGCCTCGGTTGTGGGTTCAGCGTTGACGAAACCAATCTCTGCGCAAACGGTGACAACTGCCCATCCAGATTCGCTTTATCATGGATCCGGCTGGGAGACTTTCAATCCCGGTTTCTGGCAAGTCAAAGATGGACTGCTGCGCCGTCGCATCAAGAACTATGGCGATCGGGCGCGTAAGACCGGGTTCCCCTATCACTATGAAACCCATCAGAAAAATGATGGGGTCATGCCAACGGAGTACGATCCATCGTTACCGCCCGGTGTGTTGTATCGCAAAGAATGGAAGCTTGCCGATGAGTGGTCGATTACGGCCCAATTCGTTTACCACGGCAACGTAGATGTTCGGCGACAAGGCGATTCTGAATCTTGGCAGATGTTTCAACCCGGGTACGGACTGATGGGGATCGCATTTGGATCCAAGAACCTGTTCGAGAGCTATGACAAAGTGCGTCACGCTACTTTTGTCACGTGGCGGGATGATGGGAAGTTTGGTTTTCTGCGGAAGTCGTCCAAGGGAGGTCGTCCGTCCAAGTGGGTCGATGCACCTGATCTGAAGGAGGGAGATGTCATCGAGATTTCGCTTGTTGCTAAACTGCGTGAGAAAAATACAGCGGAGACCTACACTCAATTGACCGCGAAGTTGGTCACCCCCGGTGGGCAGGAAATTACGATTTCAGAATCGGTTGGTAATCGTAGTGCAGAAGGTTATGTCGGTATCGTTGGGCGCGGGGTGACTGATTTCTCCGTTCCATCATTCAATGTCGATCCCGGTTCCAATCAACCACATCGAATCGCAG
>JAYZAR010000140.1:0-16328 GCA_036339635.1 Planctomycetota bacterium | reverse complement strand
CCGGTAGCTTTAAACGCTGATAAAGCGGCCCAAGTCGCTGTTCGATTTGATCACTCGTCAGGATCTCGTCAGGCAGAACGGCCCCGATCGATTTGAGACAAACGTTTTGAAACCGCAATTTCGAACCTAAGTGTTGGTGATGACTCTGTCTCCTACGTTTATACCGAACCTCCATTCCAACCAGAAGCGGGACAAATTCCCGACAGTTGCTAGCATGAAAAGCAAATGCTAGCACTACCGACGGTGCTAGCATTTGGCGTCAGTGTGAATATGTAGAAAGTATTTGGATCACAGAGTTGAGGGGGATATGGTTTTCGGGCGACCTGGGTGACACACCGTTGTGCTGCCCAACTCCCACAACATTTCGAGGATCCCGAAGACTGCTTCAACACAACTCGACACAGAGCTCTCTTTGCATCGCAACTGTGACGCAGTGAGAACACTCACGGGTTCGGGGAAACAGGATTCACTGCCGATGGCTTGGCAGCAAGAGACCTTGAAATTGAGTGGACAGGTGCAGGAAGAACGAACGCACCTGATTTCATTCGCGAATTCGAAGAGGACCTTTCGGATGTCGAATAAACCACTGATCGGAATGAATGCTGACTACCGAGCTGCCGCTCGCAGCATGCCCGCTTACAGCTACATCGCTGCCGGCTATTTTCAATCGATTCATTCAGCAGGCGGAATCCCAGTGGTCATCCCTCCTTTGGAGGACCCTGACTCGATTGCCCAAGTGCTAGACCAGTTGAATGGATTTGTCCTGATTGGCGGAGCTGACCTAGATCCTCGGAATGACGGATTTATGCTTCACCCGAGCGTTCGCCCACTGGATCCTGTCCGCGAAACAAGCGATCGCCTGCTGATGGCGGAAATCGCTGAACGCCGACTCCCACTGCTCTCAATCGGGACAGGGATGCAACTCATGAATGTTCAACAAGGTGGCAACCTGTTCTTACACATCAAAGAAGATCTCCCGAACGCGGTTCCGCATCACGACCCCCAGGATGCAAACCATCGTCACACCCTCGAGGTCGAAAGCGATTCGCTGGTCGGGCGTGTCTATGGTGATGGCGAAATTCGTGTCAGCAGCCGCCACCACATGGCGATCGATGAAGTCGCACCCGGCTTTCGCGTCACCGCCAAATGTCCTGACGGTGTCATCGAAGCGATTGAAAGCGAAATGATGGACTGGTTCGCCATTGGAACGCAGTTCCACCCCGAATGCGGTGCAGCCTCTGCCCTAGACATTCGCATCTTCGAGGAGTTCATCGAAGGTGTTCAGCATCGAATTGAACAGGACTTGCGATTGGTCGCTTAAAGCGCTTACCGCACCATTTCCAATCGATGCAACTGCGTGCCCTGGCGATAATTCAATGAGAAATCCCTTGAGAAACAAGCCCGCTGAGGAGGGCCGATTCACACGGATGTGACGTTAGCCCAATCATTGCAACGCTTCGGCGATCGTGCTTCATACTTGCGGACGGACACCGCGGTGCAAACGGCAAGATGCCAAAATGCGTATGCTCACGATCAAACACTCCGAAGCAACCGGCCACGGATGGTCACGATCCGACGCAGGAGCATTGGATCAATGCAAAGAGAAGGCTAGTGTAGAAGTCAGGATTGACTTTGAGGCTGGACGCACGACGAGTCGAAGTGCGTCCGGCCTTTTTTTATTCATGAAGCGGAACGCAGATCGAACTGCCACCGCCCTGGTCGACCAGACAAACCACTTACCAGCAGAACCCCCAACAGAGCAAGCCGATCACAACCGGCTTCCACATGCCGGCCGGCATCCGAGATCCTGCTGGCCAGATCACAACGAAGCAACGCACAGCGAAGCAAGACTTCAATCAATGCCTCACAGTCTTTCCATTGGATTTGTGGTAGAACCTTAGGATGAATTGGGAACTATCTGAATTTGGCCGACAACTTGCTGCCGGAAGTGGCATCGGCGAATTGATGGATGATCTCGGCCACGCACTCGCTGCTGGTGGGGACCAGATCATGATGCTCGGTGGTGGACAACCATCGCACATCCCCGAGATGAATACGCTGTGGCGAGAACGTCTTGCCCAGATCGTCACATCACCGGGGATGCTCGAGCAAATGCTCGGAAATTATGAGCCACCCGGGGGCAACCAGTCATTCCGCACAGCATTGGCGAGCCTTTTTGAACGAGAATTCGGCTGGCCCATTGGCCCCGAAAATATCGCGGTCACAACCGGCGGGCAAACGGCTTTCTTTTTTCTGTTCAATGCGCTCGCCGGACGCTTCACTGATCACCGAAGCAAGCGAGTCTTATTGCCGCTGGTGCCTGAATACATCGGCTATGCCAACCAATCAGTGGGTGCAGATCTTTTTCACGCCGTCAAACCCAAAATCGAAATGACCGGTGATCACGAATTCAAGTACCACGTCGATTTTGACCAGCTACATGTCGACGAGGAGATTGCTGCGATTTGCGTTTCTCGCCCCACCAATCCAACCGGCAACGTTGCAACGGACGACGAAATCAGCCATCTCGCGCAACTCGCCAATCAACATGACATTCCGTTGATCATCGACAATGCTTACGGTGCTCCGTTCCCCAACGCCATCTTCACCGGCGCCACACCCTGGTGGGACCAGAACACCATTCTGACGCTCAGTCTTTCCAAACTCGGCCTGCCTGGCACCCGAACCGGAATCGTCATCGCACGGCCAGAAATGATCATCGCGATCTCTTCGATGACCTCCATCGTCGGATTAGCCAACACCAATGTCGGCCAAGCCATTGTGAAACCGTTGGTCGAAAGCGGAGAAATCCTCCGACTTAGCAATGACATTGTTCAACCCTTTTACCGTTGCAAATCAGAACTCGCCCAGGCGATGGTTCACAAATACTTCGATGACGGCTTGCCCTATCGCATTCATCGCAGTGAGGGTGCCTTCTTTCTCTGGCTTTGGCTCGAGGATTGCCCCATCAGTTCGCGACACCTTTATCAACGACTGAAAGAACGAAATGTCTTGGTCGTCCCTGGGAATTACTTTTTTTTCGGCGTCGATGATTGCCCGTGGCCCCACCGGGATGAATGCCTCAGAATCAGCTTCACGATGGAAGAAGAGGTTCTCGAACGAGGGTTCCGTATCATCGCTGAAGAAGTCCGTGCCGCCTATGACTCCTGCAATCGCAGGTCGGCCCAGTAGCGACATGCAACTTCGATCTGACAATCATCGGCTTCACGAGAACGAAAAGGAGGGGAAAAGTAAATTCGCTTCTCATTTACTCGCCCAAACGTTGCTCGCCGCCGAATCACGCAACGCCAGCCGAAGAAAGAACACCCCTAAGGCTCAATCGCATCGCCTTCGACGCGGATAACAAAAGGCTCGACCTGGACCGAACGATCAATCGCCAACACAATGACATGTTGACCACGATCGAGCTCTAGCGAGCTCAAATCGAAGACTGGCGTTGGCTTCGCATCGACCCAGACACGCAAGCCATGCAACGGCGCGATCACCTTCGCTATTCCGGTGATCGGCATCTCCAATCTCAAGCGGATGAAGGTTGTTGACGGTGCCTGACGGAACGGCTGGAATGCCCCCAACTCGTCTAGCGGTACCCGCCCATCCACTCGCGTTGTCATTACCCGCCACTTAAGCGTTGGATCATTGACTGCAGCATCGATCGCTCGATTCAATCGCTGACGCGTTTCCATGCTGTCAACCAAAACCTCGAACTGACGCACGACAGCGTCGGTCGAGAGCACAAAGGCGGGATCACGTCCTAACGCAGCCAAGAAAGTGGTCAGGTCGACCAGTTCGGACTTGGTCAACGTATCGAGTAAGCCCGCCGGCATCAGCGACTGCCCGGACTTTTCTTGCTCGATCTGACTCGCGTTAACACGAACCTCCTTACCATCAGCTAATCGCAACTGCACCGCATCTACGGATCGGCCGATCTCGATTCCATTGAAGATTTCTCCTCCCGTGGTAAGGACTCTCAGCGTGGTGTACCCCTCCTTCAGCTTGGCACTTGGAACGAGCAAAGATTCCAAAATGTAATCAGGCTGCGAACTGCCACCGACACTAATCAGATTCGGCCCCACCAGACCGCCTCCGACACCGATTGCGTGACATTGAATGCACTGCAAGTCATCACGACGATAGATTTCTTCGCCCCGATTCGGATCCCCCTCAGATCGAACAAGCCTCAAAATCTCTGTACGCAATTCAGGCGTAAATTGCCAAGGAGCAGCATCAAGCTTTCCGGAGATTCGAATGGCTGTTTCTAAAGCTTCATTCCCGCCGGCACCACGAATTCGCCGCAACAAGCCTCGCGCTTGATCGGTCGGCAACTCACACTTGCGAATCGCTGCCGCCAGTCGATCAGGCATTCCGCTGCGATTCAGCTGGCCTGCGACAAGTTCGATCGCACTGGTAGCCGTAACCTTATCCGTCAAAAAACTGGCGATCAGATCAGCAGCTACATCAGGCTGACCGATTGCGATGGCTCCTGCCGCCGCGACCCGTGTGCTGGGATCCGCATCGACAACCAATGCCTGCAGGGCTGACCGTGCAGATTCGGTTTCGAATGCGCCGAGTGACTGAATCAATTGGATTCTTGCGAAGCCACTTGATTCGCGAACAGCCTCAATCAGCGTCTGCTCAAGCTCCAACACTTTCCAAACTCCGGATACTGACGCCAACTTGCCGATCACCGTGGGCTGATCCAGCCACCGAGACGCCGCTGCCGCGAATGTGGGACCAATTCCGGCTGGAACAGTACCATCTCGCTTGGTCCGCTCCAGCAGCGGTTTCAGCCGGTTCAAAACCTCACGAGGATTTTGCAAGATCAATCGCGCGACGCGGCCAAGCTGATCACCGTTGCCTGCTAAGGCGACAGCGTTGACCAACGAATCTGGCAACGCCTTGACGGATTCCAAATACTCGACCGCAACCTCCGCTGCTACAGGAGTTCGAATAGCAGATACGGCTCGGGCCAAATCATCGGGCCGTTCACTCCAATCATGAGCGCGTAACAGAGCCCCGTCGGGATGAGACTTACTCAAATTCCGGATCGATTGCCAAATCGCAAATTCAAGGTTGCGGTCAACTTCCAGATGAGCCGCGCGCAGCACACCGATTAGCGCGCCAGGATACTCGGCAGCATCTAATTGGCCCAAGCTAATCACCGCTTCCAAACGAACCCGCGGATCCTCGTCGACCGCACGACCAATGACAGCGTGATCCAATTTTTTCCGCGTCTGCGAGTCGGCGCTCAACCTGCGTCGCCACAAACTACGGAGATAAGTTCGCCGTGCCGACGAATGAACCGCGTCAACAAGATTGATTTTTTCGAGCTTACCTACCGACACGGCCTCCTGTAACCAGGACAGCTCCAGCGCACCCCGATCCTCGTTCATGGCTGCCCATTGCGTTGCTGCTTCGATGACCTCGCCGGGCGACTCGGACGCATGCTGCCATAACTGCTGCCGCGCAAACTGGCGAACTTTCAAGGCGGGGTCATTCAGCAGTGATAAAAGTTGCCTAGGATCGAGCTCGGAAAACTTGGGCCAAGGATCGAGCGGTCGACCTGAAAACGAAATACGCCAGATGCGACCATGTTCACGATCGCGACGCTCATCACGAAAGTCAACCTCTCCATGCTGAATGATCGGGTTGTACCAATCGGCAATGTAAATTGCCCCGTCCGGCCCCATCCGGACGTCAATTGGCCGAAACGCGACATGCTGCGTCGTGATCAATTCGGGCTGCTGGCGTGAGAGGTACCCGCTACCTGCCGGCTTGATCTTGAACCGACAGACGCGGTGGCTCCGAAAATCGTTAGTGACCAAGTCACCATTCCATGCTTCAGGAATATGTGTCCCAGACAAAACTTCCAACCCGCAATGCTTGGGACTACCGGGGTTCAGTCCTTTCAGCCATTTGGCTGCCCCCGGTGAGGCAACGAACACTGAGTCGGGGAATACGAAGTTGATCCCTTCAAAAAATGCGCCGTCGGTCACAAAGGACTCTCCAACCGAGTCGAACACATGACCCCACGGATTCACAAACCCTCTACAGACGACCTCCAACTCTCCAGTTGTCGGCCGGTATCGCCAGATGCCTCCGCCATCTAGGTGGCGAGTCCCGTAGGCGGTTTCAATATGGCTGTGGATGTAAATGGACTGATTGAAATACAAACAACCGTCGGGGCCGATCCGGAGCGTGTGAATGAGGTGGTGTGTGTCCTCGGTACCAAAACCACTCAACACAACACGGCGTTCGTCTGCAACACCGTCTTGGTTGGTGTCCCGCAGAAACAGCAAACGAGTTCCCTCGGCGACATAGGCGGCCGAAGAACTAACGGGCACCACTCCGGTCGGAATCAACAATCCATCAGCAAAGACGGTTCGCTGATCTGAAATGCCATCGCCATCCGTATCACGCAGGACCGTAATTTTGTCGTTGGCTACTTCACCTGGCTTAATCTGTGGATACACCTCACTGCTAGCGATCCAAAGCGCCCCGCTGGAGTCAAAATTGACTTGGGTGGGTTTTGTGAAATCGGGGTCGGCAGCGAACAAATTAACTTCCGCCAATTCGTGCACCTTCATCGCGGCAAGCTCAGCGGCTGGGTCCGGATTGGGAATTTCAGTTAGACCGCGCTGTGCAATCACAGGTCGACCGGCGAGGAATAGAACAGTCGTGATCAGAACCATCAAAACTTGGAAGCCACCCACATTCCGCGGCCAACGAAAGCATAAAAGCACGAACTCGCCTCAAAATCATGGACAGATAAAAATGCATCAGTGCCAAAATGTGGCATGCACCTTGGCTAATGAAACCTGCTTCACGAAAACACCTAGCATCGGACGCCGGAAGCGTCGACAGCGCAGTATAAATTAGCAGGACGCAGTGCACGGTATAAAACACGCGGTACGTTTAATTGGACCGGTCTTGCTCAACAGGATCAACGAGGTTGGCGAGCGAAGGCAAACGCCCCGACCGGCAGGGATTGCAGCGGTTGTTACGGGGATGACAGCGGTGGGCTGAGGAGCTGTGCCCTCGAACCGCCAATATTTGACCGTGACGCGCAGTGCGTCTACTCTCTAAAGATAGAGAACTCGCAATTCTTGTGAGAGACGACGTTCCACAGTGAAAAATAGAGGGAATTTGAATGCAGGCTTTGGCGGCAACCCGGAACGTAGAAAGTAGATCCCATTGGACGCAGTGGATCATGATCATTGTCTACCTTTCAGCAACCGCCATCGCGGGAACCGTGGTGGCCCAAGACAAGGCAGTGAAACCGAAGCCGCGAAAAGTGTCGCTAAAAACCAAGGATGGAGTCGAACTTCGAGCCTTCTATTTTCCTTCGGATCGCGGCAAAGAAGCAGTGACCGTGCTGTTAATTCACGAATGGCAAGGCCAAGCGAGCCCCTACAGCAAGCTCGTTCTTGCCTTGCGAGACGCAGGCTGCGCTGTACTGGTACCTGATTATCGTGGCCATGGTGGCAGCCGTAATTACGTCAACCAACGCGGTCAAGACGATCAATTTAATATCGCTACGATGAACAAACGCGACATTGAAAATATTGTCGGCTTTGACCTTGAGAAGGCGAAGGCGTTCCTAAAAGAAGAAAATGACGAGGAACGCTTGAACCTGAATGCTCTCGTCGTGATCGGTATCCGAGAGGGATGCATACTGGGTGCCCATTGGACGCAACGGGACTGGAGCTTCCCAAGTGTCGGCAGCATGAAGCAGGGGCAGGACGTCAAAGCACTCGTCCTTATCAGCCCCCGAAAACAAATTAAAGGAATTGGGATCGACCCGGTCATTAGTAACCCAACCATCGTCAATCTGCCGATCATGGTTGTTGCCGGCGCCGCCGGCCCTGACGCCAGTGAGGCAAGCCGCCTGACCAAGCGAGTCAGGAGCTACAAAACCCGCATCGGACGGGGGCAAGCTTCCGGACTTGAAGTCAAATCCATGAAAACGAACCTCAGCGGACCCTCATTGGTCAATGAGGTCAGTTCGGTCATCCCTTCGATCGTCACATTCATTAAAGAGAACGTCGTCATCACAGACGAAACCAACGAGTGGATCAAGCGGGACTAATGGCCCAGGCGGCCGAGCCCGAAATTGCGTTGCCCACGGGCCCGCTTTCAGTCATCACTGAAAGTCCCACTCAGCCGCACGAGCGGTACGGTGCTCTGCAGCAACCCAAAACGCACGACCTCTACCAGCAATCACGCCTGGGTGTTCTTAACCGAGTGAAAAGCTGACTTCACCAGCCGAGTCAGGCCTTGATTTCATCGCCGAGTCGCTCCTGGAAACGGCTGAACAGGTAATGGCTGTCGTGCGGACCGGAAGCTGCTTCCGGGTGATACTGAACGCCAAAGGCGTTTTCCTCACGGTGGCGAATCCCCGCAACCGTATCATCATTCAAATTGCGATGCGTCACTTCAAGGCAATCCGGCAGCGAATCTTCCTCCACCGCGAAACCGTGATTTTGCGTGGTAATCTCAACCTTGCCAGTTTCCAAGTCGAGTACCGGCTGATTCACGCCACGATGGCCAAATTTCAACTTGAATGTCTTCGCACCACAAGCCAAAGAGAGCAGCTGGTGCCCAAGGCAGATTCCGAAAATCGGTATTTTTCCGAGCAGCCCACGGATAGTCTCATGAGCGTAATTAAGTGGCTCGGGGTCACCGGGACCATTGGAAAGAAAAACGCCATCAGGCTCCAATCGGAGCACGTCCTCGGCGGCACTATCCCCGGGCACGATTGTCACGCGGTTACCGCGCGAGGCGAAATGGCGTGGAATGTTCCATTTCATTCCGAAATCGATACAAACGATGTGGCGAGCGGACGATTCGATTGCCTGCGTGCCAATTTCAGCATTTGTCCAGTCATCAAGCCGTTCATTCCAACCAACGACCTCCCGGGACATGACCTCCCGCACCAAATCTCGGCCCACTAAACCTGGAGCGGATTTCGCTTTTTGGACCAAGGATTGATCGTCGAGATCGGTCACCGACAATACACCCCGCATCGCACCCGTTGTCCGGATTCGCCGCACCAGAGCGCGGGTATCAATTCCAGCGATCGCCGGAATTCCGTGCTTTTGCAAGTAGTCGCTGAGACCACCCTCAGCGCGGTAATTGCTGTAAATTCGGCTCAACTCGCGTACAACAAAGCCAGACAAAGCAGGTATTTCGTGTTCTACATCAATTGAATTGATGCCGTAGTTGCCAATTTCCGGATAGGTCATCGTGACGATTTGACCGCGATAACTCGGATCCGTCAAGATTTCCTGGTATCCGGTCATCGCCGTATTAAATACCACTTCGCCCGTCACTTCGGTGTCTGCACCGAAGGAGGTACCTGTAAAAACTGATCCATCTTCGAGAGCAAGTTTGGCGGGCTTCATACAAGCTACGGTCTAGCGGGGAGCGGAGCGTCAAACAAGTTTGACTGAACCGCCCCAACTTGGCGTAACGCGGCTCAGGTGTCAATCAGGTCTTCGGGAGATAGGATTGGAACTTCGTTTTCCTCGGTTTCCTGTTGCTCCCGCCACGGTTCACCTTTCTTGTAGCTATCCAATTCTTGCTGGAGCTGCTCCAACTGCTCGTGATCTTGTTCATCCCCCAGCTCTACAGCTTTGGTGCTCCACTCAATCGCCTTTTCGAAATCCCCCGATTCGGCATAGGCGGCCGCGAGCGTGCTCAGAATGTGCGGCTCCTTGTATTCGCTCAACTCAGCCGCTTTTTCACCGAATTTGAGCGCCCGCTTGCCGTCCCGAACTTTTTCTTGGGGAGACGTCGCCAAAACCCATGACAGGTTGTTGTAGATTCCCGCAGCCTCTGCCTTGACGCCCGCAGGGGCAGTTTCGGGATTGAGATCTCCGAATCCCTCCAACGCATCTTCGTAGTCCTTGATCGCCTTAGCGTGATCGCCAACACTCAACTGCGCATCGCCGCGGGAGCGTAAGACTGCGGGATTCCCGGCATTCTTGTCCAGCAGATTCGTGTAAACCTCAATCGCCTTCCGTGGACGATTGTCGAGCGAGTAGAGAGTCGCCAATCTTAATTGCCGAAACATATCTTCAGGATTTCGTTCCACGAGTTCAACGGCATCATTGATGGCATCGGCCAATCGGTTTTCCATCAAGGCGATCCGCGACCGAAGTTCGATCGTCTGGTCGGCCGCCTCGATTTGGGGCGCGATCTGTCGAGCTGCGCGGTAATCATCCTTCGCTGACTTAATGTCTTCCCGATCCAAGGCGAGCTCGGCTCGCTGTAACAGGGTGATCGGATCTTTCGGGGCCATCGCGTAAGCCTTGTTCAGATCCGACATCGCCTCTTCAAGTTTCTGCTCGGACCGATGCAGAATCGCTCGCATACGGTACATGCCTTCACTTGGAGCGGCAGCGAGCATTTTGGTTGTCAAATCGATTGCGTCCGCAACTCGATCAAGCTCAATCAACTTTTGAATCGCTGGTCCGGCAAAGTTTGGGTTGGTTGGATCCTTGAGCAAGACCACTTCCATATCGGCGATAGCCCCTTCAACGTCGTTCTGCTGCAAACGCAAAAATGATCTTGCTTGCATGGCCTCAACATTTTCGGGGTCCAGTCGAGCCGCTTCATCCAAATCCGCTAACTTTTTGTCGTCGTCTTCTTGCGTGAGTGCTCGAAGGACATAGGCGGCGCTTTGCTCAACAGGATCATCCTCGAGCAGATCAATCGCACTTGTCGTTGCCTCGGTGATTGCCGCTGGGTTGCCACCCGGCAACAAGTTCAAGCGAGCAATCAGCAAAAAAGCTTCCACTAACTCGGGATCATTCTCGACCGCATCCTGCAAACTACGGAGAGCCTCGTCACGTAGCTGCAGTTGCATTCGGCCTCGGGCTTGCATCATTCCGGCCGCCAGCCCTTGCGCCCGTTGTAAGAGAACGGATCCAAGCATTTTCTTTGCGAACGCGGCATTCTCCTCATCGAGGCCTTTTTTCAATGAGGATTCAAGCAATGCAGCAACGGATTCAAGCTCCTCCTCTGAATCCGCGTCGATCCGCTTGATAACCGCTTCGTCTAGATCGCTTTGTCCTTGGTTGGCCTCTTCTTTTTTGTCCCCGCTGTTCTTGGTGTCGCCCTTCTGGGTATCACCCGGCTCTGTGGTAACTTGGTCTGCCGTTTCCGTAAGCTCCTCACTTTGCTGAGCGAGTAAGAAGGACGCGGGAGCCAAGAGGATCGCGAAAAGAATCGCGTAGCGACCCAGGAAAGTGGCGGTAGAGGAAGTCATGGTAAGGCTCGTCAAGCTAGGGAACGGATTCTTTCCATTATGACGGCTCGTCCAGTCAACGCGTAGACCACTGTGGACCGATGTTGGCTCTTTCCGGTCTTAACAACCGGAGTTTTTGGTCCTCAACTCCCTAGTGGGGTGCTCAGGCGGTCCCGCACAACTCTTATCGCTAGGCCAACTGTGAGCGAAGATTCTCATTTTCTGCCTGCAATCGCCCCACTCGCTCCAAAACCTGGTGGAAATCGCTAGCCGCCTCCTGCCAAAAATCTTCCTCGCGGAATTTGATCGGTAAGTGCTGCTCGCCGCCCACCAAACCTCACAGAGACGTTTATAGCGCAATATCGCCTCAGCAAACCGATTGCTCAGCTGTATCTTGTCCCGAAGAAGCGTTGGCATCATCACGAACATGACACTGATGATAAGAACCCGAGAAACGAGTACTGCACGCCGCACTAATGAGAACGGCATATTGCCCGCCTCTAACAAAACCTGCCCCAGAGCACCGATTGATACGAGGCAACGGAAAAAAAGCCCCATGGAATGAGGACTCGGCGAACCCTCGCCCACTGTACCACTCGCCCACTAGACCGATTACGGATCAACAAACGAGTTCTTTTTGGCATAAGAGTTACCAGTCAGGTGAGAGGTTAGTAGAGCCTCGCGAACGGTAGCTCGGGAGCGGGAAATTCCCGTGGGTGAAATCGTTTGTCCGACAGGATTTGAATGATTCGCTTGATAAACAGCACCGTCGCTATGCCCCGCGATGACCGACAGCCTTGAGCCACAAATCCCAAGGCCTAAGACGGGGCGGGACATCGCCCGGTGGAGACATGCCGAGGAAAAGATCCAACAGTCACACCTGCGGTAATCAACTCGATCGCGGCTCGCTGTCCTGGGAATCGTCGAAAACATGGACGCCAACCCGGCTGGCAAGCTAATCCGTTTGCGAACCTAACCGAGCGTCGCATATCGATTCTCATCTCGGCTTGGCAATTTCGCGAAGGGTTGCCAAGATACTCGGTTCATAGTGATTCAACCGAGCGTGGGAGTTTTGAGAGATGCAACGGACGTTGGTTTTACTGAAGCCTGACTGTGTACAACGCCGCCTGATGGGAACGGTCATCAGCCGTTTTGAGGACAAGGGTCTGAACGTCGTGGCAATGAAGATGCTTCAGGTCACACCTGAACTCGCTCGTGCTCACTACGCCGAACACGTGGACAAACCTTTTTACCCAAGTCTTGAAGCATTCATCACCGCCGCACCAGTCGTTGCGATGGCTATCGAAGGCTTGGAAGTCATCAGCGTGGTTCGCGACATGCTCGGTGCGACCAGCGGACTTAAAGCCGCAGCAGGGACAATTCGCGGTGACTACAGCAGCAGTCGCCAAATGAATCTCGTCCACGCGAGTGACGGCGAAGCGTCGGCCCAGCGGGAGTTGGATCTCTACTTCGAACCGTCAGAGTTTTGTGACTACGCCCCAGTGACCACGCCGTACCTGCGGGCCGGCGACGAAGGCTAGTTCAATACGGTTTAGATAGCCTTTTGGCCGTCTGGCGCAAACGGCGGCCGATCTATTTTTTGTTATTCAATTTCTCTTCGGCGCGAGCGGCACGTAATGCCGCGGCCTCCCGCGGAAGTTTGAACTCGGGACCTGCCGGGAAGTATTGCACATCGTCTTGCAGATAATAGGGACTCGGCAGAGTCTGACCATTCAGCGAGACTTGGCAACCGGTCGTGCCAGCCAGACAGAAACCGGCCAATAAGGTCAGGGCAATGCCTCGGGAAGGCCGTCGAAAGGTTGCTTTACGATTCATCGTGGTTGCCTTCGCATCCAAGCGAGTACTAGCGGGATAACTAGAGGACGGGAGTCGCAGCCTGTATTCCAGTCTGCGTCACAACCGGTATCGACCGATCAACCGTTAAATCTTCACTCCGCCGCCGGGAAAATCCAAAAAAGCGGCAGAACAGCAAGACGTAAAACTCCAAATCGTCGGCGATTAAGCGTGCGAACCATCCCTGAACGTCTTGTTTGCCGCATCACACAAGGTTCAACCTACCTGAAAATTGAAGAAAAGAGTTCAAAAACCGACAACTCCAAGAAGCAGAGGGCGATTCAAAGTGAAGAAGAGCACGCTTCGGGATCTGGCCGAATGTGATCCCCAAGCCTCACGGTGGGTCAAAAAAGTAATACCGGGACGACCTAGCGAAGTCGCTTCACCCGCGCACCAATCCGCTCACTTGTTGCCAACCGGTCATTCGTACCTACGGAAGGTCCGCTCGCTACGATTTTACGCCATGCACGTTTGATGCCGTAAACACCTGTCAATCCCCGTATTCCGCCACAAGAAGTTTTCTCGTCGACAGCGAGGTTCCGGCGACGATGACTCCCTTTGTCGACCTAACTCCCAAGGTCTGCCTTCCAACGGACCCTCCCATCCATGGGCGATTTCCGCATGTGACCGAGTGTCGACGCAAACCAGTCCTGGCTAAAAAAGTTTCACGGTTGAATCTCCCTCCTACCATGGGGCTTCTGGTTTGCGTTCGCGCTCGGTGCAATGGTTGGTTTCGCCCCTGGGCGTCGACGCGACCTCCCCGCTGATCCTCCCCAAGGCTCCCAGATCCATGGCAAAGAAAGATACTATCCGCGTGGTTACACGCGGATCAGACGGTTCCCTATTGGTTCGAGATTACCCCAACTGTGATCCCTTGACGCAAATGCACCTTCAGATCGGTGTTGATGACTGCAGCACCGATCTGGGCCTTCGTGGCATGCCCGTTTTCCGGGGCTTGATCGGGCCCATTCCGGAGGGCAAAAACATCGTGCGGTACGAATCACCAGAAGTATTTGAAACGCTTACGAAGGAATGGGGCACGTCCAAACCGCGTCGACGACGCCGCGACAATAGCGAAAGAGTCACTCAGGAAGTTGCTGAGACTACCTGATTGGTTCCAACTCTGGCGTAAAACTTCAAATCTCGACAAATTGCACTTGTCGATCGGGGCGTTCGCAAGCTATTTCCCGAATGGAGATTGGTTTATTTCGAAGTCCCGAGTTGTGATTAACCATGCGACGCCCACTGGAGGTTGCCGTCTGGCTTGCTGTCAAGCGTTCCACCACGCTTGTGATCTTGCTTTGCGCCACGCTAACGCTAATCGGGTGCGGTACGACCAGGGAGTATAACGCGACTCAGCAACTGGTGATGAGCGATGCTGTCGATCGCAGTGTCGCTCAAATCGACTTTCGTCCGCTCTCGCGTCGAAAGGTATATCTCGACACGAGTTACCTAAGACACGTCAAAGGCGAGGGCTTCGTTAACTCAGAATACGTCACCAGCGCCCTTCGGCAACAAATCGTTGCAGCAGGATGCTATATCCAAGACTCGGCGACCGAAGCCGACATTGTGATTGAAGCCCGCATTGGAACGCTCGGGGCAGATGACCATCGTGTCATGTATGGAGTCCCCGCCAATAATGGAGTCTCCACGACGGTATCGCTTTTCCCCGGCGCCCCCAGCATCCCGACAATTCCGGAAATTGCTATCGCCCGCCGGGAAGCGAGAGAAGCTGCGGCCAAAATCGCTTGCTTTGCCTATGATCGGACAACTCGAGCACCAATTTGGCAATCAGGCGTTGATAGCGCCGTCGCCACTGCACGAGATACTTGGGTATTCGGAATCGGGCCATTTCAGGCCGGAACGATTCGTGAACAAACCAAACTGGCAGGTAGTCAAATTCGGTTCGGCGAGAAGAGCGCGACCGGATCGCCTGCCAAGTTCTTCGACCGACCGCCCGTCGACTATACTGCCGCAATGAGGTTCCAAGAAGGAATGCCAATCCTTGATGACGGCGGCTTTGCCCCTGATATGATTGGTGTGCCCGAATCAGAAATTGCGGATGCAGAATCCTCAGGTGACTCATCCTCAGGTGACTCGGCCGGTACACAAAATGAGCTCGTCGATACGCAAGATGCACTTATTGACTCGCAAGTCGAAACAGAACTCGCTGAAAAAAGCGAAGAATCTGAAACCGTCAAACGCTGATTCGTTCGCCGGCGAGCAATCCCTTGCCAACTGACGCTGACCAGCCAACGAACGATTACCAGCTAATCGACTTCGGTAACGGTCGTAAACTCGAATCGGTCGCCGGTCGTTGGATTGACCGTCCCTCCCCCGCCGCCAATTCAATGCGTCGCCAAAAGCCCGACGCCTGGCAATCCGCAACCTCTCGGTATGACACCGTCAAGAAAAAATGGACACACCACCAACCGTGGCCTGAAAACCTAGCCGTCAAATGCGGCAACTTTTGGATGCCAGTCAGACCGACGCCCCATGGTCATATCGGGCTTTTTCCGGAGCAGGCACCTAATTGGCACTGGCTCTCGGAGCCTCCACCATCAGAAATTCCAAATCACGAGGCGCTCAACTTATTTGGTTACACCGGCGCCAGCACCATCGCATTGGTTCGCAGCGGATTCCGCGTCGCCCATGTTGATGCCGCAAAACCAAATGTCCAAGCCGTTCGAATCGCGGCGAACTGCAACGAGATGGCCGATCCCCCGATTCGTTACTTGATTGACGATGCAGCGAAATTTGCAGCGCGGGAAGTACGTCGCGGACGGCAGTACCACACAATCGTGCTTGATCCACCAGCCTACGGTCACGCTCCATCGGGACGGACTTGGCGTCTCGAACGTGATTTATGGCCGTTGCTGGAAAACTGCCTTCGGCTCCTCGATCCATCCTGCTTTCGGCTCTTAATCACGGGGCACTCACCCGAGGTAGATCAGTCCAATATTGTCCACTACCTCGTCCAGACCGGTTTTCTCGGAAATCGAGACCACGGTTTGCTTCTCCACTCAGGAAGGTCACAATTGATAGACAGCAACGGTCGTCCATTGGATGCTGGATTTTTTGTTCAGGTTGCTAGATCCAGGTAGAGACCAACGCATCAAAAGCACCCGGTCATTGAACAACAAACAAAGAGACAACCACTGGAACACATTGCGACAAACCTCCCGATCGGTTCACTGAGCCCGCG
>JAYZAR010000139.1:0-12256 GCA_036339635.1 Planctomycetota bacterium | reverse complement strand
GTCTTGGTGTTCCTCGGCGGAAAGCCACGCATTGGTGATGCGTCACCGCTGAATTTTAAGTAAGCTTGCCTTTTGTGCGTAAAGCAACTGGTTAACCAAAACGCTGGGTTAGCTAGGTTGATCGAGTTTAAGTCACGCAGGCTGAAGTATCCGACCTGGGGTGCCATAGTTTACTGCCGAACCCATTTAGACGCGAACAGGTTGTCGTGCACGGGGCAAAATTAGACACGTGGCAAAATTAGGCACGTGGCAAATTTAAGCATGGGGTCGTTAAAAGCGAGCATTTCTCGTTGGGCCTTTCGTGCTCGAACCATGTTCCACGTGGCTCTTATCCATTGTTTGTTACCATTTCCAGCGATGCCAAGTTCAGCGTTGGTGGATTGCTGGAATCCTGCTTGGAGAAAGTCTTAGCTGGGACGCAATGCATCCTTTTCCTGGGCGTGCTGAAGGCCGTGCAGATGTGTCAAATTCTGTACAATCAGCGGCGGTCGTCGTCGCCAATGGACGACCTTTCATTCTCGTACTTCCTGGTGGGCCAAGCAGTCGTGAGCAGAGACGAACAACTACGGGACCATGTCAATGACGTCTTGCGGGGCGGTGACGCTCACCTGAACTTTGATCGGGCGATTGATGGGCTACCGGTTGCGTTGCGTGGGGTCACGCCAGCAGGCCTGCGCTATTCCGCTTGGCAACTGGTTGAGCATTTACGGATTTGTCAGTGGGATATTCTTGAATACAGTCTTGACGGACGCCATGAGTCACCTGATTTTCCAGATGGCTATTGGCCAATTCAGGCTGCTCCACCGACCGAGGATGCATGGGATCGAAGTGTCGCGGCATTTCGTTCGGACCTCAAGGCGATGCAGAGTCTTGTAGGCGATCCTTCGACCGACTTGTTTGCACCAATTCCGTATGGGCAAGCGGGCCACACAATTCTCCGTGAAGCGCTTTTAGTCGCCGACCATAACGCGTATCACCTTGGTCAGTTGGTGATGGTGCGGCGCGCTCTGGGAGATTGGCAAGACTGATCGATCGTAAGATTCTTCATCCGTCTTTCGGTGGTGATCTTCCCGAGGCGGTTGTTGGGTTGGAATCGATGGAGCCGTCGCGCGATGGCACGTTTCATGAGGGGCAAATGGCGAAATGGCGGTTTGCTGTGCACTTGATAGCGTTTCTTTGAGGAAAAAATGAACGATAGCCGAGGACATGATGTTGATGTGATCAACGCGCGAATACCGCATTGGCTAAGCGATGTTCTGGCGAGTGGCGAATTCGCAATTGATGTCGCTTCGGTTTTGCCTTCATTTGCGATTTCATTACTGGTGTTTCTTGAGGACAAGTTTAGAAAACCTGCAGGGCAGCTGTTGTGTTGTTCTTGCCCGGAACGCGGCGATCGCTCAGGTTAGATAAACGGGTGGCCAAGTGCTTTGATTGAAGGCGATTTTTCGACCTGGAACTGCATGACAGCCGCGATAGGAGGATTGCTGTGGCGTGGGTAATTCGTTTTAGCACATGGCTTGCCTGCTTATGGAGGTGGTTTCATAACCGAAATGGGCGAGAGGTGAGTAATTCGCAGCACCAATTTCCCAGCAACCATCGACCTTTTCAATTTCAATGCGAACATTTTCGGAGTCGACAATGCTGAGGACTCTCGCGGTAACGGCAATCGCTTTTTGGCTCGTTGGGCCTTCCAATGGATGGGCCAGGAAGGTGGAATTCTGGCCGTATGATCGGCTATCTCAAGAATCCGAATTAATTGTGATTGCCACGGCGATGCGCAGCGAACTTTGTGACGAAGCGTGGCCCGAAGACGATTTTTCAAAGGATCGTTTTGTAGGTACCGAAACTGTTTTTAAAGTGGAGAGCGTTCTTAAAGGCGGGACGCCTGATTCCGTCCGAGTGATTCATTTTAGCTACAAGCAAGGTGCAACCCGTTATGACAATGGTCCCGGTTTTGTGACCTTTTTGACGGAGCCCATTGTGACCGCTGCAAAGAAAGCAGGTCATGATTCGGGTGTTCTGAAAGAATGGGTGGCAGTGGTTGAGCGTTTGGCGAACAAACCTGAATACTTGCTGTTCTTGAAGAAGCGTAGCGATGGCCGCTATGAAGCTGTCTCCGGCCAGATGGACTCAGCGTTGTCGGTACGGACCATCTCCCCTCCCGATGAGACCCGTAGAAAGTAATGTGCCCCGGCGCCGTCGAACTGCACTGCCTGGTGCCCCATGCACCAAGTAACAAGTACCGCGAGAAGCTAGGGTGGATCGTGTTTGCACACGATGCCGGTAAGTTTCCTAACTTATCGTCAGCTGGTTCGCGGTGACAGCAAGTCTCCGCGGTTCGATGGATGCTTGGCTAGCCATCTGTTTGCACCGAGAGGTGTGATGTTGCATGACGGGCTGTGTGGGTCTCCCGCAATTGCTTTCGACGTTGCGGATCGAAGAGCCACCCTAGTAAGGCAGCGGCAGATTCGTGGCGAGTTAGCGGCAAGTCGCCGTTTGAACTTCTCGGTTGCAGGAAGCCTGTGTTTCATCGTGCCGCCTTGGGATAAACTGTTGGTGATCCGGTGGAAACCTTTTTTGATGGAGATTTAACATGCAGCTTCGAGTTCGTTGGATGAGCGTGGTAATTTGCTGCGTGATCGCTTTCCCTGGCTTAGCTGACGACTTGAATTGGCCGCAGTGGCGTGGCCCTGAAGGAACTGGCAAAACCTTGGCGAAGGATGTTGTGACGGAGTGGGGGCCTGAGCAAAACGTCAAATGGCGGCTCGATTTACCGGAGCCAGGAAACTCGACGCCGGTTGTCTGGGGCGAGCAGATTTTCCTGACGCAGCCATTGTCGGAAACAAAGCAGCGAGCAATGATTTGCCTGGACCGGAAAACGGGCAAAGAATTGTGGCGGCGGGGAGTCGAGTATACGGCGCAGGAGCGAACTCATAAGACGAATCCGTATTGCTCGGCGTCGGCTGTGACTGACGGGCAACGTGTGATCGCTTGGTTTGGGTCTGCGGGTTTGATTTGCTGGGATCTGGATGGTAACGAGTTGTGGCGGCGTGACCTTGGCAAGCAGACTCATATGTGGGGGTACGGTTCATCGCCAATCCTGTACCGGGAGCTTTGCATTTTGAGCTTTGGCCCCGGCGATCGCGAATTCTTAATTGCTGTTGATAAAACCAGCGGCGAAACGCGTTGGCAGGTTGATGCACTTGATGATGTGGCAGAGCGAAAACTGAGTGGTCCAGAAAACGACGGCAACGCGAACGATTTCAGCAGCACCAAGGAACGCACAGAAAGGCTTCGCGGTTCTTGGACCACACCGATTTTGGTCGAGGTCGATGGGCAGGATGAGTTGGTGGTTGCGTTGCCGCGTCGTCTGAGTGCTTTCGATCCTGAATCAGGGGAGCGACTTTGGACCTGCGGAGGCGGTGCACCACTAGCGTATGCATCGTTGATGGAAACGGATGGTGTGATCGTTGCGTTGGGGGGATACCTTGGCGCTTCCATGGCCGTGCGTGCTGGTGGTCGGGGCGACGTTACAGAGACCCATCGGTTGTGGCACAAGCCAAGAGATGGTGGTTGGTTGGGGACGGGTGTCACTCATGACAGTGATCTTTATATTTGCGACATGGGAGGTGTGATTCATTGCATCGACGTTGAAACGGGCGACTTGCATTGGAAAGCCCGTGGTGATGGTGGAGGGACTTGGTCAAGTATCACACAGGCCGGTAACGGATTGATGTATCTGCTAACCAAAGCTGGGACGACGACTGTATTTCGGCCGGACAGGAACGAGTTAAAGCGAGTTGCGAAGAACAATCTCGACGAGTCGACGAATGCCTCGGTTGTTGCGGCAGGAAGCGATATCCTCATTCGCACCGACAAGGCGCTTTGGTGTTTCAGCTATCCGACCAAGAGCCAATAGTATCGCTGATTGCGTTGAGTTGCTCTGGTGGTGAAGCTGTTAAGTAGCCGACTTGGCCGGTTTGTCATCGATGCGGCCGATTGAAGCTTGTGTCAGCTAATGATTTCACGAATGACCTGCCCTTCGTCAGTCGGCCCAATCAAACGCTGGTTCAGTCCCTGGTAGGAAAAGCTAAACCGTTGCGGGTCGATCCCGATTTGATTCAAAATCGTCGCCTGCAGGTCGCGAATGCTAACTGGGTTCACGGTGGGGTAGTACCCAATGTCGTCGGTTTGTCCGTAGGCACCAGGTTTGACACCGCCACCCGCCATCCACATTGTGAAGGCGTGTGGGTGGTGGTCGCGGCCGATGAAACCTTTCTTTAATTCATTGCGGACATTGTTTTGCATCATCGGCGTGCGTCCAAACTCACCACCCCAGACGACCAGTGTTTGCTCGAGCAAACCCCGCTGTTTCAGGTCTGCGAGCAATCCTGAAATTGCTTGGTCGATTTGGCGACATTTGATTGGTAACGTTTCGTCAATCGATTCTCCGAGAGACGAACCGTGATGGTCCCATCCCCAATCGTAAAGCTGCACAAAGCGAACGCCACTCTCGACGAGGCGTCTGGCAAGCAAGCAATTGTTCGCAAACGTTGGGTCATCACCTTTGTAAAGCTGCCTCGGGTCCGCTGCTGATTCAGCTTCAGAAACAAACCCTGGCTTCGCTCCGTACATTTTCAAAATGTGCTCAGGTTCCTTACTAATGTCCATCACTTCAGGAACCGAGACTTGCATACGATAGGCCAATTCATACTGAGCGATCCGGGTCATCGTTTCAGGGTCACCAACATGTTGATGTTGGTATCGATTCAAGTCGCCAATCGCATCAAGCGTTTTTCGGCGGGCTTTGCGACCGAGGCCGGGTGGATCAGACAGAAATAAAATCGGGTCGCCACCATCCGTGCGGCACTGGACTCCCTGGTAAACCGTTGGCAGGAACCCCGAGCCCCACAGTGACTTACCTGCGCTGGGCGTCTTGCCGCCAGACGCGAGAACAACGAATCCAGGCAAGTCCTTGTTTTCACTGCCGAGTCCGTAGGTGACCCACGATCCCATCGCCGGAGCACCAAGTAGCGGATTGCCTGTTTGCAGAAGTAGCTGTGCGGGGGAGTGGTTGAATTGTTCGGTGTGCAGTGAGCGTATGACACAGACGTCATCTACGAGATTGCTCAAATTTGGTAACAACTCACTGACCCATTGACCGGTTTGGCCATATTGTTTGTAGTCAAACATGGGCCCCAGCATTTTGGGTGTGCCTTTAATGAAGGCGAATCGTTTCCCTTTCAGGTATTCATCTGGGCATGTGGTATTGTGGAGCTTTTGTAGAGCTGGCTTATGCTCGAACAGATCGAGTTGGGATGGCGAACCCGCCATGTGCAGATAGATAATTGATTTCGCTTTGGCGGGAATCCGATAGCCTGCGTCGGCGGCATGTGCGTCATTGGTCAGCAAGGCTTGCAGCGCCATTGCGCCGAACCCTAGCCCCGTTTGACCAAAAAAATGACGACGGGTGATCGCTTGCGTTTTTTGAAGTTTCAGGTTCATCATGGTTTCATCAAGGTTTCGTCCAAATTCAACAGCACGTTGGCGACGGCGATCAGTTTGGGGTCACCAGTTTTTAGTCCGGCTGCTTTCAGTAAAGCTTCACCGTTTTCGATTTCATTCCCGACATCCTGGTAAAACGTTACTAGACGATCCAGTTCGATTGGATTGGGCCGCCGGATCAAGACCCGCCGAAACCCATGGTTTATTTTGGCAGCGATTGAATCGCCAGCCTGGTCCATCTGCTGTGCGAGAGCACCGGCGGATTCTACAAAAACGGTGTCATTCAATGTGACGAGCGCTTGCAGCGGCGTATTTGTTCGCACGCGTCGAATTTGACAGACTTCACCGCTCCCCGCATCGAAGGTGATCATGGATGGGTAGGGGCTTGTGCGTTTCAAATAGGTGTAAAGCCCGCGGCGGTGGCGATTTGGACCTTCGGAGTTTTTCCAATCTTCGCCGCTGTAGGTGGTTTTCCAGACACCACCCGGTTGCGGAGGCATAACGGATGGCCCGCCGATTGTTTGTGTCAACAAGCCGGCAGCGGCAAGGGCTTGGTCTCGAATGATCTCAGCGGTCAGTCGGAACCGCGGTCCCCGTCCAAGTAGGCGGTTGCGTGGATCGTTCGCGACCTGCTGGTCGGTGGCCGCTGAAGTTTGGCGATAGGTTTGGGAGAGTGCGATCTCTCGGATCAATTGTTTGATCGACCAACCTTCTTCGCGAAACTCCACCGCCAACCAATCAAGCAGTTGGGGGTGGGAAGGTGGCAAGCCTTGCATGCCAAAATCTTCTTCGGTTTCAACAAGTCCAATTCCAAACAAGCGGGCCCAAATCCGATTGACCATGACGCGGGACGTCAGCGGGTTGCTGGGGTGCATCAACCATCTTGCAACACCAAGGCGATTCACGACTTGCTCATCAGGCGGATCACCGAATCCAGGGAGTACGGCCGGTGAGACTTCGTCGCCGGGATCAAGAAAGTTTCCTCGGACGTGCATTCGTGTCACACGTTGCTTCGCCTCTGAAAGTTCCCGCATGATTGGTGTCTTCGGGATTTCTTGCTTCACTTTGTGAAGTGAATTCCGCAAGGTATCCATCCTACCGATGATCGTTTTCGTTTCGGGATAGATTTGACGTCGGAATGTCGTTTTCAATTTGCTGACGGGATCGAGATCTGCGGTGAGCCACTCGACGGGGTGCGAGCTGGATGAGATTCGAAACCGGTCAAAGGTGAGGCCTTGGCCATATTCTTGATCAATCGTGAAACAAAGTTGCTGTTCGGCCCCAGCAGTCAATGGCTCACTCAGGTCAAAGACAGCGGCATGCGGTTGAGCTGCCTTGGGAGAAAATGCCCAACCGGCGTCGGATTTCCCGTCGATGGCTCGCGCGACCTCCCAGCCCCGTTGGGAAAAGTCAGCTCGTGGCTGGGTTAACTTCAATTGCCGAGGTTCTTTTCCCGGTTCTAGCGATTCGACCGTCAATTCACGCATCGCCACGTTCTTGTCGCTCCATTTCCCGCCCGCTGGCTTGGGGAACGTGTCAAAACGGATTGCGGTAATGGTTTGCCCGGCGATTACGTCGAAGACCAATTTCCAGGTGTCCTTTTCAGGTAGTTCGCCATCGACATCCAGCGTACCTTGGGCATCTTGATCCAACTTAATGTTTGCATTGGATTCTATTGACGAAAGTCTTAGCGGTGTCCAGAGCGGTAGGTCGTCGAATTGCGCCTGCCAGGTTTTCCATGCCTTCACAAACTCGCTGGTTTCGTTATTTAGCTGTTGGTCCAGCTGGCTCAGTTCTGCCTCGAAGGACTGAACTTGTTCACGCTGCGTCGCCGTTGGTGTCGGTATAACAGGATGTTCACGATCCGCATCTTCGGTTTGATTGAAGAATGCATAGAAGGCGTAGTAATCTTGCTGGCTGATTGGATCATATTTGTGCGAGTGACACTTGGCGCAGCCCATGGTCAAACCCATCCAAACTTGGACTGTGGTGTCGACCCGATCTTTCACGGCCGCGACTCGAAACTCCTCGTCGTCGGTGCCGCCCTCGTCGTTTTCCATCGTGTTTCGATGAAACGCGGTCGCCAGAAGTTGATCGGCGGTCGGCTCAGGAAGGAGGTCTCCGGCAAGTTGCTCGATCGTGAACTGGTCGTAAGGCGTATCGCGGTTGAGAGCGGCGATGACCCAGTCGCGGTATCGCCAAATGTCGCGGTGCCGATCTTTTTCGTAGCCTTTTGTATCGGCGTAACGGGCCAGATCAAGCCACATCCGCGCCCAGTGTTCGCCAAATGATTCCGAGTTCAACAGTCGATCAACAACTTTTTCAAATGCTTGATCGGATTCGTCAGCCAGAAAACGATCGACCTGTTCAATCGTTGGCGGTAATCCGGTCAAATCTAACGAAACACGTCGTAGCCATTCTGCGCGGTCGGCAGTCGGGGAAGGTTTCAAGCCTTTGTTTTCAAGCTTGCTGAGAACAAAGTGATCCAGTGGAGCAATCGCCCAGTCAGCTAAATTGGTTGCGGGGAATGGAGCCTTCGTTGGGGGGATGAAAGCCCAGTGCTGTTGATAGACCGCACCTTGCTGAATCCAGGACCGCAGTGTTTCAATTTCGGATGTGGTTAATTGGTGCCCGGAATCCGGCGGTGGCATGATTGAATCGGGATCGTCGGATTCGATGCGGTGAATTAGTTCGCTTTCGGTGGGTTTTCCAGGCACGATGGCGTTGGATCTGATCGCTGCGTCGCGCCGATCGAGGCGGAGGTCGGCCTGGCGAGCCAATTCGTCTCTTCCGTGGCATGCCAAGCAATTCTTCGTCAATATCGATCTGATTTGTTCGTTAAAGCCGATTGTTTCGTCAGCAAAAACCGAGTCCGCCGCGGTTAGGACGCGAAAAACGGCTGCCAAGAAGATTGCGGCTAGGCATTTTTGTCTCATTTGAAACGCGATACGAAAAAAAGCTGTCTTGCTCATTCAATCATCTTGGATGGTGGCAAAGTCGCATTATAAGTGCACCCTCGGAAGCCGTATCGTAATCGCTTTTCCGATCGATTGCCCTGCCCCTTGCTTCGTTCGGCTGATGCGATTTGTTTGGCGTGGTTTACATCACGTGCTTACCCAAGTTCGCTCACCGGGTTCAACGCGGCATCAAATCGCGAGCTGTTTAATGTTGTTTCTGAATCCTTCTCTCATTTTGGTTCCGGCCTGTTACCGCTGTGAGCGTTTCCGCGAAGCAAACTTGGTGGCATCAAAGTTGGAAAATTTTTGGAAGGCTGGGGATCGCCTGGTAGGTAAATGAAGAGCGGCGAGGCGTTTTGTCGCGTTTGGACTTGGCCTGCCTGAATGTGGGCAGATTCGAAATGAATCACGGATACCTGGGACATGAAAACGTAGTGCTGGCGAATCGAGCGAACGTGATCATAGATGGCGGTCGGGGCAGATGCTTGATTCGGGCGAATGCTTGGTCTCACAGAGTGGTGTCAACTGGTCCTATCGACTAACCTGAGCGGAACAGTTGTTATCGTAAAGCGGAACGGAAATCATTCATTCGAAATTGAAATATGCTTGAGATTCTCAGCCGGCGAACCTTTCTCCGTGGCAGCGGTGTCGTGATCGCTCTGCCGATGCTAGAGGCGATGACGCCACGCAGTAAAGCAGCGTCTGCGGAATCGAAGCCAGTCAAGCGTTTTGTATGTTTGTCGAACAATTATGGGGTTTATCGAGAGTCATTTTTTCCAGCGGCAGATCAGGTGGGCGCGGATTATGAAATTCCTGAGACACTGCAGCCACTGAAAAGGCATCGTCGCGATTTCACTCTATTTTCGAATCTTGATCACGGAGCCACTGGGGGCCACAAAGGTGTTCCTGTTCTGCTTAGCGGAGTGCGTCCGCATGTGGCCGCCGGTTATCCCGAAGGGAATGTCAGCGTCGATCAAAAGATTGCGGAGCATGTCGGTGCTGCAACAAGATTTTCTTCGCTGACAATGAAGGTAAATGAAGCGAACCTCGTCAGCTTTACGCGCACCGGTGTGCAGGTGCCGGCGATCGATTTGCGACAAGCTTACCGCGCGATGTTCATTGAAGACGCGCCGTCCGCGCGGGCGACAGCGACCGCACGACTGAAACGGCACCACAGTATTCTTGATGTTGTGATGGATGAAGCGAAATCCGTTCAGCGCGGCTTGGGCCAACAGGATCAACGCAAGTTTGCCGAGTATCTAGACGCTGTTCGGTCTTTGGAAAAGAAGATTCAGCAGCAGCAACCTTGGTTGGATCGTCCCAAGCCACAGACAGATCACGCTGAGCCGTTGCAAGGAAAAGGAACAGAAGCAGATTTGCGGTCAGTGATGGAATTGATCGCGCTGGCAATTCAGACCGATTCAACGCGCGCGATCACGGTTGCTTCTGGATTCAGGAACGGTGACTTCGGTCTTTCCGGTGGCTATCACGGTTTCTCGCATCACGGACAGCGGGAAAAAGAAGTGAATGCACTGAAACTGATTGAACGTAATCAAATCACGCAAATGGCTTACTTGATCGATCTGCTAAAAACGAAGGAAGATCCGATCAATGGCGGAACGTTGTTCGATCATACTTCAATTCTGTTTGGCAGCGGCATGGCGACTGGCGAACATTCGACCAAGAACCTTCCACTCATCCTTGCGGGTGGTGGATTCTCACACGGCGAGCACAAAGTTTATCCGGAGCAAAGCAATCAACGAGTCCCCGCAGCCAATCTCCTGCTTTCGATTTTACAGAATCATGGTCTCGAAATCGACCGATTCGGAACCAGTAACGGCACTCTGACGGGATTGGATTGGAGTTAAGCATGGCGATGTGGTCGAGCGTTTTCAGATTGCTTGTCGCCAGGTTTTCGTTCAACGGCCTTGTTTTTTGGGGGGTGATTTGCGGAGACGCGCTGTCAGCTCAAATGTTGTCGGCTCAAACGGATTTGCAGGCGGCACGACCGTTTCTTCAGCAGTATTGTGTTTCCTGTCACGGTCCTGCGAAACAGGAAAACGAGCTGCGTTTTGATGACCTTGGCTGTGATCTCTCGGACCCGGAGTGCTTAGAACATTGGCAGGCAATCGTAGATCAGTTGAATCTTGGGGCGATGCCGCCGAGTGAATATCGACAACCAAGCGAGACGCAAGTTGTCGAAGTGGTTCAGCGAATTTCCCGTCAGCTCAAGCTGGCCTATTCCCAGCAGCGAAGTACCGGCGGAAAGACTGTGGTGCGACGATTGAACCGGTACGAGCTGCGCAGCACGCTTCGCGACCTGCTTTATTTGCAAGGGAACGCAGATTATGAGGCAGGCTTGGTGACCAAGCTTGAGGACCGTAACGGGAATGGGCGCGCGCAGTGGAATAGTGAGGATCCGACTCGAGAGTTTCCGGCTGATGAAGTGATTGATGGATTCGATAACATTGGCGGCCGCTTGGTGATGTCGGACTTTCTGTTGAAACAAGTTATTGCCGCAGCGGAATCCAGTTTGAAGCTTGCGACTCATGCGGAAACGCGGCCATCGTTTGAGGCACGTCGCTATACCAGTCCGATTCGCCCCGATCCACCTCGATCAGGTCTGCAGATGTTTGCTGCCACCTTGTCACTCGGGTATGACGGAATCTATCAGCGTTATCGCGAGCCGGGGGCGAGTACCGGAGGAATTGGAAGAGTTGCGCCAAACGAGCTGGTGCGCGGCGGTGTAGGACGGACCGCCCAATATAAAATCACGATTGAAGCTTCTGCGCACCATCAACGACACGCTTGGGGTGACCTGATTGAACGCGATCCAGATGAACCGATGCTGCTGGGGCTGCACATCGCAGATTCGAAGCGTGGTGGATTAGGTGAGAATCCAACCTCTCGGCAGCTCATGCAGTGGGTGTTGCCTGGAGATGGTAGCGAGCAAACCTTGACCTTTGAATGTTGGGTTGATGAAACTTGGTTTCCATGGTTGGGCTGGGAGAATGGTCCCTACGATCGCGCACTTCGTCCATCCATGTTAGTCGAGCAATTTGTCCCGGACGCCTACAGGTCGCCGCCAGCCAAGGGAGCCCCGCAAAAGGAAAAGCAAGATTACGAACGGGCGATGGCTGCCGCTTTGTTTGCTGCTGGGTACAAAGGCCCGCACCTTCGAATTCACAGCCTGACGATTGAGCCCATTGATAAAACTTGGCCACCACGAGGCCATGTCGCTTTGTACGGAGGTGAGGACGAGGGGGGGGCTAGTGCCATGGATGATCTGATTCGCCGTTTTATAGGTCGAGCATTTCGACGTCCCGCCAAGTCAGCGGAGGTTCAACGTTACGTGCAATTGATTGAATCACAAATGGCAGCAGGAGCGAGTCGAGAGGATGCATTGCAGGTGGGTTACACGGCCGCGTTAGCCTCACCGAATTTCTACTACTTGCAGGAATCGGAAGGTCGATTGAGCGATTACGAGTTGGCATCACGCTTAAGTTATTTCCTTTGGTCTTCAATGCCTGACGAAGAGTTGTTTTCACTTGCGGCGAGTGGAGAGCTCAGTGATTCGAACATCTTGTTAACGCAAGTTGAACGGATGCTAAGTCATCCAAATTCTGCCGCCTTCGTGCGACGGTTCCCCCAGCGTTGGTTGCGGATCGATCGACTCGGAACGATGCCTCCGCCCGGTGGTTTTTACTTCCACCGTGAAATGGAACTGGAAATGCGGGAGCAGGTTGATGCGTTTTTCTCGCACTTGGTGCACAGCAATGGACCGATACGAGAGA
>JAYZAR010000138.1:0-2952 GCA_036339635.1 Planctomycetota bacterium | reverse complement strand
GTCACGATTGAATAACGCAACGTTCGCGTATCTTTGAAAGACAGCAAGCGAACCATATTGCTTGGTTGTCCCGCCGCCCCGAACGGCCAGAAGATAAAGAAACTGATGGCCGATCCGATCGCCAGGAATCCAAGCTGGTTGGTGGGGCTCGGTCCGGGATTGGTGACGTAAACACCTTTCTGACCCGCACCATATTTATAGCGAGTCAATTCTTCGATTTTTAAACGCAGGTCACTCGATTCGATTTCACGACGCAGTCGCTTGATATCCTCTTCGGTGGTGATTTTTAAAATGTCGACCGGCCCACTTTCGACTTGCCCTGCCGGGATCGTTACTTCGGCAGCGAGTCGATAAACACCGTCGGTTTGCGCGATCCACGTTCCTTTTTCCACCGAGCGTTCGATGATGGCCGGAGACGACAGCGTTACCGTACCAATCCCGTTCTCCGGTGGTGTCATCTCCGCTAACTGATGGGTGGCCTTCGTGAGGCCTCCGACTTGCCATAATGCCAAGCCGAGCATCAAGATCACGCCAACGAACATCACAATGCCTTGCATGACATCGGTCCACACCACGGCGCGGAATCCCCCGTACACGACGTAAACGATGACGGCGACGGAAAACACCAGCAAGCAAACTAGGTAATCGGGTTCGGCCCGATTGACCCACGGAATGTCTTGAGTTGCCGAACTCACCAGCTCGACGGCTGATTGAAAGTAGGATTCATTAGCCAACAATGTGCTCAGTATTTTCCCACCAGCTTTGAACTGTGCGACTAAATAAAAGAACATAAAAAAGATTAGCAGAGAGGTCGCGACTAAGCCGACTCGCGAGCTCTCAAAGCGTCCTTTGAGTACTTCGGGGATCGTTAACGCGTCACATCTTCTAGCGACCTCATTCAAGCGTTTTCCCATCAATCCCATCGAAACCAGGGGGACGATGATGTATCCGGCGATCCATAACGCTAGAGTCCAGCCGTGTGTGTAAATGAGCGCCGGAAACCCCATGAAGGAACCGCCTGACGCATTGGTTGCCGCAAAGGTCAAGGCGAGTGCCCAAACGCCAAAGCTGCGACTGCCCAAGAAGTACTCTCCCACAAACTCTTTGCCCTTGGAGGCACGATTTGCGAGGACAGCCAAAAGAAAGACTGCCAGTGTGTAAATCGCAAACGTCATCAAAGCGGTGTTGGATGCTTCAGGCATCGGTCGCCTCCGTTTGCTCGTCTGTGCCATCGAAGTCAAGCGGGCCATCGAAGTCGAGCGGGCCATCGAGGTCGAGCGGGCCATCGAGGTCGAGCGGATGATCTTGCATTTGTGTGAGTGCAAACCAACAGCTCACTGCCGTGGCCAATCCCCACGGAGCAAAGATGCCCCAAAACGCCCATGAAGGGATCCCGAATGTCAAAGCAATCGGTTGGTCGGGGCTGTAGCCAAACAGCCAGCAATAGCCGATGACCCAGAGAAAGCAGGTTAGCCAGATCACGATGATCCATTTCAGTTCGCGAAGCGAGCTTCGAAACAGCGGATCTGGGGGTGGCGTATTTTTTGTGGGCATCATCGTCCCGGATCGTTGGAGGTTGGTCACGTGGCCATCCTAGCGATTTCTCGCCGTCACCGACCATTGCTGGCCGGTGATCGCTGAATCTCGAATTAAGTTAACGCTGTTGTGCAGCGCGACCGTGGGGCAAATGTGGCGTGGGAAAGCAAGCAACGGCTGACCAATCGCTAACGAGGCTGCGGTCGCCGCTTCCACAACGAGGTGTTCCTCGCTGTGACTTACCAGCCTTGCGTCTTCGATGTTGGGGATCTTGAGACGCCGCTCAAAGGGCATCTCCGATGCGATGGCTTTGTAGCCCAAATCCAAGCAAATCCGTTTGTCCCCTGGTTTGCTGATGACCCGAGTAAGTAGGGCTGCCGCAATTTCGAACTGTAAATCAGGGAATTTTTCTGAGTAACCAATGTCCCAAAACACGGTTGTCCCCGGTGAACAGTGGATCCCCGCCTGCTGAGCCCACAGCGCGAATGTCGGCGAGCCACCGGCCACAATTTCCGGGGCGCCCTCTTGGCCGACATAATCAGCAATCTCCTGATGAATGTGAGTGACAGCCTGTTGCCGTTCGTCGAGTGAGGGTTGATGGAGGTGCCCATCGTAGACGTGCAATCCAGCGAACTCCAGTGCACTGCTCTGATCGATTAGGTGGCGTAGTTGGTCTAGACCGGGGCCCCAGGGGATTCCGGTTCGGTGCATTCCGCAATCGACGTCGATGAAGACTCGCAGGGGGGTGTCCCATTTGGGAAAGGCATCGATGAGTATCGAGATGGCTGACGGATGATCGACCAACACGGCAAAAGAGGTTTTGGGATACTTTTCTCGCAATTCCGCGAGTCGTTGGATATTCAATCCCACCACAGGGTAAGCCAGCAGCACATCTTGCCCGCCGGCACCTGCCACCATCGATGCTTCTGCGATTGTTGAAGCCTTGAACTTACAGATGCCGGCATCCACTTGCATCCGAATCACAGCGGGCATCTTATGAGTTTTGACATGCGGACGCAGTCGGCCGGCCTCTCCGTTGACAATCCGCACCATCGAATCGATGTTCCGCGCGACGCAGTCTACGTCGACCAGCAAACCAGGTGATGCAACTGATTCCAGTTGCTCAATTTGATTCCAGATCTGGTTCATGGGGTGTAGGTGGCGGTTGGAAAGGGGTAAGGCAGGTAATGAGCAACCTGGCAAACGAAACTAAGCTTGATGCAAGGTTTCTAATGCTGAATGCGAAGCAAAATCGCGGATCAATTTGCGTTTTGCGACCCAACAGGTATTCGGGTTTTGAGCAGGACTCTTGACTTCGAGCAGGACATTCAATTTCGCGCAGCTCTCGCAATCAAGCCAGAGATCTTAGACGATTACAATGCGGCCCGGAGGAATTGGAGGAAGTTGCCGTGGCTG
>JAYZAR010000137.1:0-18759 GCA_036339635.1 Planctomycetota bacterium | reverse complement strand
CGATCTGGAGTCCGCGTGCGATCTGGAGTCGGCGAGCGATCTGGAGTCTGCGGGCGATCTGGAGTCTGCGGGCGATCTGGAGTCTGCGGGCGATCTGGAGTCTGCGAGCGATCTGGAGTCTGCGAGCGATCTGGAGTCTGCGGGCAATTTGGAGTCTGCGGGAAAAGCAGAGCCACGAACCGAACCAAAGTCTTCCGGCGAACTGGAATCAATGAATTCCAACGGAATGGAACAGGATTCAAGAGGTGAATCGGGGGCGTTGATCCAGAACGGAACCAACTTGGATTCACGAATCGAACCGGAATTACTGGATCCCGAAGAGCGTCAATCGATCGAAGTAGATCCAAGTCCCGTCGGAACTTCCAATGATGAAGTTGATGCCGATCCAGTCCCATCGATTTCCGTGGTTCGTTTGGTTACACCCGCGGCAATTTCTGTTGGTGAGGAAGATGGAGTTGCTTTGGCGGTCAGTCTGAAGGAGGCATTTGACTTGGCTGCGATGCATGATGCAGATCGGATCGAGATTGCTACTGAAACGGTTTTTAGTGGGCCGGTGCATTTGCAAACGGATGCTCTGATTACCTCAACTGTTCCTGGCGGCAGTCGCATCGTCTTTGTCACGGGCGAGGTTCGCAGCATGGAGCGAACGAGGATGTGCACAGTCGGTAATCATCAGGTCGAATTCGAGGATCTGCATTTCATCTGGGATGTTCCGAGTCGGGAATTCGAAGGCGGGGCCATTTTCGAAATCCACGATAACCCTTTGGTCCGACTAACGGATTGCACCGTGACCGTGAACAATCCGACTCTGCAAGATGAAGTATTTGCCTTTGAGGTGATCACCGACCATCAGAAATTGTCGATCAAGAATCGTGAGCAAATCGTTGATTATCCAGAAGTCTGGTTGGAATTGAACAACGTGATCGTGCGTGGGCAGATGACCATGCTGGGCATGGATTATGCCGCGAAATTAAAGGTGTTTTGGGATAATGGATTGCTGGCGGTTACCGAGCGGATGATTGATACCGCAGGTGCGCTGCGGGAATTACCGCCGGGTGCCGAGCCGATCCTGCTGTCGTTGACCTATGTCACAGTTCACGCGCCCTTGGGGATCATGCGGATGCGGGTTGGTGTTAGCGGCTTCTATCCCGCACCAGTTGATCGTTTCGCCCGGAAGAGTGTTTTTTGGGTCGATCCCTCGCTCCCCTATTTCGAATTTTTGGGGATTCCGACCCTACAGTCACCACTCCCGCTGCTGACCTTGCGGGGAGTGTCCAATGCTTACGATGTGGAATCGACGCTGGCTGACCCTGTTCTGCGACTGTTTGCCGCAGATGGGGAAATGTCGATCACACGAATGAATGATTTAGTGGTCTCGACGCCCGCGTGGGTAGATGACCTTCGCCCCACTTGGCAGGTGGATTGGGCAATCGCTGGTGTCGCCGAGATCCCTGCCAACGAGCGGATTGTGGCCGATTATTTGCAAAATGATCTGTCAACCATTGGATTTGATGCTAATTCATTGCCAAATATTCCTAATGAAAGTTCCAGCAGGGGGAGTGGATCTGCGATCGAATCGGAGCAGAATATCCCGAGTAAACCAGAAGAATCGTGATCGTGATTTGACTTTTTGGGTCGACTGAGACTTAAATGAAGGGGATCGAGTGAATTCGATCTTCCTCACGGACCTACCCCCGGTTGTTTCCCATGTGGCATCTTTGTTCGCGGTTGGGAAGCGTGAAACTGTGCCGGAAATGATGCTCAAAGCCTTGGAGAATTCTGAATGAAACGTTTGGTTGTGATGTTTGGTTGCTTGGTTCTGCTCGCTAGTCCGGCGATGGCTATCAGTGAATTTGGCAAGCAATGGAAAGGAAAATTCCTCGGTGGCGAAGAAGTCGATGAGGACTTCAAGAAACTTGGGCGTAAAGCTGGCTGCTATGTTTGTCACGTCAAAGGCGAGGACAAGAAAAAGGTTCGAAACGAGTATGGCAAGGCCCTTCACAAGTTCCTCAAGGCAGAAGATTTCCCCAGAGATTACGTAAAAGCAAATCCGGAAGAAGCCAAGGCAAAAATTTTGGAGGGTTTCAAAAAGGCTGGTGAATTAAAGAGTAAGGATGGGAAGAGTTTCTCCGAGAAGATCGAGAACAACGAGCTCCCCGCCACTGACGCCGGACTGTAAATCTTTACGGATCTGAACTCGCCCAAGTGACCTTCGCTACCGTCGCTGATTAGAATCTTGAACCGCTTGCTGAAACTTTGAGTTTGCAAGCGGTTTTTTTTGCGCGTCCCCTGCCCTGCTCCTACCTGGTGTGCCGATGACCAATCGATTTTTGATGACGCTTTGTTGCGGTTTTTCTGCGGCTTGCTCATTTGTTAGCCCTTCTTTCGCAGCCGATCCCGCCACTGAAGAAGGTTTTGTTTCGCTCTTTGATGGTAAGTCGATGAACGACTGGAGGCCATCAGCAGAGAATCCAGAGAGCTGGAAAGTAAAAGATGGAACGCTGATGTGTGACGGACCACGTTGCCATTTGTTCTATACCGGTGATCTTGCACCGTTCAAGAATTTCCACTTCAAGGCAGAAGTGATGACCACGCCGGGCAGCAACGCAGGTATCTATTTTCACACGAGGTATCAGGAGTCAGGATGGCCAAAGTACGGTTTTGAATGTCAAGTCAACGTGAGCCACCGTGACGTGAAAAAGACCAGCAGCCTATACGGTGTCGACAATGTGGCGGATCCCGGTGTCAAAGATAATGAATGGTATATGCAGGAAATCATTGTCCAAGGCAAAGTCGTAACCTTGAAGGTGAACGGTAAAACGTTGGTTGAGTACACCGAACCAGCGGGCCAAGCAGCATTCAGCAAAGATTTCGAGCGGCGACTCGGTGAGGGCACGTTTGCACTTCAGGCTCACGATCCGAAGAGTGTTGTCTATTTTCGCAATCTTCGCGTCAAAAAACTTGATTGATTGTTTGCACGCACAGAGCGTGCATTCGTTAGACGAAGGTCTCACGCGAACTCGACAAATAGCATTGAGTTCGCGAATTTATTCCACGATTCTACTGGTCTACTGGTGAATACGAAGTCGAGCGGCGACGCGAATGCTGCTTGTTGGTCACCAGCTCCCGCAAGAGCGTAAGATTGCCGTTTCTACTAAACAGCTTTGTCTTCTACCGGTTTTTCCTCTGGAGGATTGCCTGAACAGTCAGTCGACTGAAAGGCTAGCGGACCTAAAGGCCTAGCACCGAGCCAAACAATCCTTCCAGTAATGGGTTTGTACCCTCGGTGACTCGAAGTCGGTCGCCCGGTCGAAGGGCGTAGTCGCTTTCGGGCCGAACGGTTTGTCCATCGCCCGCGATACGAACTTCCATCGGCAGACCGCCAATGGAATCGGCTTCACTTCGGTAGAGAGTGGCCTCGATCACACCCAGTTTCTTGGCGACGCCGGTATCGCTGAGCAGATTGCTGACGTAGACCGTTTGGCCCAAGGGCAGGGGCAGAACCCGCACGGGTTCGCTGTCACCAACGACTTCTAAAACCACTGAATGCTGTGATTTCGCCTGTCGAACACCGTGATAGGCTTGCTCGCTGACCGAGCTAACGACCGGGAAATCCGCTGATTTATACATTTCAATGGCGTCTGTGCCCCTCGAACTAAAAGGAAAATTGGGGAGATTTGGCAGCTTGAGCGTGCTGCAACCAGAGCCGATGCCCATCAAGAGGCTGACGAGACTGGCGATGGGAATGTGTTTGCTTGCCATTTGGGCGACCGCGATAGTTGGGGGAGTCATCTTCTGTTAAACTTTGACGGTTAAGCAGGCTTTTCGGTCCATCGGCTCGATCGTTCGAAGATCTGAATTGAATCTTGTAAATCTTCCGGATTTCCTGCCACAATGTCTCCGACGTAAGGATTCCTGCTTCCGGTGCGTAGCGAACCCGGCTATAGTGCTGCATCCTTCCAAGAACCCAATGTCTAATAAAAACCAGTAGAGAATCCTGATGGCTCGGCAATGTGAAGCGTGTGGCAAGAAGGTCCAGATGGGCAATCGCATCGAAACACGCGGTAAAGCCAAGTATCTCGGCGGTGTCGGTACGAAAATCACCGGAATTACTCGCCGTAAGTTTGTACCCAACCTACAGAAAGTTCATGTCACTTTGCCTAGTGGCGAGAACAGAACGATGCGAGTTTGTGTCCAGTGCATTCGCAGCGGCGTGGTCCGAAAAACGGTCAAAGTCAAGCCGTTTGACGTTAGCGGCGCCGAGAAGAAGTAATTGTTGTGTCGTTGACCGATCAAGAAGTCCGTAAGCTTGCTCTCTTGGCCCGACTAGAGATCACCGACGAGGAGGTCGCCACAGTCCGGCCTCAACTGGATAGAATTCTCGGATTCGTGGAGCGTTTGTCAGGCTTGGAAACCGAGGAGGTCGAGCCGATGACGACCGCCTTGGACGTCGAAAATCGTTGGCGAGCAGATCAGTGCCTTGATGGTTTGACAAATCAACAGGCTCTCGAGAATGCTCCCGCAAAAGATGATGCTTGCTTTTTAGTCCCGCCGGTGCTTGGGTCGGCCGCCGCGAAAAAATAGCGATTCAAGTGGGTCCTGAGAGCCTTTTACCGCCTCTTGTCGCGATATTTTTCGCGATTCTTACGCGGCGGGTCGTCATTCCGTTGGCTTGCGGCGTCGTGGTAGGGTCTGTCCTGCTGGCGGTCCGAGATGAACAACTTGCCTGGTGGAAGGCTCCACAAGTTTTTTATTCCGCGATGGAGACGTCGGTATTTACGACGTCGCATCTTCAGGCGTTGGCTTTCAGTTTGTTGCTGGGGGCAATGGTCGGCGTTTTGGAGCGGGGTGGTGGCATGCGGTCCCTAATCCGCTTGTTTTCAAGAAAGATCAAATCGCGTCGTGGGGCACAAACGATGATCGCCGCGTCGGGGTTGACGATTTTCTTTGACGATTATGCGAACACGTTGCTGTTAGGCGGAACGATGCGTTCCACCGCTGATCGGTATCGCTTGTCGCGAGAAAAACTCGCCTACTTGGTCGATTCCACTGCCGCGCCTGTGGCTGGTCTGGCTGTTGTCAGCACCTGGGCTGCCATCGAAATCAGTTACATGGGCGAGGGACTCGAAGCCGCGGGGATCGAGGAAAGGTCGGCGGCGTTTGACATGTTCATCCAATCGATTCCCTATCGATTCTATCCGTGGTTAGCGCTCGCGATGGTTTTTGTCGTCTCTTGGACCGGTCGTGATTTTGGTCCGATGCGAAAGGTCGAGCAGGACCTGTTGGACCAAGAGGCCGCGATCGATGGTGATTCGGATTCGAAGCAAACGGCAGATCACCCGTGGCTATGGGCTGCTGCCGTGTTGCCAGTATTGTTGTGTCTGTTGACCGTTGCGATTGTTTTGGTGCGGACCGGCATGCAGGCGGTCGGCGATTTGGGAGCAATCGAGGGTGGAACTCTCCGGGTTGCAGGACTCGTTCTTGGCAATGGAGACGCCTATGTAGCATTGATTGCAGGCGGTTTTCTCGGCTTGGTTACTGCAAGTGGCCTCACCAAGCTATGGGGATCTCTAGATGCTCGCCAGATTCTTCACGCATCGTTGATGGGGGCTCGGCAAATGTTGCCAGCACTCATGATCCTCTGGTTTGCCTGGGCTTTGTCGGCCATGACGGAGCCAGAGCGATTGAACACAGGGGGCTACCTTGCGAGTGTTTTATCCGACCGATTGGATCCTCGGTTGTTGCCCACGGTTGTCTTTCTGACCGCAGGTGCGATGGCATTTTCAACCGGCACGAGCTGGGGAACGATGGGGATTTTAACCCCACTTTCGGTGACCCTCGCGCTGCAGTTAGATCCCAGCGGTGGACCCGCCGGAGCCATCGTGCTCTCCACTTGCGGATCCGTTTTGGCTGGAGCGATCTTTGGTGATCATTGTTCGCCGATTTCTGACACAACAGTGCTCTCGAGCCGAGCCAGCGATTGCGATCATGTCGCACACGTCCGCACGCAGATGCCCTACGCGATCCTGGTTGCCGTGCTGTGCATTGTCCTGGGTACGCTCCCCTCGGCGTGGGGAGTCTCGCCGTGGATTAGTTTGCTCGCGGGGGTCGCCGCAATCATTGCAACAGTTCGAATACTCGGTTCTCAACCGCGTGAAACTGAGCTTAGTACGGATGCCGGTAGTTGATTTGCAATTCTTACATTTTGTATCGGACTGGTGACGATTGAATCACTGCCATTCGCCTACTGCCAATCGTTGGCATCAATCTTGCAGTGCCTGAAGAATCCGTTTACGCATTCAACTCGGAGCGAGAAGTCGAGAGATTTCGGCCCCCCAATACACCCAGCGAGGATCGGCATGTTCCCCAAGTCCAATGTTCTCATATCTCCGTTGGCGGCCTTATTTTGCGTCATCATCTCGTCTTTCGTGATGGTCACCTCTGCGGTGGCTCAGTCGCTTGATACACCAATTACTCGGCTCATGCCGATCGGTTCCCTCAACGCCAATCAGTCAAACAGAACAGGCGACGTTGTGCGGAATCCGGTGCTGGTCCAATCTTTTCTGTCTCGCGATCCAGAAACCAAGCTTCGCCAAGTTGGCTTTCAATCGCCCACGGGAGTCAGTCAATTGAGTCAAAGGCAGGGCAGGAATCCCGTCCGGCATGCGGTCATGATGCAGCAGTTTGAAGCCCCCACATTACCCGATGGAACGATGACACCCGAGAATACGATGGGTGCAAACAGTAGCGGTCTTTCAGGAGGTGGCATGGCGCTACCACCAAATATGACCCAGCCCGCGCCCGCATTACCTCCCTCTCCGTCCAAACCCCCAACAAACTTCACGCCACCTGAAACGACGGTTTTACCAGGTTTTGGAGCACAACCGCCGGCGATGAATTCCTTACCCAGCAGTGTTCCGTCCGCACCGAACGGTGCTGCTGCGTTGCCGGTCAACGCTAGCGGCGTACCGGGCAGCGGTGACTACGCCCCAATCGTGCCACCTCAATTGGGAACCGGCTACGCAACCGTAAACAACTGCAACTGCGTGACTGCTCCAAGCGGCTATGTGGCGGCAAGTGTCAACTCGGGGTGTGCCCCGGTCGGTTATCAGGGGCCCGTTAGTTATCAGGGGCCCGTTAGTTATCAGGGACCCGTAACCTACCAACCGGCGACGCAAGCGGTGGCGACAGTCGCACCGGTCGCCACATCCCCTAGCGGCGCGGGAATTCCCCATGGTGCTCTGATTAGTTTCGGTCAGCCACTGAATCCGGTGCAAGTCGGGCAAGGGATTGTTGGGCAACCCGTTGCCTATGTCCCCGGGCAAAAGATTCGAAATTGTATCCGCTATTTCTTTCCGTAGTGGTCTTTTGCTTGGCAGCAATTAGGCTGCCGCACCATCGCTTGATCGTATGCCTGAAATCGAAATGCAATTGTTCACCACGTTGTTGCCCCGTCATGATCAAGCCGTCTCCGATCGCATCGGTGAGAGGGATGTCGCGGTAGTAATCGATGTGTTACGGGCTACGTCAGTGATGTGTACCGCGCTGCAGAATGGTGCGAATTCTATTATCACCTGCCGCGAGGTGCAGCAGGTTCGAGCGCTGTCCAGTCAGCATTCACCGACGCCACTTTTGTGCGGTGAACGCGGATGCAAGCCGATTTCGGGATTTGATCTGGGAAACTCACCTGCCGAATACACCCCTGATCGTGTCGCCAATCAATCGCTGATCCTAACGACGACTAATGGTACCCGGGCGATCGAATACGCGGAGCGAGCGGGAGAAGTTCTGGCGGGATCTTTTTTAAATCTATCGGCTGTCGGCGATCGTTTAGCAGGTCACCAGTCGGTGCATTTGGTGTGTGCCGGTACAGACGGTGAGCTGACGATCGAGGATGTAATGTTCGCTGGTGCTTTGGTTTCGCTCTGTGAAATACGTTACAACGCTCAGCTAGGAGATGACGCTTCCGTGCTAGCCAAGCAAGTGTGGTTCTCGTGGTTCCCTTCCCCGGCGTGTGTTGATCCGCTGCGATTGACAGAGTGTCTCCGTGAAACTCGGGGTGGAAAGAACCTGCTGCATGCTGGCTATACCGACGACTTGACGTGTTGCGCTCGCCTTGATTCGGTACCAAGAGTACCGACAAGGGTTGTCCGAGCCCCCGCAACGTTTCAGTGACATTACGTTTCAGTGATATCACGTGTGTGCGGGGAGTCGTACCGTGATTGATCTGGCGCTGTGCTGGTCTTGATCTCGGTCTTGTCGTAGCAAACTTGCATCTGCTAATTCTGAATCGTTATTTCGAACCCGATTTCGCCAAAAGTGCTCGATCAAACGTTATTCCACTTTCGCGATCACAACTTTGCAGCTGTTTGGACCGAGGTTCTCTAGTGGCTGAGAACGAGCCATCACCGGAAATCAAAAATCGACGTGACAAGATCACCATCGGGCTGATGGGCCTGACTGCACTGGTGACGCTCATCGGTTTTGGATTGTTGTTTTCGCTGTTGTGGCAAACCTCGATTTCAGATCCGTATCAAATTCTCCAGATTGCCTCTCGAGAATTTGTAGCTGGACGGCCGATCGTCGCTGGTGAATTGGCTGAACGCGTTGATTTTGATCACGAGCTGCACGAACTTGGTCAGTCGGAGTTGCCGGGTGTTGATCAGGAAAATCTCTCGGATACGGAGCTGCAGAAAGCAAGAGATCAGCATGAGGAATGGATACGGCTGCGAGATTTTCTGATTGGTTTTGGCAAGGTGTCGAAAGCCCGAGCGGCCTCTGAACCGCGTCAAAGTCGAGAGCATTTACATGAGGCGATTTTGTATCTGGAGCGGGCTAGTGAGGGTGGATTTCCACCCGGACGCGGTGCCCAAGGATATCGCGTCTTGGGCGAATCCTACTACCATCTTGGTGAATACGAGGATGCAATCGAATCTTTGCGATTGGCCATTTCGCAAGATCCAACGCTGCATCGTCAGCTGCAGCCGATGTTAGCGGAGGCGCAGTTGAAATCACTTTTGCCCATCGAAGATCAGGCATTGGCAACGATCGAACGTTACTTGGGCGACCACACGTTATTGGACCAACAGCGTTGGAAAGGGGAGTTGATTCGGATCGGTGCTCTGATCGATTTGAAACGGTGGGCTGAAGCAAAACGGACACTTAACGATGAGTTGTCTCAACCATGGCCTAAGATGGCTTATCGCGGCGATCCAGCAGCCCAATATCGTGACCAATTGAAGTTGTTGCAGTTAGTTGTGCCGATCAAGCAAGCCATGCTTCGTGCTGGTTCGTACGCGATTGATCCAAATGACAACCGCAATCCGGCGGTTGCAGAATTGGCGGAGATCATCCCTCAGTTGGCAGAATTGGAAAATGAGGCGGCGCCGCAGGTCGCATCTCGGGCTCGTTTGTGGGCATCGAGAGCATTGTTGGTGCAGGGTCGGGTTCAAGACGCTCTCTACCGATTGACTTCCGTTCGGCAGCAACGTCCATTCGATGCCGTCGCAATCTTAGGGGGTTTGGAGGAAATAGAATTGTTGGCCGCCCGAGGCCGAGGCCAAGAGGTGCTTCAGACGACGACCTACATCATGCGAGAGATGGTGGATGGTCGTGGGTTTGATGCAGAACTAATCACGTTTGACGAATTTCAGCGAAGAGTGGGGGCCGCATTGGCGGAATTAAGAAACCATCGGGAGTACCAGCATGCGATCGATACGGCGCGACGTCTTCCACCTGTTTTTGACGCCACCGAGGCATTGATTCAAGAAGGTCTGTCTTATCGTGAATGGGCTGGTGTGACGCTTGAAGATCACCGAGATAATCGAGGGCAGCTCCCAAGCAATATTTCGGTACTGGCCAGGAATCGGTTTCGCGCAGCAGGTGATGCGTTCGCGGCAGCGGCGGAGTTGCAGTTTGATACAGATCAGTATCTGAAGACCCAGTGGTCCGCGATCGAGGCCTATCAAAATGGCCGCCATTTTAAGAGGAGCATTCGGCTATTGAAGCCGTACCTGCGCTACGAGCAGCGATCCCTGCAGCCAAGAGGATTGGTAAGTTACGGACGCGCTTTGTTAGCAGAGGATCAACCGGAGGAAGCAATCGCAGTTCTATCGAGTTGCATTGCCGAATTTCCTCGTGACCCAATGCGATACGATGCCCGTTTGTTGGCGGCGTTATCCCACGCTGAATTAAGTGAGTTAGATGACGCTCGCCGGTACTTGCAAGACAATCTTGAAGATGGTGAGTTGACGCCTCAAAGTACTGCTTGGCGAAATTCGTTGCTGACAATGGGGGAGTTGTTGTATCAACGGGCCTATCGAAATTTCTTGGTAGCGGATCAAGCGGAGCAGGCAGATCAAGTTCCCTTGCTTCGGGAGAATCAGCCTCTTCTCGAGGAGGCGATTCGCTATCTGGATGAGGCAGCCGGGCGATATTTTGGTGAATACAAACGGGCCGAATCGGCTGCTTACTTGGCAGCCCGCGCGAATGTGATGGCGTCCTATTCGCCCAGAATAGAAGCCGCATCAACTCAGCTTTTGGGAGCAGCCAGAGAACGGCTTCGTGCGAACGCCGATCAAGCGTTGCAGAGAGCTCTGGGTGGATTTGTCAAGCTGCGAGCTTATTTCGCGAACCGTGAAGAAGATCAGCCACTGGATCTTGGCGAGCAGGCAATGCTACGCAACTGTCATTTGGCTGAGGGTGATGTACTTCGACGCATGGGTAGATTGGATGAAGCGGCTGAGGTCTACCGGGCGGTCGAGCTTCGGTATATGAACGAGCCGCCAGCTCTCGAAGCGATGCTCGGTCGCGTGGCGATTGCTCGTGAGCAGGGGAAGTTGCGAGAAGCTGATCTGCTTATTCGACAGGCCCATTTAGTGCTGCAGCGTATTCCCGCTGAATGGGATGATCGGTTTGTTGAAACAACACGTTATGATCGAGCGGGATGGGAGACCTATCTTGGTTGGATGAATGACCGTCTAGTGGCTGGTGCCTAAGTAAGGGAAGAACATGGACGGACGGGAACTTTCGCAATTGATCGACCAGCGTTGGGCCTTGCTGAGCCAACTGCTGCAGATGAGTGAACGTCAGATTGGTGCGATCCAGGAATCGCGAATGACCGAATTGATGGGGATTTTGTCTGAAAAACAAGTGCCGCTAAATCAATTAGCCGAACTCGCCAACCGATTGCGACCCGCAGTGGAGAATGATCCTCAGACTCGCGTTTGGGATACGCCTGAGCAACGTGATCGGTGTCGTGAGCAGCAAGAAGAGTGTGAGCGTATGCATCTCGAATTGCTTGCAATCGAAGCCCAGTGTGAAACATCGCTCGTGCAGGGCCGAGACCGACTGCGGCAGGAGTTGCAACGGGTGGATAATGTCCGCCAAGCGGTTAGCGGCTACGGCGGCCAAAATCTTAATCTTCATCCAGGCGGCCAGTTGGATTTGTCCAGTGATGCTTGACCGCAGCGCAACGCCGATGGAATAGCCATCTTTTTCGGTTTCAAAAGCTGAGTAGCCTGTTTCACAGGTAGGGTCGCGATCGCCCGACCCATCCAGCATGGCGATTCGGCAACGGATCTCTATTGCGTTGTCGATCGTTGCGCGTTTAAGAGCAACTGGAGTGAAATGTCAAGCCTGCGACACCGAGAGGAAATCGGGAGCACAACATGTCCAATCGATGGATCGACCTCAACTCGTGCCATTCTTTAGCGGTTCTCGTCGAATCAGTGACGGCCCCCTTATTGATCGAACATTCATCACCGGTTTGTTTGGAACTTGACATCGACACGGAAGTCACCGTTCCAGCGGATCCTCAACACACCGCGGATTTGGTCGAGGCATTGGTTCGCCAGGCGTTGCACGAGATGCCAGACGGTGGCGATCTGACCATCACCGCCTGCGAAACGCCAGGTGGGCTCGAGCTTGAATTGGCAGATACAGGGTGCGATATTGAAAATCGCGTAAAGCGTTTACCGATTGTCGCCAGCGTGATTGGAGCGAGTGTCGTTTGGCAGAATTGTCCGCAGGGAGGTGCCGCGGCAACGGTTGCATTCCGGGCTGAAGGTGGTCAACGAAGGATGGCAGCCTAGGCAGTTACTTATGTTCGGTATCTTTCAAACCACAACGATTCCGGCCTTGGAGCAATCGATGGCGTTCGCGCAGCGGCGCCAGGAATTGCTGGCTGGCAACGTTGCGAACATCGACACACCTGATTATCGGGCTCGTGATTTGGATGTTGGTGATTTCCAAAATGCTTTGGCGGAGTCGATCCAAGCTGCCGAGCGGCGGCCAAGTGCTATCGAGCCGACAACTCGCGATGATCTGTTCGCAGGTCCCCGCAAGGCGACTGAACAAATTGTTTTACATGACGGCAGCGATATTTCGATTGAGCATCAGGTGAAAGAAATTGCCAAGAATCAGCATATGCATTCGTTGGCCGTGACCACGATGCGAAGTCAATTTGCCCTACTTAGTGCCGCGATCAGTGAACGCGCGTGACGTCCACGCCAAGTGTTCGTGAAAGAGTTTCGACTTGCCCTCGGGAGCCCCAAATATGCTCAGCTCACTCGACATCAGCACCTCCGCGTTGATTGCTCAAAGGACCCGTCTCAATGCGGTGTCTGGAAATATTGCCAACATTTCATCTCTCAAAGATGAGAATGGGGAAGCAAAACCGTATCAGCCCCGTGAGGTTGTTTTCCAAACAGATGATTCGTTGTCTGCAAAAGGTGCCTCTGGTGTGAAGGTTGATGAGATCAAAATCACTGACACCGAGCCGTTGTACCGGTATCAACCTAATCACCCATTAGCGATCAAAGAAGGCAAGTGGAAAGGGTATGTGGCTTACCCCAATATCGATCTTACCACTCAAATGGTCGATGCTTTGGAGTCGACTCGAGCCTATGAAGCGAATGTTGGTGTGATGGAAGTAACCAAGAATATGAGCCGTGAAACCCTGACGATTCTCGCCTAACAACCACCGCAACGAAGTTGCCAAACGATCCTGATTAGAACCCTATTTAGGACTCGATTAAATCGACTGACTTTTCTATGAAGCCGATCGCTGGAATCCAACCGCCACTCCGTCCACCTTCGCCATTTGGCGATCGCGGAATGTCGACCAGCCAGACACAAGCAGCTTCCGGTGCCGATAACTTCGGTGATCTGCTGACCAGCCAGGTGAAGAATGTCAATTCGATGCAGATGGACGCCAATGACATGGTTCATTCCATGTTAACTGGTGGCGATGTCAACGAAGCTGAAGTGTTGACAGCCGTTCAGAAAGCCGACCTTGCTTTTCGTATGTTGCTACAGGTTCGGAATAAGTTGATCGAAGCCTATCGCGAAATTCAGCAAATCCAGATTTGAACCCCGCTTCTTCCACATCTGTCTGATTCTTTCGATTCATGAGTTTAATTCAAAAGACAACCGATTCGGCTCGTGATGCTTTCCAAGCGATGCCAATGCAGTCGCGGGTAATCGCAACGATGCTTGCCGTTGCGATCGCTATCGGTTTGGCTTTCCTCGTTCGGAGCAATCAGTCATCTGGTACTGAGTACTTGTTGGGAGGACGTTCTTTTAGCGACCAAGAAATGGCTGATATCGCCCTTGCGCTAGGGGCGGCCGGCTTGGGTGATTTTGATCCGGTTGGGAACCGAATCAAAATTCCTACGGAATCCCGAGCAAAATACTTGGCCGCGTTGCAGGAATCACCAGCACTGGCAGCTTCGATCGGCAGCAAAATCGGCGAAGCCCTAAACGCAACTGGCCCCTTTGATTCCAACGATTTGAGAATCGCACGTGAGATGCATGCCAAGGAACAAGACCTGGGCATCAAGATCACGAAATTCCCTGACGTCCGTTGGGCGAGCGTCGAATACGATCGCGGAGAGCGACGTGGGCTTGCTTCAATGCGACCCCAGTCAGCAAGTGTTGTCGTACAACCGATGGGTACTACTCCATTGGCCAGGCAGAGAATCATGGCGATCAAGGAACTGATCCGTGGGTCTTATGCCGGCATGTCTGGTGACGATGTTGTCGTGATCGATACAAATTCCACATCGACGTCCATTCTCGCAGAAGATGAAGATCCCCTGCTCCGGAAGCAACGCGAAACCGAGGCGATGGTAGAGCACAAGATTCGTAGCCTGCTAGTCGGGTATCCGGTGCAAGTGGCAGTGACCGCTGAAATTGACCCTACCTTGGATGTTGAAAAAACAACGTTGACTTACGATGCGGAGCCAACCAATCTGCAGAGTCGAACGCGGAAAACGGAAACAACCAGCAATCGTCAACCAGGTCGAGGCGTGCCGGGAACCGGACCGAACGCCATTGGTAATCGTGGCGCTAGTTTAACGCAGGTGACCGAGGCCAACACGACCAAAGATGATGAACGTGTTACTACTGGTGTTGCTGGCCAGCAGTACCAGAACTCCCGCACCGCGCCATTGCAGGTGACCACGATCCGGGCCTCCGTTGGTCTACCTAGAAGTTATTACGACAAGTTGTATTATCAGGAACAGTTGAAATCTGATCCGACCTTGACGGTGGAAACGATTCCACCGATCGATGACGCCGCTCTTCAAAAGCTCAGGGAGCAGACCAGCAACAACATTAAGGCCGCGGTTACCGTATTGTTACCCGAAGTTGCTGCTGGAGCAGATCCCTTTACACCAGTCGAGGTTTGGGACTACCCCGATTTGCCCCTTCCCGCCGCACCGGCGGCGCAGACCAGCGCGGTGGTGCTGACTTGGCTCGCGGAATCCTGGCAAACCGTTGCGCTGGTGATGTTGGCATTGGCAGCATTGTTGGTGGCGCGATCCGCCGCCAAAAACGTCGGCAGTTCGTCTCCCAAGGAGTTCAATGAAGGATTCGGTCTGGAGATTCCTACGCCGCCCGAAGTGATGGAGGGGGCGAAGCAGAGTCACGATAATATGACGATTACAGGTGGTTCGCTGAAGGATGAACTGCTGAATGTCGTGGAATCGAATCCAGAATTAGCAGCCAACGTCATTCGTGGGTGGGTTGGTGAGGCCGCATAAAGGTTCAGGATTAGCTGGAGCCCATGCATTGATGAGATTTTGCCGTGATGATTCTTGGCTACCAACCAGCAGGATTTACCGGTTCGATCAACCGTCGATCAGTTGCGGCATTGTCACCTGATTAAAATCATCGCTTACTCTTACTGCTGAATTCGTGATTGAAGTTTGGCATCCGAAATGCGCACTTTTCTAGGCCATGGTCCTTGGTCTGCGATGCAAGGTGTCCGTGCATCTGGATGGTCCTCTTTCTCAATCTCCTCTTCCTTCTGGTTGGTGGATCTCCTACAAGTAGGAAGTGGGAACGATAGCTAGGATGGCTATCGAACGACCTGAGACATGATGATCTCGAAGGCTCGCATTCATGGCCAGTGAATGGAATTCTGATTCGAACCGTGACGCAATGTTGCGTCGCGTTGCGATTGTATTGAGTAGTTTACCTGCACCGACCGCTGAACGGTTGCTGGGAACGATGGGCGATGAATCAAGGTTCGCCGTACGCCAGACGATGACTCGACTGTCTGATGTTGATCCCCTCGAGCGTCAGAGGGCAATTCAAGCATTTCGCATTTCGATTCAGCAGCAACCTATTACACAAGAAAACTCTAACAAATCTGGCGAGATCGTCTCACGCGTGATGCCGGCGGCGACTGTCGATGTTGGTGCGACTACAAAAGTTGCAGCCCGGGGGACCGGTCCGGTGTCCGACTCACCACTGGCCTTTTTGAGTGATGTTGATGACGATTTGTTGTTCTCCCTGTTGGTGGTCGAGCACCCTCAGACGATCGCGCTGGTGCTTGCTTCAATCACACCAGCCCAGGCTGCCCGTTTATTGCCGCGATTAGATGGCGGACTGCGCAATGACACGTTGGTACGCTTGGGACGTTTAGGGGAAATCCCTGAAGCTGCAGCGGCAGAAGTTGCCGCACATTTTCGCACTCGATTGACCGAACAGCATGGTGACGGTAAGCCGACAGGGCAACGCGCGCTTGATGCGATTCTTGCCGCGATGCCTGGTGACGCCACGGTGGACAGAGCGGCTTCGATGGTGGGGGGGATTTTGCCGTCTAACAGGGATCCGCTCGCAGCACCTACTGGTGCTGCGGAGGCACCCTCCCAGGCTGCGTCGGCTGTCAACGATTTGATGGACGACTTGTCCTCGAAACTTCGGCAGGCGGTTGGCCTGAACGCGGAGGTGGGTGAGGAGCAAGTCGATTCATTCGCGTCGCAATCTAAGCCAGATGTGCATGTTGATTCTCGACCTGATTCCGTGGCCGATTTACGGGTTGCTCCAGTTAGCGTGAAAGTTGATGGTCATGTTGATCATGCATTGACTGATTCAATCACGTCGTCACCACTGCCCGACCCAGACACTTCTCCATTGCGTTCCACTGATTCCATTCATCAGCATCTGGTTGCCCTAGAGCCGATGGAGCTTTGTCGAGCCCTTGGTAAAGTCGATGCACGCGATGCGATGCTCTCGCTATGTGGTTTGCCGAACTCGGTCGCGGAAGCCGCGCTCGCGATTCTGCCACGCGGGCGTGCTAAGAAAGTTCGCGCCAGCATGAGTGGATTGGGATCCGTGCAACTTCGAGAGATTGATGAGGCGAAAGAACGCGTCGCGCGCGCATCTCTAGCTGCTCCGGAATTGCTTGCCGAGTCGGTGCCATTTGCCGCGTGATTCGAGGGTAGAACGATGGCCAGCGTGCTGAAAACCGAATTGATCGAGGAAAAAAAGAACGCTGCGCGCGGTGTGACCGGGCTGGCGGGCTTTAATCTTGATGATCTCGTCGATGAAAGTCGCTTGCGACTGGAGGAGTGCCGACAACAAATCCGCCAAATGATGGAGCATGCTCAACAGGAAGTCAAAAAAATTCAACAAGCGGCGGATCAACGCGGCTATCAAGAAGGGCTGAAGCGGGCGGCTGCCGCGGAAGAGCAAAAAGTCCGTCAACAATCTGAGGAACGTGCTCGTGAGGGGTTGAGACTTATCAGTCAAGCGGTGCAGCAACTGCACGTGACCTACGAGCAGTGGATGCAGCAATACGCCGATTCCTTGCACCATATTGCGATTGAGTCTGCTCAGCTTGTTGTCAGAAATCGGCTAAAGAAGGAACCGGACCTGTTGGTTCAATGGGCGGCCGATGCTTTGAAGTTTACGCGTTCTTCCACTCAAGTCGTGCTGGCAATGCATCCCGAAACCTTGGCAATGCTCGGGCCAGCCTTTGATGAAATGCTTCACTCCTCTGACCTGCCTGAGCAAACCAGAATCGAACCAGATGAATCAGTCGCGCGAGATTCGGTGGTTGTGCGACAGGAAGGTGGCGACATCCGAGCTGGGCTCCAAAGTCAGCTCGCTCGATTGGGAGAATTGCTGACATGAGTGAGACGATCATTCCAGAATTCAAGCTCGATTCCCCACCTCTGCCTGACCTTGCTTCCATCAGCCAGATGCTTTCCAAGTCAGTGGTTTTTGATATTCGAGGTCGTGTTGCAGCGGTCGCGGGAGAATCGATCGAACTCGAAGGAATGACTGCACCACTTGGTGCGGTCTGCGAATTAAACGCCAGCGATGGCTCATCCACACTTGGTCGGGTGATTGGTTTTCGGGGAGTTCGGCCCGTGCTGGCTCCGCTGGAGAGATTGACTGCCGTTTCCGCGGGAGATTCAGTTCGTTTGCTTGAAACTTCGATCAAGCTTCGGGTTGGAGCATCCTTAAGAGGACGGATCATTGATTCGATGGGGCGGCCCTTGGATGGAAAGCCGTTACCGCAGGATTTGCGAATCGTTGATGCTGACCGAGCACCGCCTGAATCCTTATCGCGTCCACCCATTGATCAACCTTTGCAAACGGGAGTTCGCGCGATCGACACAATGTTAACTTGTGGCCAAGGGCAGCGGCTGGGGATTTTTGCCGGGTCTGGTGTCGGTAAGAGTACCTTGCTCGGCATGCTCGCTCGCGGTTCCTCTGCTGACTGTATCGTGATTGGGATGGTTGGCGAACGGGGCCGTGAGGTTCGCGAGTTTATCTCGCGAGCCCTTGGCGAAGAGGGTTTTAAGAAGAGCGTTGTTGTCGTCGCTACAAGTGATTGTCCTGCAGCACAACGTGTGTCGGCCGCTTGGACGGCGACCTCGATCGCTGAAGCATTTCGTGATGAGGGAAAGAACGTCCTGCTGTTGCTCGACTCAGTGACTCGGTTTGCCCTCGCGCAACGCGAATTAGGCTTGGCCGCTGGTGAACCACCAACTACACGCGGCTATCCCCCCAGTGTTTTTAATCTTTTGCCACGTTTGGTCGAGCGAAGTGGCCGCACGGAGCGGGGGTCGATTACCGCTTTTTACACTGTTTTGGTGGAGGGGGATGACCCCAACGAGCCCATTGCTGACGCGCTCCGTGGACTCCTCGATGGCCACGTCATGCTGAGTCGTGACTTGGCAGGGCAATCGCAGTGGCCGCCGATTGATGTTTTAGAAAGTCTTAGCCGCTTGCAGCCGCATTTGATTCGTCCAGAGGTGATGCAGGTCGTGTCTCAGGTGCGAAGGCAATTAGGCGAATATCGACGACATGAAGACCTGATTTCAATTGGTGCTTATCGCCAAGGCACTGATCCGAGTGTCGATGCCGCGATCGCGATGCACGAACCGCTCCGTAAGTTTCTGGGACAAGATTCGATGGAAATCGCTTCCCTGGAAACTTCTCAAGCCAAGCTTATTTCAC
>JAYZAR010000136.1:0-5342 GCA_036339635.1 Planctomycetota bacterium | reverse complement strand
AGGCAGGACTCGCCGCGACATGTCCTCCACGCAGTCGTCGATGTTTAGCTGGCTCTCAATCGCATGCCTAAGCTCATCGATGCCACGTCGCTTGGTCGCCGACGTCGCGACCACAGGAACACCGATCTGTTTGGAAAGCCGCTCGATCTGAATCTTCACGCCTCGCGAGGATGACGAATCGATCATATTCAGCGCGATTACCACCGGTTTGCCAAGTTCCAACAGTTGGCTCACCAAAAACAAATTTCGACGCAACTGGGTCGCGTTGACGACACAAACAATCACGTCCACTGGCGGCTCGGCGACCACCTCGCCGGTCAAGACTTCGACCGCGACCAATTCATCGGGAGAGCGTGGTGCGAGTGAATAAGTCCCCGGTAGATCGAGTAAGTCAACGTGTTGCTCAACCAGCATGCATCGGCCAAGTTTCTTTTCAATGGTCACGCCCGGGTAATTACCGGTCCGAACGCTCATCCCAGCTAACGCATTGAAAAGCGTGCTTTTGCCTGTGTTGGGATTGCCGACCAAGGCGATGCGGGCAGCGGATTGAGACGAAGAAGGGTTCGTCGGGGGGGTCGCCATGGGCAATCAGCGGGGGACATTCAGCGGAGGCGGGGAGGGCGATCGCACTGGTCCGGCCGGGTGAGAGGAGGGAACGAGTTGAAGATTGGCAATTCAGATTGTTTGGCCAATCCAGTTGATGTCAAAGCTCGGGTCGTTAGTGCTGTGGTTCGACAAAAACACGTTGGGCTTCGCCGCTTCGCACGGCGACTCGACACCCATGGATCGCGCACTTTACTGGGTCACCTAACGGAGCACGGCGAACGTATTGAACTGACTCCCCCGCCACGAAGCCCATCTCTCGCAACCGCGCGGCAATCCCATCAGCCCCATCGATACGCACAATCTGTGCTTTGTCGCCGGGCTGCAGCTGATCCAATGTGGTCATAACCAACTCGAGGGGTTTTAAAGCCAAACCTTTGTTGAGAATCAGTCTCAGTAAGCTCTGGATTTTGGTCGCCAGGGACCCGAATGTCAAGAGTCTGTGGGCCATTTCCGCCTCCGCCAAGCGAGATCCTTGGAGGACTTACCTGGCTTCGGCAGAGGTTCACCCGGCTTTGGCTTTGGAGGAAGGGTGGCTATCGTTCTTTTCTTTGCATCGAACGCCCGATGTGCTCCTCGCCTCCCCTTTTGCCCGAACCCCTTCAATCCGCAAATTCCGTTTATCTGCGCATCATCGAGGCCCTAACGCGCAAAATCGTTGTGTGCGAAGCCCTGGGGGCCTTCCGAGTGCATCTGACTCTAGGGGGTTTCTCCAAAAAACCAGTTTTTGGCTTCAATGTCGGCGGTGCGTTGACGCGATGCGGAGCGCCAATAGAATAGTGTTTGACGCCAGGGAGAGCCTGGCTTGTTTCCCCCGACACATCGGTTCTGGAGGTGTTCGGCTAAAAAAGCAGCCGATCGACCTACCCGCTTTCGCCGGTCAGCGTTGGGGTTCGATTTCGAGAACCTCTTTGCGAGAGTGAACCATGATTCTTTTTAATTGTCTGAATTTAGGCTCGATGGGCCTGCTTGGCTTGTTTTCGCCTGGCCCGGTGGAGCTGGCGATCATTGCTGGTATCGTTTTGCTGTTGTTTGGTGGCTCCAAGTTGCCGAGCTTGATGCGAAATCTCGGACGTAGCACTAACGAGTTCAAGCGTGGCATGAGCGAGTCGTTGGATGAAGATGAGCCGAACCCCAAAAACGACGAGAACAACTAAGCATGTTCGGACTCGGTCCGTTTGAAATGGTGGTCATTGGCGTGATCGCGGTCATGCTCTTCGGCGGTAACCTTCCTGAGGTGGCCCGTAAGCTGGGTGGTAGCTACCGCGAATTTCGTCGAGGTCTGAACGACGTTCAACAGCAGTTTCGAGCGGCTGAATATGAGGCCAAGAAGACGCTGGAAATGGATGACAAAACGGTGTCGTCCTCAACGATCGACGAGGACGAGGAATCGAATGAACCCTCGGCGCCCAAGTTTACGCCACCCAGTTGATCGAACTACTGTTCTTTCAACGCCCTTTTTTCGCCCGGCCGACCCATCGTGTGGCGGCCGGTTCTTTGCGGGATGGCTGGTACATCCATTGCGGCCGACGCCTTTGGCTGGCCCCTGTTGCTTGTTGGCCAGAATGTGAGGAAGAAGCCTCCGATCAAATTGGTGCCTGCGAATGGTGCCTGTGACTCGTCTTGCAAACGGTGGCGGCGAAGGCAACGCGGAACTTCGGCAACCGATCGAGGAATTCATGACGGTAGATTACTCCTCAAGTCTTCGTCTAACGCAGACGCACCTTCGCATTGCGAGACCAACCGATCAGCTGGAACGCGTGATTGATTTTTATTCCCAAGTACTTGGGTTTGTTCTACTTGGTCGTTTTCAGGATCACGATGGATTCGATGGAGCAATGCTTGGGCACGCTGACCTGCAATATCATTTGGAGTTGACGGCAAGCCTGGATCATCCGGCTGGACGCGCCCCATCGCTGGAGCATTTACTGGTTTTTTATTTACCAAGTCGGGCTGACTGGCAACGAACGATTGATCACATTGAATCCTTTGGTTTGGCTGCGGTTCAATCGCTCAATCCTTATTGGGATCGACAGGGCCGTGCCTACGAAGACCCCGATGGATACCGTGTTGTGATTCAAAACGGCTGCTGGCCTCCCAAGCCAAGTTCGGCTCTGCTGGACGATTTACCCACCGACCAAATTTGATCAGGCCGGCAATTTGATCAGGCCGGCTGGCAATTTCTGTCGAAGGTCGGTCATTGGATTCAACCAATCCTTTGAGAGGGCGGCGGATCATGTTGTTAACTCTCGGATTCGACGTACGGAGCGATGTACGTCGCGTTCGGTTGTGCGATGATTCATCACGACCAGGCGTAGCGTATTGATTCCATTCAAGAGTGTCGAAGACAGCATCAGTTCTCCATCGGCAAGTGTCGCTTCCATCAGTGCTGCATCGCGGTTCGCGCGACTCGCTTCCGACTCACCCTCGCGGGAGCGATGGCGAAAGGCAACCACAGACAAGTCGGGTTCGATCACTTCGAATCGATCATCTTCTCGCAACAGAGCGGCAGCCAATTTTGCCAGGCGAATGTCCTCTGCGATTTGGTGAGCCAACGCGGCGCGTCCGCTGGACCGGATCACCATCCAAACCGCCAGTACGCGAGCTGGGCGAGATAACTCGGGACCACGCTCGAAGAAATTGACTTCCTCTGTCGGAATATCCTTAAGGTAATGTCCCTCGGTAGCAAACGCACGCTTCAAGCTGTCTTGTTGTTTCACAAGGACGCAGCCAATTCCGAGAGGGCAATAGAGCCACTTATGTGGGTCGAGTGTCAGCGAATCCGCTCGCTCCATACCGGCTAGCAATCGCCGAGTCCCTTGGGGGGAACCAGCTTGTTCCATCCCCGAATCAATCGCGGCGAATCCACCGTAAGCCGCGTCAACATGGAGCCAAAGTTTCTTCCGTTGGCAAACGTCCGCAATCTCAGGGAGTGGGTCAATGCTGCCAGTGTTGGTGGTGCCTGCATTGGCCACAACCACAAATGGCGCTTTGCCAGCAGCCATATCACTGGCGATCGCATCGTCTAATTCTGCAGTCTTCATCCGATAACGATCATCGACGCCAATCGTCTGAATGTTTTGGTCAGAGAAACCGAGCAGCCGAGCCGCTTTGCGAACGGAAGCATGCCCCTCTACCGAGACGTAAATTCGTCCGTTGGATAATAAGTCCGAATCAGATTCGGCTCGTGCCGATGCCAGGCCGATTAGATTGGCCATCGAACCGCCGCTGGTCAGCACGCCGGCAGCGTCATTCGGATAGCCCAGCATTTCGCAAATCCATCGCAGTACGGTAATTTCGAGCGAGCAGAGTGTTCCACCACCCAGCCAGCTGCCAACAAATGGATTCATTCCCGCCGCTAACATTTCCCCCATCGCACCTGCAAAGCTGGAAGGACAGGGAATGTGGGCATGGAAACGTGGGTGGTTTACTCGAGTCATGCCGGTCACAACTCGATCAAAGAAAAACGCGAATGAGTCTTGGATGCCACCCGGTTGTTCCGGTAACGGTTCATCAACCAACTGGGCAAACTCGGCACCGGTACCGCGTTGCCCCACTCGCTGATCCACCAACGTCGTAAGATGATCAACGACCCGGTCGATTAGTTCGTACCCCAAGCTGCGCATGGTCTCGGCATCGGGGTCGAGCGGCAAACGTTCGTGCGGATAAGATTCTGATTCCGGCATTGCGTAGACGCGAGGTGAGATTGGTGCGGTTTAGCAAGTTCTTTGACCGTCAATTGACGGCGCATGTGATTCGGCTGTAAGGGTGTTGCAAGCCGAGTATTGCCAACCCCAATAGTCTAACGCCAACTCGCAAATCGTCAGCGTGGCTAGTGTCGGCTTGCGGGGCCCTTCTGAGATCCAATTTTGCATACGATGACTTTCGCGCCACGTTGCACCGATTTGGTTGATGAGTCGACAAGTAAACGAATGCTCGCGTTGTTCCGGTGTTGCTGCGCCGCTAACACGTTCGGGCGGTTAGTGAATTTAGTCAGAACGCCGTGTTCACACAGCAGGGGCAAAGATGCGAATTCTGTATCGCCCAGTTTTGGAGCATTGCGAAAACGAGACGTTTTCAGCAACGGCACACCCCTTCGGCTAATGACAGGTCTGCCATCGCAGTGTTCTTATGCCCTTGAATCTCACCATCAAGGAGCAAGCCACATGGTTGCAAGGCAGTCTCGATCAAAACCAGACATGCGGAGCAAGAACTTCCCGCTGTTTGCACATATTCGAGGCTACTGGTGCAAGAAATACAAGGGCAAGCAATACAACGTTGGTTCGTGGGATGATCCGCAGGGTGCTCTCAAAGCGTGGAAAGAGTTTGATGCGAAGCATGCACTTGGGGTGGAACCTGCAATCGCCAAGGATTGATCCATGGCGCTTCGTCGGATGGTCAATGGGTGCTTCGACGGGAAGATACGAAAGTGCGATAGAGGCGACCTCTCGCCACGCACGCTCAAACAGTAAGTCGATTCGGCACAGTGGTTTGTGCCTGCGATCGGTCTAGATCGACCTGTTGAAACCATTGGACCCGCTGACTTCACCCGAGTGCGTCATAACTTCCCAGCCAGATGGGGCATCAGCTATTCAGATGCATTGGTTACGCACTTTCGCACAATGTTCAAATGCGAATACCAAAGAACGGGGGCCGACAAGAATACGAGAACGGGGACTGGCATGACAAGGACAAGAACTGGAACAGGGGACAAGAACTGGAACAGGGGACAAGAACGG
>JAYZAR010000135.1:0-6685 GCA_036339635.1 Planctomycetota bacterium | reverse complement strand
ACGGGTGATTGCCTGGCGAATCCACCAGGTAGCGTAGGTGCTGAACTTAAATCCGCGGCGATACTCGTATTTGTCGACGGCCCGCATCAGACCGGTGTTTCCTTCCTGAATCAGGTCTAAGAAGGATAGGCCTCGATTGCGGTACTTTTTGGCAATTGAGACCACCAATCGCAGATTACCACTACTGAGTTGGCGTTTTGTCGCTTCATACACCTCAAAATATTGGCGTGTCTTTTGCATGCGATTGTGCAGGCTTGTCGGGCTTTCTTGGGTCACCAGCATCAATTCGCGAAGTTCTTGACGCAAGTCGGCGGCTTCGTCGCGGCTGACGGCGTCAGTACCGAGTTCTTCTAGACGCTGACGAATGAAATTCATGCGTCGAGAAATCTCTTCGAGCTGTTTCAGCAGAGGTGTGACACGTCGACTTCGCAGACTGAGTTCCTCGACCAGGTTCAAGCACTTGCGACGATTGCGAATAAAGCGACGTCGAACTTCCGCTTTTAGTCTTGGTGAAGTGCTGGTTCGAACTTGGAGTTCAAAGTCGCTTTTGTTTTGGCAGATAAGCACATCGAGTGTTCGCAAGTTGTGCGGCATTCGAGCCGTGATCTGTTCCTTCGTCAGTCGTTCGGTCAGCGACACCTTGATGGTTCGATCAAATGGCAGTTCTCCCGAGTGGACGCGGTGCAAGGTCGCAACAGTGGACCGGAGCGCGTAGTCCGATTCCAGTAACGAGCGACGGAATTGTTTCCGCGTGATTTCGATTTTTTTTGCCAACGCGATTTCTTCTTCACGCGTCAGCAGCGGTATCTCGGCCATCTGGATGAGGTACATGCGAATTGGGTCATCGCTGGGCTTGGGCATATCCGAATTCGAAGCGGTGGCCGATTCGTCAGTGCCTAACTTTGATTCACCCGCCACGGTTGCTCGAAGTTGTGACGCAGCGGACGGTTCGTTGGTTTGGCCGAGGTCGGGAACGTGCAGCGGTGACGGCGGTTTCTTATCAATCAACTTGATTTTGTGACGTTCCAGTGACAGGAGCAGTCGATCGAGTTTCTGTGAGTTGACATCTTCGTCAGGTAGGTAGCGATCGACTTCTTCATAGGTCAAAAATCCATCTTGGATTCCGCGGGAGACCAGGGTCGAAAGTTCTTGATCCATTAATTGCATATGAACAAACCTCATGTTTATTCGTGTCTTCGTGACACGTGGGTCAAAATCCGTTTTGGTAAATTGCGTAGTGGGTCAGTGTGCAGCGTGGAGCGACTCCTTATCCGAAGGGTTATGAGCGATGTCGGGCTCGTTGGGTTTCGAGCATCGCTTTGAGCATTGCGACTTCTTCTTCTTCTTCCAGTTCCGCAGATTGCAACTTTTCGATCTGTCGTTTCTGCTCGACGGTGAAAGCGCAATCTCGGTAGCGGGTCATGATTGCTGCGTACCGCAGCGATGCTGATTCGGGTTTGTCGTCTCGCCGGTTAGCAATTCGTTGTTGCAGGTTGACGATCTGGTTTTTCAATGATTCATTTTCCACCAGCAGCAAGACCGCCTCGATTTCCAGCGAGTGGCCGGCCAGTTCCAGATCTTGGTAGGCCGATAGCAGCATCTTTGCGGTGTTGCTGGCAAGCCAGTCAGGGTCAATGGCTTCGACAGCCATCGCTGCGAGATCAGGATCTTCGATCAACGCTTCAAATAATTCTCGGTCGATCCCAGTGAGGGGGTGTAGCGAAGCATATTGTGGGGAGTATCGAGTGGGTTGTTGTGATGGTCCACCACCGAGATCGACTTCCTCGGCGCACTGCGATAATGCAGCATTGGGGTTGCCGATTGAAGCTCGTTGATCCCGCCAGGGTGGGAGCTGTTGGGGTGTTCGTGGTGTGGCGGGGCGTCGTTCGGCTGGTTGAGAGCGGCGAACCGGTTGCCGTGCGATTTCGTCTCGAAAATGTTCCAGGCGCCGTTCGAGCCGTTCGAGTTTAAATTCGAAGGTTCGCGACATCCGCTTGAGCAGTTGATCGATTCGCAGGCCATCGGGAGCTTTTGCTGCAATTTTCAGCATCGTATCGACAGCGCTGGTGACCCGGTGGGTATCGTTGGCAATGTTGACACCGGCTGTTAGGCGACCAAGTTTGTGGTCGAGAGCATCCGGTGACTGATCGACTAATTGCTGGAGTTGTTGCGGTCCATGTTCGGTGATGAAGTCAGCCGGATCACTACCCTCGGGCAGCGTGAGCACTCGCATGTCGACGTCCGCCCGAACAAACAGCTCCAGGATCTCATCGGCTCGTTTTTGACCCGCCGTATCCCCATCGAGCACCAGGACGACGCGATCGGCAAGTCGTCGCAGTATTTTTACGTGTTGTTCTCCCAGCGCGGTGCCCAGCACAGCCACGACCGGTTCGATCCCTGCTTGCCGTGTTGCAACGACATCGGTGTAGCCTTCCATGACCAGTACTTCGCCTTTGCGACGGATGGCATCTCGGGCGAGGTCGAGACCGTAAAGTTGATGGGATTTCCGAAATAGAAGCGTTTCGCGACCGTTGATGTATTTGCCGCCAGCCCGATCCCCGTGGCGCTCGGCGATTGCCGGAATCACCCGTCCTCCTAAAGCGATCGGGCGACTTTGCAGGTCGTGTATCGGAAACATCAGCCGGCCGCGGAACATGTCGACGTGCCCGCCGCTACTGCGGTTGGACGCGACTCCAGCCGCGTATGCGACTTCTCCACTGAATCCCTTTTTTGCCAGCAAGTCGATGGCGTAGCTCCACTGGTCGGGAGCAAAACCAATTCGGAATTTTTGGCGGCTCTCATCGCTGATACCACGGGATGCCAAATAGTCGCGAGCCAGTTGGGCATCTGAGCTGGAGCCATTTTCGAGCTGATCGAAGTAAGCGTCGGCGATTAATTTTACCACCGACATGAGTGTTGGCCGGTCATCCGGACTACCGGGTTGGGTCTTTTTGCCGCCTCGATATTGCTCGACCGAAATCCCTGCCAATTCAGCTAGCGTTTGAAGCGCGCCCGGAAAATCGACACCGTCACGACGCATAACGAAGCTAAAAACATCGCCCCCGATGTCGCAGGGCCAGCACTTCCAGGTCTGTCGTTCCTGGTTAATTGATAAGGAGGGGCGGCGATCTTCGTGCCAAGGGCAACGCCCTACAAAATTGCGACCCTGTGGCTGCAACTCGATCGTCCCGCCGATGACATCGACGATGTCAACCGCGCTACGTACTCGCTCTTTCAGGTCGAAGTCCTGGGGGAGGGACAAACGACAACTCCATTGAAAGGTGCAACTTAAATCTCCACCATCAGTCGTCGCCGTTCAAAACGGCAACCGCAGAAAGAAGTGCACACACAGATCTTTCCCTGACAGTTTCACCCTAAGCTGGCGAAACTTTTCCAATCGGTCCACCCACCGTCTTTTTTTTTGGCACTCCGGCCGACCGGTGGGAAAATTTCGATTGATGCAATCCATTGCAGCGTAGCAAATCTGCCGGGCCCACGGGCCAAAGCCAGATATCCAACACAGACACCGGTCAATTCTTAGAAGCCAACTCCGCCACGTCAACATCAATTCCATTGCTTCCTCCGTTGTCGATGGGGAGTCAAAAAGCGGAATGCGGTTTTTCAGCTGGCAAGCGGACGGCAAGTTGGGTCGGGTATACTCCTGGAATGAGCGGAAAAAGCATCTTTTTGGGGCTGTTGTCGGTGGCCATCGTTGCGGCGATTTTTGCTGTGCGTCCCGAATCGCCCGATGCTGAAATTGCAAGAAATCTTGCCAGGAAAGCGAATCTTGCTGAATCGACGCAAAATATCGAATCCCCCGGTATTTTTCGAATTTCCAACTCGCTGATCGCAGAGCGTGATTCGGTGGGCGATACGTGGATGCTTAGCCAAGGACATTATTCGACGTTGGTCGATCTGCCATTTGCGCCTCCCAGAGACGGTATTTTTCCCGCTGGAGAGCCTGTCGATGACATCGATCAACGCGCGAACCCGGGCTACCTCGGTGCGGACGCGTGCGGCGAATGTCACCGCGATCGTCACAAAGGGTTTGTTGAAACGGCGCATCACCTCACCAGCGGTCGTGTCGTGCCAGGGGGTATTCGGGGCCACTTTGACGGTCCGGGCAGCGTGTTGGCAACGAACGACGCTGCGTTGTCCTTTGAGATGCGCAATCTAGCAGACCGTTTAGTGCAGACCGTTTCTTACGACGATTGGCATTTGGATATCCCGATGGATGTCTTTACGGGTTCGGCAAAGTCAGGTCAGACGATGCTTTATTGGCACGGTGACGGCCTCTATCAAACGCACGTTTCATACCTGACAAAGGTTGATTCATGGATCAAGAGTCCCGGTTACGATGATACCGTCGCTGTTTATTCAAGAGTGATTCGTGATTCTTGTTTGGAGTGCCACATCACTTTCATCAAACGTAAGCAGGCACCGAATTTTTTTCATCGTGATTCGGCTGTTCTCGGTATCTCTTGTGAACGTTGTCACGGGCCGGGAGAGGCGCACGTGCAACACCACCGAAAGTTTCCCGATGAGAAAACAGGCGAACACATCATTCAGCCTTCCGGTTTGACACGGCAGCAACAATTGGAAATCTGCGCTCAGTGTCATTCGGGATCTTTCAAGCTCTTGGGTGAGGCATTCTCCTTTGTGCCCGGGCAAAACTTATCCGCTCACCATAAGGCCATCGAGTCGAATGCCTCTGGTGCTAGCGGTGTCCATACCAGCAATCAGTTGACGCGGATCTCGATGAGTGAGTGTTTTCAGCAATCGGAAATGACCTGCACGACGTGTCACAATCCCCATGAAAATCAGCGGGGAAATACCAAAGGGTTCACGCAGGCTTGTTTTCAGTGTCATCAAGTTGAGCACTGCGGAATGTCGGCTCAATTGGGTAACAAAATCGTCGACGACTGCATTCGTTGCCACATGCCGCTCGCCAAGAATGCTGATATGCAAGGTGCGGGAGCCGACCTGCTGTCGGTTGAAATGGTCGACCACTATATTCGGGTTGTGAAAGGGCAGCCTTAGCATCCCAGAAATGCTCTAATCTCCCAGAAACGGTGGACAGGGCGTTTACCATGAGGCGAAGGTTATGGCGTTCTAGCGACGACGCGATGGAAGTGAAGGTAAACTTCGCGATCAACGACTCGTCGAACACCTTCGACGAGGCAAGTGGGTTCGTTTTGGCTTTCGCCAACTGCGATCACGTTCTTCAATGAGGTGCCTGGAGCGACCGAGAAGGTTCTTTGGTTGATTGTCTGATTGCCGGCATCGAGTTCAGGGATGATGAAGTGGCAAGTCGCGCCGAAGGTCAGCATGCGAGCGTTGTAGGCGTCCTGGTACGGCCGAAAACCGGGGAATCCAGGTAGCAGGCCATGGTGCAGATTGATGATTCGGCCGCCTGCGAATTGCCAGCATGTCGACGGCGGTAGGATGCGCATGTAGCGAGCCAGCACAACGTAGTCGATGTCGAATTCGTCAAGGATTTCGACCATCTGCTCATCGTCCGCTTCGCCGGTTCCGTCCCCGATCATTCGAAAGGGGACTTCAAATTCATCGGCCAACCCGTTCAGTTTTTTGCGATTTGAGATGACAACCGCTGATTCCGCGTGAATGGTTTTGTCGGCGACCGCGGCCAACACTGCGCGAGGGGTGTGCTCGACATAGGTGCAGCAGACCGCCAATCGAGGGCGTTGGGCACGGTATTCACTGCTCCAGACCCGGATTGCCAGACGTGTGTTCTTCCCGATTTCTTTCATCGCCGATACCAGCGGCTCGAATTCAGAGGCCTCAATATCGATCCGACACAGCATCGCAAACAGATGCTCCTCGTCGTGATCGTACATCTGGATCTCAGCGATCCGCGCGCCGCGTCCGGTGACATCATGGATGATGGGATCTGCCAAGCCAACATTATCGGGCCCGAGGGCAGTGATGACGACTTCCATAGAGGCCTTTTTGTGGGGGGGCGCGGGCGTTTTGCTGATCGTTGCTGCTTTGAGCGTATGCATTGTTTCGTGTGGGGGCTTTGTTGCCGACCCCCGCCTTTGGTACGGTACGACATGATTCATGGACAGGCCCAGTCATGCCGGTGAACCTGTTGTTGGATCGACTGTGTCAAACCATCAAACCGCTACAGGCTGTCCAACCGATGTCTGCGATCGCACCTCCCACCAAACGACGACGCAGTGATTTCCCGGCTGGGGAAAATCTGTGTGACCACTGCACGGCCAAGTGTTGTCATTACTTCGCGTTGGCGATTGATGAGCCCGTGGTGCGTCGTGACTTCGATTTCATGCGTTGGTATCTGTTGCATGATCGGGCCAGCGTGTTTGTCGATGGTGATGATTGGTACCTCTTGGTGCACACGACTTGTAAGCATCTACGGGACGATTATCGCTGTGGTATCTACGAAACGCGACCGCAAATCTGTCGGGATTACACCACAGACGAGTGTGAATTCGAGGACGATTGGTGTTACGAAAAGTACTTCGAGACGGCGGAGCAGATTGATGAGTACGCCGACGCGTTGTTCGGCCCCCAATTTCCGGATGAGTCATTGGGTGACCAAGATTCCTTGCGAAGCCGGCGTCCCACTTCGTTGCCATTGGCGTAAGGCTTGTTCAAAACTTTTTGGGGTGTGTTACCGCGTCGCTTGCTGAGTCCTGTCCCC
>JAYZAR010000134.1:0-9509 GCA_036339635.1 Planctomycetota bacterium | reverse complement strand
CGGGCGGCCCAGTAGTAATCACCGGCGAACACGGCCTGGACCTTTCGCGCGCCAGGACCTTTCATCAATACCCCTGTATCCCGCCAGCATGGCAGTCCCGCCGCCGTACCGAGGTACTCGTCACCGACATTCAAGCCGCCCAAAACGGCATCGCCACCATCGGCAACAATCAACTTGCGGTGGTTTCGAAAATTAATTTGGAACCGATTTACCCAGCCTTGTCGAGTATCAAAGGCCCGCACATCAACGCCTCCGCACCGTAATCGTTCGAGATAGGCACTGGACAGTTGAAGACAACCGACTTCGTCATACAGCAATCGAACCTGAACACCTTCGCTGGCGCTTCGAATCAACGCGTCGGCAAAACGATTGCCCAGCTCATCATCGCGAATAATGAAAAACGACAGATATAAGTACCGCTCCGCTGACTCGATGGTCTTGAACACCGCATCAAAAAAGGCCTGACCATCAACCGAGAGCTGGAATTGATTCCCACCTCCAACGGGCGTGTCCAGAATATCGGCGACGTATTCTAACGCGGTCCGTTTTCGCGCGCTCCGAGCGAACCGCTCGGTCATTAACTCTCGCTGCACGGCGCTCATAGACTGCTCATGCCGCTGTCCGACTTCGCGAACCGCCTCGCGGTACCCTTCAAAGCGGTGTCGCGCGAAGCCCCAATAGAGTGGCAGCGAAACAAAGGGCAGGGTCAAAAGCCCCGTCGTCCAGGCGACCGCAGCTTGTGAAGTGCGAACGTGCTTGAGGGCATGGAAGACCAACAAGATTGCTAGTTCCTCGATGAGAAGCACCAAGGTCGAAGCCAGTGTGACGAAACGCCACTGGTCCAACAGGTACTCCCAGAGAATTTGCACGCCAATCTTTTACAAAGCCAACAACAAGCGGCTGGGCGCCTCCAAATAACCGATTACATCGTTGAGAAACCGGGCAGCGGTACCACCATCAACCAAGCGATGATCATAAGACAAACTTAACGGCATCATCAACCGAGGCTGGATGGTGTCATCCGGCATGACAACCGGCAACTTGCGACTCCGGCCGACTAGCAGGATCGCTACTTCCGGTACGTTCACGATCGGTGTGGAGTACTGCCCACCAATCGCACCGAGGTTGCTGATCGTGAAGGTACCGCCCCGCAAATCACCTACACTAAAATTTCCTCCACGAACTTTCCCGGCCATTTCAGCTAACGAGCGCGTCACTTCAGGGACTCCCATTTTGTCCGCGTTCGGCATTACGGGAACGACCAAACCACGATCGGTATCCACTGCGATTCCGACGTTGACGTAATCTTTATAAATCACTTGCTCGTTCGCTTCATCCATCACCGCATTGATGACGGGATGATGCCTCAAAGCGGTCGCGACCGCTTTGATCAGGAATGGCATGGTGGTCAATTTCAGGCCTTGAGCGGCGTAATCCTCTTTGCTCGTTTGCCGAAGATGCTCTAAGTCGGTGATATCCGCGTCATCAAAGTTGGTTACGCGAGGCACAGTCGACCAACTGGCATGCATCTGACGAGCGATCGTCTTGCGAATCTTGCTCATCCGCTCAACACGAATCGGTCCAAAGTCATCCTGATCGACTGTCCCAGGCAGATCGGCTACCGCGGGTTCCGAACTTGCCGACGGGGCTGTGGCTTCGGTGGTTTGCGTTTCAGAAGCTTGGGCCCCCGCGGTTTGGGATGGTGCCGATGCAGCCGCACCACGAACCGACTGATTGGCCGAACGTACCACCTCCAAAACGTCCTCCCGCGTAATTCGACCACGCTCACCACTCCCAGTAACACGGCTGAGGTCCACGCCCACTTCACGAGCGAAGCGACGGACGGCAGGACCAGCCGGGATTACTCCCGGAGACAGAGACGGATCGGCGACAACCGCAGCTGGTGCTGGTGGAGTTGGTGTTGCTGCAGCTGGAGCAGGTGCAACAGAAGCGGGCGTTGCAGCCGGAGCAGGTGCAGGCGGAGCAGGTGCAGGCGGAGCGGGCGTTGCAGCCGCAGGTGTAAATGGAGCCACGGGTTCAGCAGGTGCCGGGGGCTCGGGTGCCGGGGGCTCAGGTGCCGCTTCGATCGGGGCGGCGTCAGGTGTAACGGCAGACTCGGCAGCGTCGACCTCCAACAATGCGCCCCCAATCGGCACCGTGTCTCCCTCGCCAACCAAGATTTTCGTCACCGTACCCGCAACAGATGATGGGACAGGAACGGTCGCTTTGTCCGTTTCCATTTCAATGATATCTTGCCCCTCGTCGATCACGTCACCAACCGAGACAAAAACTTCCAAGACATCGCCGGATTCGATTCCATCGCCCAGTTCGGGCAGCTTTACTTCAGTAGCCATACGAATTGCAATTTTGCAGTTAACAGTGGATTACAAATGGATTGGGTTGATGTTGATTACGCGTAGTAAGGATCGATTTTCTCTGCGTCGTAACCAATTTCACTAATCGCGTCTTGAACATCCTTGGGTGTCAACACGCCTGCTTTGGCCAAACGACTTAGCGTTGCAATCACGATCGACTCGGCGTCCACTTCGAAGTGCCTACGCAACGTTTCACGTGTTTCGCTTCGCCCCATGCCATCGGTCCCCAACACGAAGTAGTCGCCGGGGATGAATGGCGACAATTGCTCGGCAAGAGCGCGAACGTAGTCGCTGGCGGCAATGAAAGGACCTTCAACACCATCGAGTACCTGTTCGACATATCCTTGGCGTGGTGTTTCGGTTGGATGCAACATATTCCAACGCTGACAAGAAGCGGCATCACGACGCAATTGGGTGTAACTGGTGACACTCCACACGTCGCTAGCGATCCCATATTTCTCAGCGAGCATTTCCTGGGCTTTGAGGGCACAGTTAAGAATGGCTCCGCTGCCAAAGAGTTGCACGCGTGCTCGCGCGGAATCAACCTCCCGGCTGCGGTACTTGTACATGCCCTTGATGATTCCATCCTCGCAACCTTCCGGCATTTCAGGATGATCATAAGGATCGTTTTCAGCCATCAAGTAATAGATACACTCTTCACCTTCCTGGTACATCTTCTTCAAGCCTTCGGCGATGATCACCACGACTTCATATGCGAAGGCTGGATCGTATGCGCGGACGGTCGGAAATGCGATAGCGTTCAACAATGAGTGGCCATCTTGGTGTTGTAAGCCCTCACCATTGAGCGTGGTTCGACCGGCAGTTCCACCGATCAGAAAACCCTTCGCCCGCATATCGGCAGCGGCCCAGATCAAGTCACCAATTCGCTGGAAACCGAACATGCTGTAGTAGATGTAGAACGGAATCATGTTGATTCCATGCAAGCTGTAGGCGGTGCCCGCAGCATTAAAACTGCTCATCGACCCAGCTTCGGTGATCCCTTCTTCCAGAATTTGCCCGTCTTTGGCCTCTTTGTAGTAGGTCACCAATTCCGAGTCGACCGGTTCATAGAGCTGGCCGCCGTGTGCATAAATGCCAAATTGCCGGAACATGCCTTCCATCCCAAACGTTCTTGATTCGTCAGGAACGATGGGAACCATGTATTTACCGATCTGCTTATCGCGACACATGGCAACCAGCGTTTGCACCACAGCAAAAGTGGTGCTGATGTTTTTATTCTCCAGCTTCTTGATGACTTTTCTGAAATCATCGAGCGTCGGAACATCCATCTTTGGATGTTCCGTAGGTCGACTCGGCATGGAACCGCCGAGTGCTTCGCGACGCTCTTTGGCGTAACGAATTTCCTGACTGTTTTCCGGCGGACGATAGAAGGGGGCCTGACCAACTTCTTCGTCACTGATTGGAATGCCGAACCGAGTCCTAAACTCGAGCAGCTCTTCCTCATTCATTTTCTTCTGGTTGTGGGCGACGTTCCGTCCCTCTCCGGCCTCACCGAGTCCGTAGCCTTTGACCGTCTTGGCCAAGATGACGGTCGGCCGCCCGTTGCTCATCTCAGTAGCCGTTTTGTAAGCGGCATAGACCTTCTCGGGGTCGTGGCCACCTCGCCTCAGCTTCTCTAATTTCTCGTCACTGTAATTTTCAACCAGCTTGAGCAGTTCGGGATACTTCCCAAAGAAGTGCTCGCGGATGTAGCTGCCGGGCATTCCGGTGTACTTCTGGTACTGACCGTCAACGACTTCGTTCATTCGTTTGACGAGCAACCCTGACGTATCCTTTGCGAGCAGGTGGTCCCAGTCATCGCCCCAAACGACTTTAATGGTGTTCCAGCCCGCTCCGCGAAAGATTCCTTCGAGCTCTTGGATAATCTTGCCGTTACCACGAACCGGACCGTCAAGCCGCTGCAGATTACAGTTAATGACGAATACTAGGTTGTCCAATTTTTCGCGTGCGGCTAATCCGATTGCTCCCAACGTTTCCGGCTCATCGCATTCACCGTCTCCGAGGAACGCCCAGACACGTTGCTCCGACGTGTCTTTCAGCCCCCGGTCCCGCAAGTATTTATTGAACCTTGCTTGGTAGATCGACATGATCGGGCCGAGCCCCATCGAAACGGTGGGGTATTCCCAAAAATCGGGCATCAACCATGGGTGCGGATAGCTGCTCAGGCCCGATACCGGCCGCAGTTCACGCCGAAAGTTCTCGAGGTTCTCCTCACTCAACCGACCTTCCAAGAACGCTCGACTGTACATCCCAGGCGACGCGTGTCCTTGGAAATAGATCGCGTCGCCGGAGTACCCGTCCTGGCCGCGGCCGCGGAAAAAATGGTTAAATCCAATCTCGTAAAGCGTCGCACTGCTAGCGAACGTGCTGATGTGTCCGCCGACACCACCACCGCGCTTATTCGCGCGAACCACCATCGCCATGGCGTTCCAACGCACAATCGACTTGATTCGCCGCTCCAGCTCTCGATTGCCGGGGAAAGCTGGTTGATCCTTGATCGGAATTGTGTTGAGGTACGGTGTATTGGTGTCCTCTGACGACTGGATGCCCTCCTCGGCGGCGCGATCTCGAAGCTGTTCAATCAGGAATCGAACGCGGTCGGGACCTTTGCTCTTGAGTACGTAATCAAGAGACGAGAGCCATTCCTGGGTCTCAGCAACATCCATGTCGACGTCTTCTGCCGGCGTCGCGAGCTCCCCAAGGTGCTTCTCAATTTCTTTCTTAGCGACGATTCTCGACTCTGACATTTCAAATTTACCTCGTTCAATTTATCCGCTTGTGGCTCTCCGGCCGGTACCAAATGCACTCCTGCCGCTCTCAACGGCTGGACTCCCTCCTTGAATGTGGCCTCCGCCATGCCTTGTGAAGCAACCACTCAAGACACGCTCATGAGGACAATGATGGTCAAAAACCCAATCCGATGGTAGCTCTTTCTTCCTCGCAGCGTATCCGGTCGGGGCGGAAAGCGGCAAGGGTGTCGGTCTTGACACCCCGGCAAACTGCTTAAACGAGTAGCGGGACCATGGTTGCACACGAGCTGAGGCTACTGCCGCACACTTAGCAAAATCGCCAGAAGATCGCCGGCCGCACCGGTGAAACCACTCTACTGAGGGGTGATTTCACTCTTGCTGCGGGATTGCGTCCCAGTGAGTCCTGGCCGCCATCTCCAACGATGACTAGGCTGTCGTTGGCTTTAATCAAATTATTAGAGACCTCTGAAATGAATGACCAAGAAAAAAACGCCGCGATCATCGATGAACTGACGAAAGCGTATTGGATGGAACTAGAAACTGTCGTTAATTACCTTGCGAACAGTGTCAACCTTGACGGTGTTCGAGCGGAGGAAATCAAGAAATCTCTGGACGCTGACATTACGGAAGAGTTGGCCCATGCCACACAGATAGCCAACCGAATTAAAACGATTGATGGCCGAATCCCCGGCAGTGAGCACTTCCAGGCCGTTCAAACTTCACTACAGCCTCCCCAGGACAGCACCGATGTGGTCAGCGTGATCAAGGGTGTAATCGACGCCGAAAATGCGGCGATCGGCCAATACGAGAAGGTTATCCGGCTTTGTGATGGCTACGATTTCGTCTCGCAGGATATGTGCATTGCCCTGCTGGCGGACGAACAACAGCACCGCCGCGAATTCGTTGGGTTTTTGAAAGAATACGAAAACCACTAAAGATGGTGCGAAGACCGTGGCGTCATCACTCTCAGGCACAGCGGCAGTCGTCAGTGGCGCGAGCAGCGGGATTGGACGCGCCATCGCGGTTGGTCTCGCGGAATCGGGTCTCGACCGGCTGATTGTGCATTTCCGAGAAAATTGCCGAGGAGCCGAAGAAACAGCCCAAATGGCCCGGAGCCATGGTTGCGAGACGACCACGCTGAACGGGGATTTATCAATTGCCGCTGACCGACAACACCTGTGTCGCGAAGCGTTTTTACGATTGGGCGTTATCCATACCTGGATTCACAACGCGGGGGCCGATGTCCTAACCGGCGACGCGGCGGGGGAGTCGTTCGAACAGAAGCTTGATCGACTCTGGCAAGTCGATGTACGCGGTACCATCTTGCTGGCCAGGGCGGTCGCGACGGAAATGAGACGAAAAGCGACCCCATTGCCCCCGTCGATGATTTTCATCGGCTGGGACCAAGCGTGCGCGGGAATGGAAGGGGATGCCGGGATGATGTTTGGCTCCACCAAAGCGTCGATTATGGCGTTTGCCTCTTCGTTTGCCCAAACCCTCGCACCGCAGATACGAGTCAACACAATTGCACCGGGATGGATCCAAACCTCCTGGGGCACCGAGACACGCGGCTACTGGGATCGTCGCGCGAGACAACAATCCCTGATGAATCGCTGGGGGACGCCAGCAGACGTCGCTCGGGCTGCCGTTTACCTGGCAGATCCCGAAAACTCGTTTCTTACTGGGCAGACGATCGCAGTCAATGGAGGCTGGAATCGAAAGGGCGAAGAGCGAGCTGACGACTAAACACAAGCTTTGATCGACATCTCTGCTCAACGATCCTTGAGGCGGGCGACCGTCAATTCGATCGCCGAAATTAGCGCTTTCGCCTTGTTAAGTGTTTCCTCGTACTCAGCTGTCGGATCGCTGTCTGCGACGACTCCACAGCCCGCTTGAACATAAACGACACCATCCTTGACCACCATTGTTCGCAGCGCGATGCAAGTGTCCATGTTGCCGCGATAATCGATGTAGCCAACCGCTCCACCATACGGTCCTCGGCGATGAGGTTCGATCGAATCGATCACTTGCATCGCCCGAACTTTAGGCGCGCCGGAAACAGTCCCTGCCGGTAAACAGGCTTTCAACGCATCGAAAGCATCCAGGCCCTCTCGCAACTTTCCTTGCACTTCGCTGCTGATATGCATGACATGGCTGTAGCGTTCGACCACCATGACTTCCGTCAAATCGATCGTGCCGAATTCTGCGACACGTCCGACATCATTTCGTCCCAGATCGACCAGCATCACATGCTCTGCACGCTCCTTGGGATCGGCAAGCAATTCTCGCTCCAACGCTTTATCCTGCTTCGAATCTTGACCGCGTGGGCGGGTTCCTGCCAGCGGGCGCACCGTGACGACTTGATTCGCCACCCGACACATGATTTCAGGCGAGCAGCCAACCAATTCGCAGTCGGCAGTGCGGACGTAAAACATGAACGGACTGGGATTGACCACTCGCAAAGAACGATAAATTTCAAATGAATCGACGTCGGTTCGTACGGCTAATCGCTGACTGGGGACGACTTGAAAAATATCACCCGCACGAATGTACTCAACACAATCTCGCACAGATCGCTCGAAAGCCTCTTGCGTAAAATTCGACGTCACCTGCAGCGGATCCTGCTTTATCAGCCCTCGCCAATACTCGGGATCCCATTCGACAGGGCTTTTGAAGGATGAAGCAGAGCTGCTTTCGGCGCTTAGCCTTTGTACCACTCGATCCACCTCCGCTCTGGCCGATTCGTAAACCGCACTGGCCGTCGAATCATCAGTCACTTCACGACAATCAGCTAAAGACACCACCGTGATCGTTTTCTCGACATGGTCGAAAACACACAAGGTGTGGTAGAAAGCAAAATCCAAATCAGGTAGCTGCCGATCATCCGTGGGAGCATCGGGCAAATTCTCGACGTAGCGAACTACGTCATACCCGGCATAGCCAATCGCGCCCCCAACAAACGGTGGCAATCCATCGAGACTTGCAATGCTGTAGTGGAAATGCTCGCGAAACTCATTCAACGGATCTTCGGCTTCGCTGACTTCCACTCGCCCATCTGGGAGTTCAGACTGTTCAATCTGCTGACGTATCGCCGAGAATCTCCGAACAGGGCGAGACGCAAGAAAACTGTAACGTCCTACTTTTTCACCACCGATCACACTCTCGAACAAACAAGCCGGTCCGCCATCATCCAGGCGTTGAAAAGCAGTGACCGGCGTCAGCGTATCGCTCAGAAGTCGACGATACACCGGCACGAAGTCATGCTTGATGGCCAATGAGGCAAATTCTAAAGCGTTCGGAGTATGCATCGAGTGCGAATCTTGTCAGCGGAATCCGGTCAGCGGTCCAGGTCAACAGAACCTAGATCGCAGGACAAAGGAGCTTGGGATGGTAATCCTACGGCATTGTCGATGGGAAGAGTGTCGAACGAGCTCGAAGCTCACAGCAAAGCCTAGATCGAGGGCAAAGGGTTAGATCTGAGCCTCTGGGCGGGGCGTCTCGCTCACTCTGCAGAGGCAACTTGAGAATCCGTTTCGAGCTTCCAACTGCACCCGAAGCCCTCTGGCCTTACGTTGACAGTCGTTGGGACAGCGATAGAATCCGGCGGAGACGCTTTACCCTCGCAACCCCCTCATCTTACGGGCAAACGCGGCCATGGGACAGACGACATGAAATGCCAATATTGTGAGAAGCCGGCGACCTTCCATATTACGGAGTTGACCGAACCAACCGGTCCTCAAGTGATGCATTTGTGTGAAGAACACGCACGCGGTTTTCTGCAAAAAGAGGCATCCAGTCCGGCCGCATCCATTGCAGGAGCTCTGGCAAAACAGCTGAACCTGGGACAAACCAAACAAGAACTGGCAGAATTAGACCAGAAAGAGTGCCCTGTCTGCGGCATCAGTTTCTTTGAATTCCGCAACACCGGCCGACTCGGCTGCCCCTACGACTACACCCACTTTTCCAATGATTTAATCCCCTTGTTGACCAGCATCCATGACGCCGTTGAGCACACGGGAAAACGCCCCTGTCGCGCCGCTGCCGCTGATTCCCAAGCGCAGATGATCCAGTTGCGACGCGAGATGGAAGAAGCCGTAGAAAAAGAGGATTACGAACGAGCTTCCGAAATTCGCGATCAATTGCAGGTTATCGAGCAATCGGGCGGATCAGACGAAACGCAGCAGGAGGACTAAGCGTGATACGAGATCCGGATTTCAGTGAATTGGCTCAACGGTCAGGTGAGTGGTTGCGCGGCACCGGACCCGAATCGGATATCGTGATCAGCAGTCGGATTCGACTCGCTAGAAATTTGGCGGACTTCCCGTTTATCCGTCGATGTAGTGACGAAGACCGCATAAGTATC
>JAYZAR010000133.1:0-50449 GCA_036339635.1 Planctomycetota bacterium | reverse complement strand
TTGAACGTCTTTCGATGTAGGTGCAGAGGCCATGTTGAACTGCTCTAGGCGTCTGCCGACGCCTCCAAACGCGGTCGGGAGGAGAGACTTTAGGGGTTGTATCGATCTTTACGGCACGGAATCTTACCGAATTCTATAAATAGGGACCTATTCGGTAACACCCACTGCGGCCAGAATTCGCTAATTTACGCAGAATAGACGGCGGTAGAAGTTCTTCGACGGTGGATTGAGACTGCTTGCGAATCACGATGTTGGGGGCTTTCTGGCGTAGATGTAGAGGCTCCGGGAACCAGGGTCATGACGCCAAAACGGCCTCACCCCAGAGGCTAGGATCGTCCATGACGGGAAACTCAGGTCCCAGCGTGAGTGTCTGCCAGCCAAGTTCTCGATCGATCAAGGCATAATAGATTCCGACTCGCGGTTGACCGCTGGGATCGTACCCGGTCAGTGCTGCCGCCGGTACGAAACCGGACAATTCATAGCCATCGTGGCGTGGTTTGGCGGCGATTTTTAGCTGCCCTTCCGGGACCGTCTTGGGATGGCTTCGCGCCCGAGCGATTGGCACCAGCGAGACAACGGGTTGTTCCCGCCGGGGGCCGCCTCCCGCAGGCATCCAGAGGAAGTGGTGGCAGTATTGGGTCGCGCGGTGAATCCCGGGACTGCAGCGGGTATCGATCCAAAGATGGAATCCGTCACTATCATCGAGACGCGATTCACGGCACCAAGGAAGTTGGCGTTTGCCATTGACGAGCACTTGGACTGCTAAGCCTTTTGCACTCCAGGCAACTCGTACATCACCGAAGACGGGGCGATCAGCCAATGCCCCGAACGAGGGCAAGCGAAAAGAGGTCGGCAGCTTGATCCCTTGGCCGTTCCAATTGCAGGACCGCTTGTTCAGGTTGACCTCGAAGCGAAATAGAAACGAAGGGTCGACAAGCATCGTGGCGAACCTGAGGGCTTGGTGGTGCCGATCGCGATGATCGGTTCGGGAGTCTTACGAGACCAATTACAAAGAGGGCGATGAGCCCTCCCGCGTTCAACGGAATCTGATCTAGAACATGATGCCGAATCGGATTGCCGAGTTCCTACGCTGGAGCCGCGGCCCGCGGCCGGAGCGTCATTTTGTTCCATCCAAAAGGAGGGGACTTGCGAAAGCGAGATTCTTAGCAGCAGCGAGGTTGGTTCAGTCACATTGTTCCGGGGGGAACAGCCCTTCTACTTGTTCAGACCAACTAGAAACGATTTCTAAGTCGAGTCTTCGGTCAGTTTCGTTGGGTTCGAGCGCACCTTGAATCAAATCTTTTAGCTCGTCACTGCAGTTCAGCTTTCGCAGATGTTCCTTGGGCTTGAAGTTCTTTTTTCGTTCGAACACTTTCATCCAGTTTTGATCGTTGAAGAGGAGTTCAGCTGTCAGCATTTCGTAGGCTAGGCAGCCCATCGCATACCAATCAAATGCGGGGCCAGGCTGGCTGGTGCGGAATTGCTCGGGAGGCATGTAGGCTGGCGTGCCAACCGCCTTTGTTTCCGTGGTTTCGGATTCAATCAGCTTACTGAGGCCAAAGTCAGTTAGTTGGATGCGGCCATCGCGTCCCACGAGGACATTGCCCGGTTTTAGGTCGCGATGGATCACTCCCTGACGATGAGCATAGAGTAGGCCCTCTGCGATCTGCCCCAGGATGGCTCGTGAAGTTGGCTCGTCCATCGGTCCTTCGCTTCTCAAAAGACGGTGCAGATCGGAGCCATCACATAAGTCGAGTACCAAAAAACGAGTGCGAAATGCGACGAAGTGCTCTCGGAAGCGGACAATATTGGGATGAACCAAATCTTCCAGCAATTTGGCTTCCTGACCGAATTGGTTCTGCACCTGATCGTCGTAGATAAATCGATGCCGGAGCATTTTCAGTGCAACATGGTCGGAGTGCTCTCCCCTGCTGGGCCGCGCCTCATAGACCACGCCCATCCCACCCCGGCTAATGCAACGGACCGGTTCGTAGTGCCCGATTGTCTTGCCGCACAGAGCATCATGCATTCGACCCCCGAGTCGATCGCTGACAATTTGGCTAAGTGCGATTTCTAATTCTGGGTGTTTTTCGATCAGTTGTTTGTAGCCGTCAGTCGAGAGCACCATCGCTTGCACATCCGCCGTCGCGACCACTTGTGCCGAGCAAGCAGCACCGGTCAGCAGAGACATTTCGCCCAGCACCGACCCCGCGCCATCGGAATCGATTTTTTCACCTGTGTTGGCATCAATGATGTCGACGGAGCCTTCGAGAATCAGATACAAACCGCTGGCAGTTTGGCCTTGGCGGAGTAGCTGGGTACCGCTACGGAACGATTGTTGGACGAAGTTTTGGTTGAGGTCTTTGACTGCTTTCCTGCTCAGGCCGCGGAAGGATGGGCAGCGGTGAATGGTATCGTCAGTTACGTCTGCAGATGCGGCGTAGAAGAAATCTCGGGCCTGATCCTGTAGGCCGAGGATACCAGCCGCGGAGAATTCAGCCGTTTCCGGTGGTATCGAATCTAAGTCTAGCTGGCATGTCTCCAGTTCATCTAGCAAGAGCGGGCGAATGTGCTCCGGGACAGACTTCAGCCAAGGTTCAAAGCCGTTGATCGTCTCGCCCGCCCGAAGCGCTGCTTCGAATTGCTTCCGGATGCTCGCGACTTGCGTGGCCCAATGGATTCGGGTTTCAGGTTCCAACGCCATCTTTCCTGTGTTTACAATGCCGGCCGTCCGACCTTCTACAGTGTAAACGCTTCACAGGCACGCTCCTAGCCAATTATCCGAAGTGCTCTTCGGGTGTCTTAAAATTCCCTGAAATCCAATGACTGCCTAAAACCCAATTCCCGCCCAGGGTCGAGAGGGCAATGCCAAAGTCTGCTCTTGTTTCGCTCAGTAACGCTAAACGAATTCCAGGATCGACTCACTCGCGTCGGCACCCGTCTATCCCCCCCGTGAAATTTGCCTTTTGTGAAATGCCCAACGGGTTTGGGGCCGCCAATTTTCGTCACTCCGCGACAGAGAAAAGGCAGGTTTGATCAGTCGGCTGCTTCAAGAGGTGGCCAGCCGTCAATGTCAGAACAGAGCAAGCGAGTAGGGTGTCCGCGGGGTAGCTGGCGAGGTCTGATTGGGGTGATCCAAAGCTGGGTCTAAACCAGGGCTGGGGTTAACGAAGACCGGATTTAAGGAAAGTTTGGGCAAGCACGGCCGAGCAACCAAGAGGTGACGCAGTCGTTCGAGTGGCTAACCGCCGCCCCCGCCTCGCCAGGAAGATTTCTCACGAGGGTTGCCAGCGGCCTGCCGGTCACGTCTTGACGATGTCTTTCATCTTGGGCTCGAGATAGGTCACCGTTGAGCTCATGCTCGCCAAGTTACCGTACTCCTCCTCCGGGATTTGTACGCGATGGCGTTTTCGCAACTCCATCACGATATCGAGAAAGTCCATCGAGTCGAGCTCCAGTTGGTCTCGGAACGCCTGACTGTCGTCCAAGGAGTCAAGATCTTCATCCGGCGAAATATCTTCCAGAATGTCGATGATTTCTTCACGAATTTCCGCGGGCGTCATAGATGGATCAACTCCGGTGGGAGGCAAAAGTTTTTATTTCTGGTGATTCACTGTGGCTTCGGTCGATCTGCCGGAATTGGGAGTGATTAAACCCGACCAATGATGACGACCGAGTTGATGCCCAGCATACCGAATGAGTTATTAAGGACGTAGTCAACCCGTTTTAGTTCCTGAGGCTCGTTGAGAACCAGCCCTGGAATTTCACAATCGGGGTCGAGTTGGTCGACGTTAATGGTTGGGTGAACGACACGGTCGCCGAAGGCGGCTAGATTTCCAGCGAGTTCCAACGCGCCTGCAGCCCCCATGGCATGGCCGATGTAACTCTTGGTGTTGTTAATCCGCGGATTTTTGCACTCACCAAAAACGGTTCGCAGCGCGAGGCATTCTTGCGAATCCCCGCTGCTTGTGCCAGTCGCATGCGTGCTAACGATGTCGATTTGATCCGCGTCTAAGCCAGCTCGATCGAGCGCCATCTTGACGCATTCGGCTTGGCGTTCGGGATTTGGCAAAACAAAATCGGTTGCGTCGGTATTCATCGCGTAACCAACCAATTCGCCGATGATCTCTGCGCTTCGTGCCTTTGCATCACTCAAGCGTTCCAGCACATACAAGCAACCACCTTCTGCAACGACAATCCCGTTGCGATCTACGTCGAAGGGACGCGAGGCTTGTGTCGGATCGTCGTGCCGAGCAAGCGCGTTTTGGCTGTTGAAGCTTGCGAATATTCCAAAGGTGTGAATGCTTTCACTGGTGCCACCGGCGATTGCCAAGTCACACTCACCGAGACGCAGCATTTGGGCGCCTTGAATGATTCCAGCGTTGCCTGCAGCACAGGCGGCCCCGATGGTGTAGTGTGGGCCGGTGATCCCCATGTTCAACGCGATTTCGCCAGCCGGGTTGTTGGCGACCGTTCGTGGATTGTGATGATGAGACCAGCAACTTGTGTCGTAATCGAATCCTTTGATCACGTAGATTTCGTTTTCGGTTTCCACATTGCCGTGCTCCGTGACCCCGACATAAATCCCAACACGAGACTTGTCAGTGTTTTGCCAGTCGATGCCTGAATGCTTGATGGCTTCGTTGGCAGCGTAAACTCCAACACTGCCGGCACGAGTGCCACGGCGAACTTCTTTTTTCTTCTGGTATCGCGTGGTGTCGAAGTCGCATACCCCGGCATGCGTCGAGCCAAAGTACCGAACCTCGTAGGGTTTGACGCCGCTGCGTTTCTCTAACAGCGCGTTCCGAAAGGCCTGCCAGTCGTTCCCGTTAGGAGCGGTCAGGCCGATGCCGGTGATAACAATTCGCTGCTCATCCGGCAGCTCAGAGGCACGATTGGGAGCGATCACTGTATTAATGGAGAGAGGTTTTCGTGTGGATGGAAACAGGATTTGCGCCCCGAACCAAAAGAAAAAGGCTACCAATCAGGCTGCAAGCTGACAACGGTCTGCGTTTTTGAACTCCCATTTTAAGGATGCAAACCAGCACAATTACCCATATTTTTGGGGCAGTGTGGCATCTGAAGCGAAGTGGGCCGATCTCACCACAGCCTATTAGCCGGTTTCATACTCGATGCATAACTGTCCGCCCCTCGGGCAGCAACACGTTCCCGCTGATTCTCAGCCGCACTGAGATTCTGCCTGCTATGGGCGACGTATTCGACCTAACGCGTATCGCCCTGGAATTAGGGCGGAGTATCCCTCTTTCCGTCTGGGAGACCTGACAAAACATCAGAAATCTCGGCCCGACCAGGCTGCTTGTAAACGCTGAAGTCCTTGCTGCAAACTCAATCGGGGCCGGTATCCCAAACGCTGCTTGGCGGCTGAAATGTCGAAATAGTGGTCTCTGGCAAGCTGTGCAGCCAAAAATCTTGTCATGGGAGGTTCGTTTCCCTGCCTGGTCACTCGGTAGAGGCCTTCCAGGGTCGCTCCGATTCGCCAGGCCGAACGAAAGGAAATCTGCCGACGGGGAGCCGAAACACCCGCCAATTGGCAGATACCGCTAATCCACTGCCAGCAATCGACCGGTTCATCCTGGCTGATGAAGTAGGCGCGTCCGGCAGCCTCTTCGGGGTGCTGCCCCAGAGCATCCAAGGCATCAAGGTGGGCTGCCGCTGCATTGACGACGTGCACGGTGTCGATTTTATTTTTCCCATCACCCACGATCCGCAAACGACCCGCTTTCGCTCGACGAATCAGTCTTGGCAAAATGTGAGGATCGTTCTCTCCCCAGATTAAATGGGGGCGGAGGGCTGCAGTTCTCAGCTGTCCCGGCTGATCAGCCGCCAGGACTACCTGTTCCGCTAACGCCTTGGTGTGAGGGTAGTGACACAGCCATCGGGAGGCGTAAGGGACCGATTCATCTACGCCGCTTTGGTGGTCGCCATTGAAGGTCACACTGGGGCTACTCGAAAAGATTAACCTGCCGATTTTATTGCGCTGGCAAGCGGCAATCACATGATCCGTGGCGAGTTTGTTGATCGAGAAAAATGTTTGCCAAGGGCCCCAGACACCGGCGATTGCGGCGGTGTGAATGACCGCGTCGACGTCAGAGATTGTTCGAACCACAAAGTCGGCATCTGTTAAATCTCCACGCGAATGCTCCATTCCAAGACTGGCAAGATTGGGATACTCATTGCGTGAAATACCGACGGCCTGGTCTCCGCGATCAATTATTTGACGAACGATTTCACTGCCCAGAAAACCGCCACAACCGGTGACCAATATACGCACGTGTTTCTCTTCTTTTTCATGAGATGCCCCACACCTGGTATCACCCGCATGTGTGAGGAGCCGGAGTTATGAGCGTCGGGCGTAGAAGCCAATTCAGACCGATCTGCCTGTCACTATTGTTGTACCTGATATAACAGTCGCCCAAGATCGAAAGACACTTCGGAGCGACTTGGGGTCGGGGTTGGTCCCAATATCAGTCGGGTCAGGTCGCGAACTGAATTCGGTCAAATCCCAAAATCAGGGCAGATCCCAAAAATCGCTGCCGATCGGATCTGTCAGCGCTGTTTTCCCGTCCAGTCATAAAGACTGGTCCGCATCTCGTCAATTCTCTTTCATCACGCGTTGGTCAGGCCTCCCATGGATTTTATTAAAAAGCATCGAATCAAATCGGGACAGAAAGTCAATTTGAGTGAGATGGAGACTCGCGAAAAAGGGCCATTTGCGGATAAGTCTGCGGCGAAAGCCTTCACTTCCGAGACGAATGACGCGATTCGTGAGCTGCAGCATCGCTTGTTCGTCGAAGGTAAGCAGTCGCTGCTCGTGGTGTTGCAGGCACCCGATGCCGCTGGCAAGGATGGTTTGATTCGGAATGTGCTCGGCCGAATGAATCCTCAGGGGTGTCGTACCTTCCCCTTCAAGGTGCCCAGCAAATTGGAATTGTCCCATGATTTCCTGTGGCGGATCCATGCTTGTACTCCAGCCAAAGGTATGGTTTCGATCTTCAATCGGTCGCACTATGAGGACGTATTGGTCGTTCGGGTAGAAGACATTGTTCCGAGGCAGGTTTGGAGTGAGCGATATGAGTTAATCAATCACTTTGAAGCGTTGCTAAAATCTTCCGGCACGCGAATCCTAAAGTTCTATCTGCATATCAGCCTGGAGGAGCAATTAGAACGGTTTGGAAAACGTCTGGAGAATCCGGCGAAGCACTGGAAACTCAACCTCGGTGACTACGAAGCCCGTCGGCAGTGGCATTCCTACCGTACCGCTTACGAAGATGCGATTGAGAAATGTAACCAACAGGACGCGTCTTGGTTTGTGATCCCGGCGGATCACAAATGGTACCGAGACGCCTCGGTCGCCAGCATCGTCCGCCAAACCCTCGAAGACATGAATCCGCAGTTACCCCCGATAGATGTTGATTTGAACGAGGTTCGGGCTCTGTACGAACGGGAGCGGGCCAAGTTGAATGAATAGGCAAGTCAATCATCGGCACGTGGTGTCCTGTGTCGATGTGAGGCCTGTGTCGATGTGAGGCCTGTGTCGATGTGGGGCTACTTCGCAGCCGCAGTTCAACTAAATTGTTCTGCGATTGAGTTGCCCCCGTACTCAGCAGATTTCATTTTCAAGCTACCCTGGCTGTGGTCAAGTTAATACGTCTCTCTGACTCTTTCCTGTTCTATTCACCTGGAGGTGGTTTGCAATGTCGATTCGAAGTGTTGCCTGTCCCGACTGCGGTGCCACTGCCAACGTTCCCACGGTGATGGCGAACACCCGTTGCCCTGCTTGTGGTTTGGTTTGGAATATTCATCAACCCGTTGTTCCTAAGCCAGACAGTCTGCCGCAGGTGAGCGATACCGCCAAGGAGATGGAGCCTTCCGCAGCGATTGCTTTAGCGGCTTTGCTTGGCGGTGGCATGATGTTGATGGTTTTGATTGGCGCAGCCCTCGTTCTACTACGACCTTCCGAGCCGACGCCCACTGGTGAGACGAGTCCGGTTGCCGCGACAACTGAGGCGGCCGCCAGCGAAGTCGACGAAATAACGATCAAGCCGCGAGAGCCAGAGCCCTACCGAGAGGTTAGATTGCCCGAACAGACTCGCAAAAGGATCTATGACGATTATCGACAGGTTGCTAGGACGACGGTCGAAAAACCGCTGCTGCTGCCGCAGGGTAGTCCACCCCGTAAAATGATGGAGGACATGCTGCAGAAGACCTTCGATCGAGAATTGAGACGGTTTGCCGCGCTCCATAATATTGATGTTGATGAAATCCACGAGATCATCAAGGAGGGTGACGCGAAGAAATGGGATCCCAGCCCTCGCAGCAATGCGACTCGCGGCGGTATCAGGGTATACCCCAGAGAAATGAGTGAGGGATGGCAATCCAATCCCAATCGCAAGTAGCTCCGCTAGCGAAGTAGCCGAACCTGTCCACCAAGGATGAAAGCACCAACTCACTGATGATTGAATTCTGGTCGAACCAACCGTCCATTAATCGCTTGGTCTTCATTTCGGATTTGCATTTATTTAGCAATCGATGTAACGCTGATGAGCATTATGATCTGATTGACCAAGCGATTGCTGACGCCGACCTTTGTGTGTGGGGAGGAGATCTATTCGATTTTCGTTGGAGTCGGTTGCAGAACGAAGCGGAATCTGTTCGCACGGCCCTGGAATGGCTAGAGAATTGGTACATCCACCATCCAACGACTCAGTTCGTTTTTTTGGACGGGAACCACGACGCGCATTTGGTGTTTTCCGAAGCACTTGCCGATTGGGCGCAGCAGCGAGATCGGTTTACCTGCGGACTCGATTGCATTCGAGTGCATGATACGCTGTTGCTGCACGGCGACGTCATCGAGGGAAAAGGGGATCTGGATCGCTTCTCCGATTATCGAATCCGTTGGCAGAACAAGCCAACAGCCTCTCAGGTCGCCAGTAATATCTATGATGTCGCAATTGCGACGCGCATGCATCGAGCCGCGGCGATCGCTGCGCATCGCCGTCGTGCAACCTGCATTCGGCTGCTTCACTGGATGCAGACGCAACCCGATGAACGTACCGAGGGGGTGCGCCGGATTGTCTTCGTTCATACTCACCGAAGAATCGGCGGCTATCGCCTACAAGGGATCGAATTTCACAATGGCGGGGCCGCCATTCGGCACGTTCCCTTCTCGCCGATTGAGCTGGAATTTGAAGACGATCTGTTAACATAAATTGTCGGCTGACCGGTACTTGATCGCGACCACGGATTGATCGCACTCTAGACATTGAACCAATTTGAGCCCGAGACACCGATCCATCGTTCCACGTCAGCCTGGAGAGAGGCGGCCCGAGAACACACACGGCACGGAAACAAACGCGGCCTGGGATCCAACCCCCGTATTGTAAAAGTCACCGCTGCAAATAGTGGTTCTTGCGATCTAATGCGGGCGACGGCTACCCCAGGTGTTTCCGTAGTGAGGCCATCGCGGTCTTCGCGATCCTTGGCTGAATGATCGATGGGTGGCCACCGAGCGTGGCAGTCGTAGCGAGGTGGCGGCCCTCTGGATTGACCACGAGTAACCGCACATCGCGGGCAGCGAGTGGGACATCGTTGTCATGTTCCAGTTCAGGATAACTGTCTACGACAAGCGCCCAATCAGCGCCCAAAGCGCGTTTGGCTCGATCGACCGAGTCTCGTTCGTTCTCAGCTTGGAACATGCGTTGCAGGTCGGCGGGCGTGGAGAGGGATAGCCCACCTCGATAGCCGGTGGTCGGCTCTAACTCGGCGAACCAATTCCCCAGTAATGCCGCTCGCCCGAATTCGATTATCATCAGCGATTGATGATGTTGCTGGAACCACTCGTCGATCGCATGTTGCTGTTCGAAAAGTTCGCCATCGCCAAAATGAAACTCTGAGACCAGATGCAGGATTTTAGCCCTCGTTTCTTGAATCATCCGAACACACTGATCGTCCGTGGCGGCTTTCGCGGTGATCCGTAGCGAGATGGTTGCGGCGGACACCGTGATGCCGACTCGTGGTTGACGATCCCTCGAGATCATGTCGCCTAGCCGATCTTCCATGTCACTTTCCCCGGTACCAAAGAATTTCATCACATGGTGATGAATCTTGCCCGAATCGTCCGATAGGGAAAGAATCCGTTCAGCAACGGTTTCATCAAACATCCTTTTCATTTCGGCAGGAACACCGGGCAACGCATACAAATGACAATCGTTGCGCCCCTCGCGTTCGATGGTTAGGTCGATCCCGGGCGCAGTGCCCTGTGGATTGATGATCTCGCCGCTACCCCTGGGAAACATCGCTTGAACGTGGTTCCGTTCGGGCATCTCCCGTTTTCGTCGGCGGAACATCGCTTCGATCCGCTTCAGTGATTCGGGATTCAGTTCCAGTGGTTGGTTAACGAATTCTGCCAAGGCATCTCGAGTGAGATCGTCCCTGGTGGGTCCGAGTCCGCCGGTGCAGATCACCACGTCGGAACGCTCACTGGCGATCCGAAAAACATCGATGTTGTGTCCGAGCGTATCGCCTACTGTGCTGTGAAAAGCAACGTGAATTCCTAGTTCACCCAGTCGTCGGCTCAGCCAAGCGGCGTTCGTGTCGACGCGGGCCCCGCTTGTCATCTCATCGCCAATCGAAATGACCTCACCGACTAGGTGATGCGTCACCGGTGATTGGTGGGAGTTTGGTTCCGGCACCTGGCTTCTCGTTGCGTGATTCGAATGGAAGGCGTGAGAGCTGACTTGTTAGCATCAGCGAACGGCGTGGCTTCTTATCCAGTTGCACCACTTGATGAGTGTAATTCTTTTCCCGCTCAAACAACACGCGGACGTCAATCCAGGTTGGTTTCTGGTGATCGTGAGGTTCGATCTCGAAGTACCACCAAACATGTGAACCATCTTCTTCACGACCAATCCAGTGATAGCTGGCTGAGTCAGCTTTCTTTTCACCTGGCGGGGGCGTGATGCGGTATTTTTTTTGCAGATATTGAATGATCCAATTTTTGCTTCGCTGATCGCCTCCTAACTTTCGCTTGAGCCACTGTTCGTCCAGAACGTCGAGACGCATAGCCACCTCCAGGTGCCCGGTTTCGGGGTTCCATTCCAACTCAGAAAAGGTTTCATGAGATGGATGCAGTAAGGCTGCTAATAAAATGGAAGAAAACATGTCACTGTCGTTCTCTTGTGAATCGATAAAATCATTGGAGCTGTAAGACCCCGCGCTACGGCGCTAGGGGGTTTATTTAACATCCATTCTCGCGGTAAACCCGCGCACTACCCAACCAGTATTAAGGCCTGGAAAGCCTTTACGATGAATGCCTGGAAAGGAGCTTCAGTCCTTGTTCTCTCCGGGCTTCTGCTCCGCTTTCTTTTTCGCGCGATCCTTCTGCATTGGGTTTCGGCTGGAGCGATTGCTCTTATACAGCTGAAAACGGCTCGGGATAAACCGCTCTGGCCAGTGATTGTTCGACTCCTCGGTGTCGGCGATCTCTCGTCTCGGGTCGAGAACGATGCGAGCGATCTCCTTTTCGGTGACCCACAATTTCTTGACACTTTTGCTGTTTTGTCGCCAAATTTGCGGTGGGTACGTCACCAATTCGTTGGTGTTGTCGGTGTAGTAGATCCGCATAATGACGGGCATCACTAGCCCACCAAGGTTTTCAAATTCGATCACGTAAAAATTGGTAGTTCGCCTTAACATGGCGCGATCTTTTGGATCGAGATCGTCGAGCATTTTTTGGAATGCTTTGCGAGCTGAATCTTCGACGGCCAATTCGTCGTAATCTGCACTGTTGTAAAAATCTTTCAGGCCTGGTTGCCAGTCGATTCGCTTGCGGAGCTCCTTATTGCGCTGCTGGCTGAGCGTGGGTTCTTTTTCTTCTCGCTGTTTCCGTTTCCGCTCGGCAGCCTGGTCCGGGTCTCCGGCGTCGATTTGGTAGAGCTTCACGTCTGAGATCGCGAGATCGACGTGGTCTGTGCTGTAGAACCAGCCTCGCCAGAACCAATCCAAATCGATTCCGGAGGCATCTTCCATGGTTCGGAAAAAGTCGGCTGGCGTAGGACGCTTGAATTTCCAACGCCGTGCATACTCACGAAAAGCAAAGTCGAACAATTCACGGCCCAGCACTGTCTCTCGCAGAATGTTCAATGCGGTCGCAGGTTTCCCATAGGCGTTGTCGCCAAATTGAAGAATCTCTTCGCTTCCGGTCATGATCGGCCGTTGAAAGCTGCCTCGCATGTAGGGCACGATTTTTTCAGGATCGCCCCGTCGAGACGGGTAGTCTTCCTCCCATTCCTGTTCGGCTAAATACTGCAGGAATGAATTCAGTCCCTCATCCATCCAAGTCCACTGCCGCTCGTCGCTGTTGACGATCATGGGATAAAAGTTGTGACCGACTTCGTGGATAACAACGGAAATCAAACCATACTTCGTGGCCTTGCTGTATGTGCCGTCTTCTTCTGGCCGCGGTCCGTTGAAACAAATCATCGGATATTCCATTCCGTAGACCGGTCCATTTACACTGATTGCCACCGGATACGGATAGGCAAATGAATAACGGCCGTAGACCTCGAGTGTGTGAGCGATCGCTTCCGTGGAATATTGGCTCCAAAGTGGTTCGGCCTCGTTTGGATAGAAAGACATCGCTAACACTTGCTTGCCGTCCACCTCGACGCCCATTGCATCCCAGATGAATTTACGGCTCGCAGCGAATGCAAAGTCACGAACATTCTTTGCAGCAAAGATCCAAGTCTCTGTTTTTTTACTACCTTTCGCTTGATTTTCTTTTGCCTCATCTGGTGTGATGACGAACATCGGCTTCGTGGCTGTTTTCGCCTTGGCCAACCGCTCGATCCAAGCTGGTTCCATCACCTCGGCCGCGTTTTGTAATTCACCAGTAGCAGCAACCACCATATCGTCCGGCACATTGATTCGGACCACATAATCGCCGAGTTCCAGGGTGAACTCTCCTCGCCCAAGGAATTGCTTGTGCTGCCATCCGGTGTAGTCAGTGTAAGAGACAACTCGTGGGAACCACTGCGCCATTTCATAGATGTAGTTCTTGTCCTTTTCAAAGAACTCAAAGCCACCACGGGCCGACATCAGCTTGGCATCCACAATGTGGAATGAAAAATTGACATGGAATTCAAACGACTGACCTGGTTTCAGTGGTTTTTCCAAATCGATTCGCATCATCGTTTTGACGATTGTGTGATCGAGTGGTTGCTGCTTCGAATCGGTGACCGCTTCAATCTTGTAGCCGCCTTCAAATAGCATCCGTTTGAAAATCGAGTTCATCGCTCGGAACGACATCCGCGGCGCAGGGGTGGGGGCCGATTGAACCTTGTTGGAGTCCGAGTCGGGCTCGAAGCGGTTTTGGTCCAGTTGCACCCAGAGATAACCCAGCGTGTGGGGCGAACGATTGTGATAGGTGATTCGGCTGACACCCTCGAGGCGTTGGTTTTTGTCGTCTAGCGTGACATCGATGTCGTAGTCGGCCCGTTGCTGCCAGTAATCGGGGCCTGGTGCGCCCGATGCGGTTCGTTGGTCATTTGGCGTCGGCCACCATTGATCGATTTGATAGAAACGGTCGATCGGGTCGGAGTGCTTCGAATTGGGCAGCGGTTGTGCTGCTACCCAAGCGCTAATCAACGATGCCAGCAGAGCCAAGAGTGTTCGCTTCATGAATTCGTTAGGTTAAGCTTTCAGCCGGATAGAAGTGTTGGGAGAGCGCGCTGGCAGCGTGGTGCTACAGACGCGTGGAAGGACGCACCACGTTTGGTGCCGGTCCTACGGATAATTGTAGTTGGGGTGACCAACCCAACGGCGAATTGATCGAAAACGGCTTTATTCTGGCCTTTATCCCGGTTTTGTGGCTTGGCAATGATCGTTTCTGTCTTGAAACGGCGGGGTTCTGCCTTGAAACGGCGGGGTGACGGGTCGAGCCACCCAGCGAACATATTTAGAATGCCTCGAAAGTCTTCCTACCCGGATGCCCGGTGATTGAATTGAAATTTGCTCGACAGACCATTGGCTATTGCACGAATGTTCACGCCGGCGTGGACCTCCAATCGATCCGGGCCAATTTGGAACGTTACGCGGCTTCGGCGCGGATTGCCTGTGGTTTGGATGAGTTGGGGGTTGGTTTGTGGTTGCCTTCTCAGGCAGCCGTCGAACTTTCAACGCAGGCTGATGACTTTGCCGAGTTTTTGCTCCAGCGGCGTTTGCGTGCCTACACGATAAACGGATTTCCCTACGACAATTTTCACCAAGATGTGGTCAAACGCGCTGTCTATCAGCCGGCTTGGTGGCAACCTGAACGACTCGAATACACTCAGCGGCTGGCGAACATTCTGACTCGCTTGCTTCCAGAAGACGAAGAGTTAGGTTCGATTAGTACGCTCCCGATCGGCTGGCCGTCCGACTGCGGAAACGATTCTATGTTGGACCAAGCTGGTGCAAACTTGCGGCAGTTGGCCAACTATCTGCATCAACTTGAATTGACGACAGGACGCCGAATTGTCGTGGCGATTGAGCCAGAGCCGGGCTGCATTCTCGATTCTGCCGAGGACATCATCGACTGGTTCGACAAGTATCTGCCCGATGAAGTCCACCGCAGATATCTGACCGTTTGTCACGACATCTGCCATTCGGCTGTGATGATGGAGCCACAGCTCGAGGTCTTGGGGCGATACGCCGAAGCCTCGATTACAATCGGGAAAGTTCAAGTTAGCAGCGCGATCGTGGTGGATTGGCAATCGATGGCTGCCGATCGGTGTCTCGAGGCACTCGGTCAGTTGCAACAGTTCGCCGAAGATCGATACCTCCATCAAACAGGGCAGCAATTGGCGGGAGGTCAATTCAAGCTGGCTGATGATTTGCCCGATCTGTTGGCTGATCACCCAATTTCCGAACAGGCGGCAGGGGATTTGGGAGAAGCGACGGCACGCGATCCAGTCAGTGGCGACGAGCGGTGGGTCGTTCATTTTCACGTCCCGATTTTCCTGGAACGATTCGGACACCTCAGTACCAGCCAGCCAGCGGTGTTGGAATGTGTGCGCGCGTTATTGAGTGAGAATTCAACCAACGACTTTACCGGGCACCTCGAAATCGAAACCTATGCATGGTCTGTTTTGCCCGCTGCGATGCGAAAGCGAGGACTCGCAGAAGATATCGCACAAGAAATCACTTGGTTTCGACGAACCCTCTTAGAATGCCTGTGAGATCTCGCAAGCGTGGCAACCGCGGTAAGTTCCTGCGGGATCTTGATCGAAACGCATTCGATCCGGCGGACAAAGTGAGTTGGGAGTCAATGCCTGTTGGGGCTGCTTGCGGCGGGAGGTCCACGCTCGAGTCGGGGCATTTCGGCGGTAGGCCAAGTCAGCTGCTTTTCCGGTTACTGCTGCTCGCGAAGACCCCGAGGGTGCCGACTAGTTGCTTCTCAACGGATGCTGGCTGTGACCCGTCTCATGCGTCGTCTTGTGTACCTTCGGAAAGTTGACGCTGTCTTTCTGCGAAGCGTTTTCGTTGGTCCTCGGTGATTATCGATGCACAGTGAGAGCATTGAACACCCGGGACAAAGTCTGGGTGCTGTTGCCCCTCGGCGGTCACTGGCCAACCGCAGCCAAAACACATTACATGGTCACTTTCATGCAAGCCGTGACTGACCGAGACACGTCCATCAAACACAAAACATTCACCTTCCCATTGCGACTGCTCTGAGGGAACTTCGCTTAGATACCTCAGGATGCCACCCTTCAGGTGATAGACCTCTTCGAACCCCATTTGCTTCAATAAAGCGGTCGATTTTTCGCACCGAATACCACCGGTGCAGTACATCGCGACTTTCTTGTGCTGTTGCGGATCGAGGTTTTCACGAACGTAATCTGGAAATTCGCGAAACGTATGGGTCTGCGGATTGTCAGCACCCTTGAATGAGCCGATCGCAACTTCGTAATCGTTGCGAGTGTCGATCACCACGACGTCGGGATCCGCAATCAGTTCATTCCAATCCTGTGGGTCGACATAGGTGCCCACGGCGTCGAGCGGGTCGATCCCTTGAACACCCATCGTGACGATCTCTTTCTTCAAACGAACACGGCACCGTTTAAACGGCATCGAATCGCAATACGAATACTTGACCTCCAGATCCGCCAGGCGCGAGTCGCTTCGCAAGCAATCGATCCATTCATCAATTGCCGCTGGCGTTCCGGCCAGGGTTCCATTGATGCCTTCGTGAGCTAGTAACAGCGTTCCAAGGATTCCGAGTGATTCCATCTGGGTTTGGAATCCTTGCTGCAGTTGGACGTGGTCGTTCAGTGGAACGAACCGGTACAACGCAGCAATCTTAAATTGCCCAGCTGGTGTGGACGACTCACTCGGATTCACGATTGATTCTCACGTCGTAGGGATCGGATGCGAGGTGGATTAAACCAACATCCGTAACGATGCCATGGCGGAGGAGTAGTCCGGTTCGTCCGTGACTTCCGCGACGATTTCTTTATAGGCGACGTTTCCATCACTATCGAGCACGATAACGGCTCGCGTGAGCAATTTTAGTTCGTCGATCGTCAAACCATACGCTTCGCCGAATTCGTGCGTCTGGTAATCGCTGGCGGTTCGCATCTGGATCTCTTCAGCGCCACAAAATCGGACTTGGGCGAATGGCAGATCGCGGCTGACGGTCACGGCGTTTGCTCTGTCACCGAGCGCTGCCAATTCCTGATTGAAGGTCTTCGTTTGGACAGCACAGACAGGTGTATCCAGGCTTGGGACGACATTGATAAGTGTCGGTTTTCCCTTTAAATCGGCCAAGGTCAGCGTTTGGATGCCAGCTTCGGCATAGTGGAGCGCGAAATCGGGAGCGGCCGCGCCCACCGCAAGATCTTCCCCCTGCAGCGTCATTGGATTGCCTTTAAAGGTAATAACACCTGAACGTCCCATGATCAGTCTCCCGGTTTTGATTGGTGGAGGAATACCGAATCCTCGGTCACTTCGTACCGTGATTCGCCCTTTTTTCGGTTACGCCGCGACTAAACTGCCTGGTTTGTTCAGCAAAGTTCGACCGCGGCGGTTAAACTTTCGCCAAGTATGAAGCCGATTCCTGAATCGGTGAATGGGGGCATCTGGTTGGTTTGTCGAACCGATCCCCCCTCCCCTGCATTTTCCCAACGCGAGACAGCCCGTGAAGCATTCGATGCCGGCGATTTGGATGAGCTATGCTGTCATGCTCACTGCGGCGCTGGTTGCTGATTTGAGGGCCGAAGATCGCTATCAGAGCGGCAGTGATGCGCGGTACCTGCATTACATCAATTTGTACGATGTCAATAATCGGAAGATTCAGCCTGATTCGACGACACCGTATTCCCCAATGAACACCTGTGGTCGATGTCATGATTATGACTCGATCGCTCACGGGTGGCACTTTAATGCGTTTGAGCTCGATTCTGTGGCGGGCCGCGCTGGTGAACCCTGGATCTGGACCGACCCCAAAACCGGCACGCAATTACCGCTGTCCTACCGGAGCGATTGGAAAAAACTTTACCGACCCAGCGAGGCGGGGATTTCTCCGTGGGAAATGACGTTGCAATTCGGGGATCGAATCCCCGGAGGCAATATGGGGATTGGCCTAGATAGGCAGCAAGCGAGCAAGCGGCAAATGACCAGGAAAACGGTCGCGGACAAAACTGCAGTCGTCACCGCTCAATCCGATCCCGGTGATGTCGATGCAGCAGCGGTTAAACCTGAACCGGTGGTGACATCACCCCGTTGGGCATTCACCGGCAAACTCGAAATCGATTGCATGGTGTGTCACGCCGTGAACGGTGCTTACGATTTTGGCGAACGTCGATCGCACATCGGCCAAGAGAATTTTGCTTGGGCACCGACTGCCGCATTGCGATTGGGGGTAATCCAAGGGCGAGCCTCGTCCATTAAAAATGACGCTGACCCTGACGATGAAGCAACACAAAAGAAGATACCCCAGGTCACTTATGACGCCTCGCGATTCGGTGCGGATGGTTCAGTATTTGTGGATCTTGTGCGAAAGCCATCAAGCAATGCGTGCTACCAATGCCACAGTAATCGCATGGTCACTGCTGACGGGATTGAACTGCGGTGGGTGCATGACCAAGATGTGCATCTACGTGCCGGGATGAATTGTGTCGATTGTCATCGCAACGGAATTGACCATCACATGGTTCGTGGTTTTACCGGTGAAGATCATCCGAGTGCCGCGGCTGTCGAAACGTTGTCCTGCCGTGGGTGTCATTTAGGTGCCAAGCAAGGGCAGGAAGATTCGATTACGCTTCGCCCCGGCCGATTGGGTTCTCCCAAGCCACTGCATGTTGGATTGCCGCCGTTGCATTTTGAAAAATTGTCATGTACAGCTTGTCATGGCGGGCCAATTCCCAAGGCAGAAGCTGCGGGGATCATGACTTCTTTGGCACATGGGCTAGGCGAGAAAGGACATCGAACCGGTGAGGAATTGCCGCGTTTGACTGCTCCCGTTTATCTGCCGGGAGAAGACGGGAAAGTTGGCCCGCATCGAGCGATGTGGCCGGCGTTTTGGGGAGAACTAAAAGGTGGGAAAGTGACCCCGCTTCCTCCAGGTCAGGTTTATGACGCGACTCGTCGAGCCTTGCGGGTGCGGAAGGATTTTAGGGATGAAGTTCTAAATGCCAAGCTCAGTAGCAGCGAATTAAAAGAGTTGCTTGGTGAGCAACGCGCGAAGCTAAATGAAGAGTGGTCAGTTGAAGAGCAATCCCAAGTTGATATCGCCACTACTGAGAAAGGGCATCAGCAATTTAATCAGAAAGTCTACGCCGCCTTGACCGCGATCGAAGACGAGTTCAATGTGGACCGAGCCGTTTATGTCAGTAGCGGGTTCGTTTACGGGAAAGGTAGCGAAGAAGACACTGTCAGTAAAATCGAAGTGGACGATGCTAGGGCGACCGGAGTGATCACCTGGCCGATGGCCCACCAAGTACGGCCCGCCGGTTGGTCGCTGGGGGCTACAGGATGCATTGAGTGTCACAGCGATGATGGAAAGATTTTCGCAAGCACTCTCGTAGCGATTGGTCCCGGACCAGATAAAGGTCAGCCGGTCTCGATGGCATCGCTGCAGGGCGTCGATCCCGATCAACGAATGCAATGGAACGAAATGTTCCAGGGGCGAAAGTCATTCAAATTTGTGATCGCTGGATCGATTCTTGTCCTGCTTTTCACGTTGTTTGTTGGCATCGGAGCTTGGGCGGCACGTCTGGGAGATAAAGCCGGATGACTCAGCCCCGGCCATTTGCTGTCTCGTCGTCCATGAAGCAGAGTCACAATACAAATGACGATCGATTTTACCGAGCGTCCGGTGCTTCAATCATTCAGTTTGAAAACATCAATCCATGATGAAAATGTTTGTCGATCGCTTTTTGCTCTTGTCCTTGATGCTGGTCGTGTTGGCTTTACTTGCGACATCTGCTGCAACACTCTGGGGGGAAGCACTCGGAGGGGCAACGCTGATGTTGCACATGACTGCTGGCGGCGCTTTGGTCGTCGGTATGCCGCTGGTGGCACTATGGTTCTTGCGACGGGGGGTGATCCGTCAAGCGGCCAACGCGATGCTGCAATGCGGTTACTGGCTGACCATCCTGACTGCGACGGCAACAATCATTACCGTCTTTTTGTGCATGCTGCCTTTGCCATCGACTGATCAGATGAACGTGCTTATGGAACTTCACGGCTATGCGGGGTTCGCCATGGTGCCGGCTGTTGCGTTGTTTTCGCTTGCTGTTGTTCGTTCTCGCCGCATGAAATCGACGCGATCGGCCACCCCCGGATGAAGCCAAGTAGCGCGACGGCTTTCGGGTTGGTCGAATGTGACTCGCATGAGCGCCGCAGACAAGGCATCAGCCGCCTGATCGTAAGTAGTGGGAACCCCTGGCAGTTGAGTGGCAATTTGCTCTGCCATGCGGCAGGCCTGGACGTCTGCATCGTATTCGGTCCGATAGGCGACCAATCGCAAAACCACGAGCGTCATGATGATGCCAATACCGCTACCCGCAGCCATCGCCCACGATTGATCACCAGCAAGTTGTGTCAGCAGCGCTCCTGCACCCCAGGCGGGCAAGACCGACAGCATTCGAAGTGGAACATGTTTTCGACGCAAATGGGCAGCCTCATGCAGCACTACCATCGCAACTTGTTCTTGGGGCAATTCGTCCAACAAACGATCCGACATGAGCAGCGTCCGTATGGGTGGCACAAATCCAGCAACCAAGGCGTTGAAAGATTGGCTAGCCGTGTTCCATCGAACCGCGCGAGTCCGTCGTAAACCGACCGCATTCATCAATTCGCATACCCAATGTTCGGTTCTGCGATCGAGTCGTTCCGTTTTAAATAGATGGCGAACAAGCCAAGGTAGGCCAAGCGGGACGAAAAGTAGAATCATGATCACCGTGATCATTCCCGACGTCGCTTCATCTACGGGCATCAGACTGATGAGGTCTGACATCCCCAGCAAGATCAAGACGGGAACGATTAACCATGCGACGTTGCCACGGAAGATTTGCCAAAGTGAACGGTAAAAGTTTTTGAATTTTGAATTCGTGTAGCCGACCTTCACCCCGTACCAGTGCTCCGCTGACCAGGTGCCCAAGGTGATCGACAGTCCGGGCATCAGCAAAATGACTGCCTGCAGGAAGCTCGAGCCGCGGAGGATTGAAATGTTGTCCAAATTGCGTGCGAGCCCAAAGCCCGCCAAACACAGAACCACGATGCCCAATCCAAGCCACCGGAAAATGTTCAACTGCCGCTCCATCAACTTGGCAGCCGCCAATGAGTCGATGTGTTCTCGCAGCACTTGCACGGCGCAAATCCGTGCAGAAACATGGCATAGCACGATCCAAGCCAGCGTCATGCAGGCAGTCGCCAAAGCGGGTTCCACGATCGTTCCGTCCTGACTTGGTAGGGAACCGCAGGAGAGCGATACGATCACGAGGAGGAAAAGGTAGAGATGCATGCGTCGCAGTGTAATGCAAATTCACTGCGGAAAATGCTAGCCGGCGTCGATTCGGCGGTGAAGCCTCACTCAAGATCCGGGTGTAACGCTTGTGCCCATCGTAGGTTGGGCGTCGTGGTGGTTGACGCGGGATCGCGAGTAAGGGCTGAAATTTTATTGGGCTTTTCCACCCATCCATTCAGCCGGTCAAGATCATTTTAAAAACTCTCCCGGTCTGGACCTTGACGTATCTGAATCAACCTGGGCCGGAGGCAGCGGCGAGATCGCCGTGCCCCAGATCGCCGTGCCCCAGATCACCGTGCCCCAAACCGCCGTGCCCCAGATCGCCGTGCCCCAGACCGCCGTGCCTCAGACTGCCGTGCCCCAGATCGGTGTGCCCCAGACCGCCGTGCCCCAGACCGCCGTGCCCCAGATCGCCGTGACCCAGATCGCCGTGACCCAGATGAACGCCGGAAATGGCCCGTGCTGCAAACTCGTGGTGGGCAGTGATTGGGGAGGTACCTTCGTGCCGGTGTTTTCTCGATTCGTCGTTTTGAGTGCCGCTGCCCCGATCGGACCTGCGGGATGCAGGAATCTTCTGCAAATTGCTGGTGCACGCATGCCCTTCAGGTGACGGCAATCAGTTACGATCGGGTGATTCCTCCTTTGTCTTGGACGGTACTATGATTCGACTTCGTTGGGTTTCGTTGCTGGTCGCAATGTGGATTGGTCTGGATGCGTGGTCGGCCGGGCGGCCGAATGTCATTCTGATCATGACGGACAACCATGGCGCGTGGACCCTTGGTTGTTACGGCAATAGGGAAATACGGACTCCCAACATTGATCGGCTGGCGGCGGAAGGGACTTTGTTCACGCGTGCTTTCGCGTCCAACCCCGTCTGTTCACCGACTCGGGCGACTTGTTTGACTGGATTGGTTCCATCACAGCATGGGGTGCATTCGTTTCTCACTGGTGGCAATCTTCAGATCGGACCGAGAGCTCGCAATACCTTGGCGGAATTCACTTCCTTGCCTGAGGTGCTTCGGGAGGCCGGGTATCGCTGTGGCTTGGTTGGCAAATGGCATTTGGGGCACAACCTCTATCCACAGGAAGGCATGGACGATTATTGGATCACCATGCCACATGGGGGGACCAGTACGTTCTACGGCGCTGCGATCATCGAAAACGGTAAGCAGCGAAACGAACCTTCTTACTTAACCGATTTTTGGACGGAACATGCGGTTCGCTTTATTGACCAACAGGCAGATGCAGAGCAACCGTTTTTTTTATTCTTGGCTTACAACGGGCCCTACGCTTTAAGTCGCTTGTTGTTGCGTGCGGGAGAAAACCGGCATGCTGAATATTATGCCGAACAGCCATTGCTATCCTTTCCACGCTCCAAGCCACATCCTTGGCAGTTTAATAATCGCGATTACATCAATCATCTAACTTCGATCCGCCGTGTCGCGACCGAAGTGAGTGGAGTCGACGATGGTGTTGGCGTGGTGATGGAAGCTTTGCGACGACACAACATTGACGATAACACAGTCGTTGTCTTCTTAGCTGATCAAGGGTGGGTTGGTGGGCAAGGTGGCTTCTTCGGGATGGGGGATCACACTCGGCCCCTCACCGCGCGGGATGGGATGATGCAAATTCCACTCATCTGGCGACATCCCCAAAAGGTTTCAGCTGGCGTTCGTGATGACCAGTTAATCGCCAACTATGACTTGATGCCAACTTTGCTGGGGCACCTCGGGCTCGGGCATCGAATGCCTGCTATGCCGAAGTCACCCGGCACCGACTATTCAGAACGTTTGCTGACCAGCACTAAAAAGTCGCTGGAGAACGAAAAATCAGATTCAGCGGTGTTTTATGAATTCGAGAATTTACGTTGTGTCCGTACGGACACATTCAAGTACGTGCATCGACATCCAAACGGTCCCCATGAGCTTTATGACTTGAGGAAGGATCCCGATGAATTCACCAACTTATATCAGGATTCAGGCTACGCAGCGACATCGCGAGATCTGAAGCACCGCCTCGACCAGTTTTATGCCGAGTATGCGCTGCCAAAATACGATTTGTGGAAAGAGGGAACCTCGCAAGTTCGCATCCATGACGGCATCGACGAAGAAACGTCTCAACACGTTGCCGTGAACCCGCCCGAACTTCCTGCTGAGTTTCAGCCTGCACCGATCAAAGTCCCCAATGGCTTCGAGGTCGAATTGGTTGCCGGGCCACCTTTGGTTACGCACCCCACGATGGCATGTTTTGACGACCGCGGGAGACTTTACGTTTGCAACAATGCCGGCGTGAATATGAGTAATGATGAATTGGAAGCAAATCTGCCAAATCAGATTCGTCGATTAGAAGATCGGGATGGAGATGGGCAGTTTGATGCGATGACCGTCTTTGCCGACAATATGACCTTCCCGATGGGCGGCACATGGAAACAGGGGGCTCTCTATGTTGCTTCCCCACCGAATATTTGGAAGTTGACGGATGCAGATGACGATGGCGTCGCCGAGCAACGTGAAGTCTTGGTCGAGCAGTTTGGCTATACCGGGAACGCTGCAAGTATTCACGGTTGTTTTGCCGGCCCTGACGGGAGAATTTATTGGACTGATGGGTATCATGGGCATCGCTTTACGGACGCCGAGGGCCGAGTGACGAGCCAGCGCGAAGGATCTTATCTGTTCTCATGCCGGGATGATGGATCAGACATTCGAACTCATTGTGGTGGAGGTATGGACAATCCGGTCGAGCTTGATTTCACGGCTGCCGGGGACATGCTTGGTACCGTCAATATTCTTTACACCAGGCCTCGGGTTGATTGTTTCGTGCACTGGCTGCGTGGCGGAGCCTACCCGCACCGTGCGAAAGTCCTTGATGAAATCGACGTGACCGGTCCACTGCTGGGGCCGGTCCACCGTTTTGGTCATGTCGCCGTCTCAGGTGCAACGCGATACCGCAGCGGTGCGATGGATCACCGCTGGGGTGACGACTGGTTTACCACTTTCTTCAACAGCGGCAAAGTTGTGCGACTGGCTTTGGAACGCGCTGGCTCGACTTATGAAGTGGTTCAATCTGATTTCCTAAGTTGTTCCAGTCGCGAGTTTCATCCGACCGATGTACTGGAGGATGCCGATGGGAGTTTGTTGGTAGTCGATACCGGGGGATGGTTTTACCGTGGTTGCCCGACCTCGCAGTTCTCAAAGCCGGAGTTGCTGGGCGGGATTTACCGAGTCAAACGCTCCGGAATGACTGTGCTGGTGGATCCGCGGGGGCAACGCATCGATTGGGAAGCTTTGTCCCCCAGCGATCTTGTCACGAAACTCAACGACACTCGATTCGAGGTGCGACGGCAGGCCATTGAGTTTTGCGCGACCCGTGGCGGTGAGGTTTTGCCAACACTCCGTTCCCAAATGACGCGTGGTGACAGGCGGACTCGGCAAAACATCGTCTGGGTCATAGCTCGATTGATTGCCGATCCGAAAACGTCCCAAGGTGCCATTGACGTGCTTCGCTTGGCGTTGGTGGATCGCGTTGCCGAGATTCGTCAGGCGGCCTGTTATACGCTTAGCTTGGCTGAATCGGGTGCCTCTGATGGCACGAATGTTGATCCAGCGTGGCTGGTACCACGGTTGCGGGATGAAGACGCGGGTGTGCGTCGCCAAGCGGCCGATAGCCTGGGGAAAATCGGCAAACGAACCGCCGTGCGGCCGCTACTTGACGCGTTGCGGTCTGGCGTAGCTGACCGCTCGGAACAACACGCGATCGTTCATTCGCTTATTGAGTTGTCGGATGTTGAGGCAATTCGACACGCCCTGTCGGAGGGCGGTGTGAAGCCAAACGTTCGGTTGCCATTGCTGACCGCAATCGAACAAATCGACGCTGCTAAAATCAGCTTCGACGAGGTTCTGGCTGCCGTCAAACAGGGTGGTGAGGAAGCTCGAGCATTCGGCGCGCGGGTGTTCACCAATTCTCCGCAGTGGGCGGATTCTGCAGCCTTGGCTGTTGGGGCGGTTGATAGTGAAACCGCAATGGTGCTGGTGAAGGCCTATTTAGCCCATCAATCAATGGCCGAAGTCATTGGACGCTGGCTTGCGTCTGACCAGCCATACCAAATCCAAATTGCGATGTCGGTGTTGGCTCGTTCTGGCCGCATGACACCCCACGACAGTTGGATTAAACCTTTGCAACAAAAACTCAATTCGTCTGATACGACCACCGTGCAGCACGCATTGGCCTCGGTTTCATCGCTTAGTGGAACGGCGTTCGACGAATCTTTGCAACGTCTCGCAGTCGACCCTGCTCGCACCCCAATGCAGCAGGTTGAAGCGATTAATGCAATGGTTGCGCAACCGGGTCGGTTGACCGACGAAACTTTACAACAATTAATCGATATCTATGGAGAGTCGGATTCGCCGGCAGCATGTGAATTAGCAATACAGATTATCGGCCGTTCAAATTTAAACGATGGACAACTTAAAAAAGTTTTGCCACTGGTTGAGGTTGCATCGGTAGAACAACTGCGTCATTTGTTGGGGTTGTTTGGTCGCCGATTTGACGAGCCAGCCGCGATGCGTTTTCTGGATACCATCGAAGCATCGCCTTCTTGGGAATCGTTGACTGAGCCCGAGCTGTCAGACGTTGTCAAGCGTTTTCCCGTCGCCACTTTTGAACGCGCGAATATGCTGCTGGATCGATTGAAGTTCCTCTCGCAAGCCAAGGTTGCCAGGCTTGAGCAGCTTCGGGATCAAGTCAGCACCGGTGATCCAGCTCGAGGACAGGCTTTATTTTTCAGCAAACGTGCCAAGTGCAGCGCTTGCCATCGCGTGGGAAAAGAGGGTAAGGCCGTTGGTCCTGATTTGACAACGATTGGCGGGAATCGATCGGCCAGCGATTTAATCGAATCGATCTTGTTTCCATCCGCCAGTATCGTACGTGACTATCAAACGTATCAGCTATTGACATCCGATGGACGGGCATTCACAGGTCTTGTCATTCGCGAGAGCCGCGATCGCATCGAGCTTCAGCTTGCATCTGGCGAGACAAAGTCTTTTGATCGCGAAGAGATCGAGCAGATTCAAGTCAATCCGGTTTCGATCATGCCATCAGGCTTGGATGACACACTGACGGAGGCGGAATTGATCGACATCGTTGCTTACCTTGGCAGTTTGCGTTAGCTCGTTTTGGAGAGGAATTGAAAAGATGACGCGGCAAATTGATCGCCGGAATTGGCTCAAGTCAAGTGCCGTCGCGACGGGCGCACTCGCCGCTCAAGCAAGCTGGGCCGATCCGCAAACTGAAAACCCGATTGTCAGGGAAAATCGACAGGCCGGATCGAATAATTGGCAGCTTACTCGCGTTCGGACAGATACCGTCGGTAGTGTACGGAGTTCGCACATTGAGGGGTTCTGTTCGAAGCAAAGTGTGTCGGTCGGAGAGTCGATCGATTTTTTTGTGTCGACGGACCCAGCTGAAGATTTCATTATGGAAATCTTTCGTACAGGCTACTACGACGGCGCTGGCGCCCGTTTGATGAAAACACTTGGCCCGTACAGAGGCTCCGTTCAAGCGGTGCCGGAGTATGGCCCAAAACGTTTGCGTGAGTGCCGCTGGGAGAAAGCCACTTCGTTGACGATTCCTGCGAACTGGACCAGCGGTGTCTATGTGGTGCGACTGACTACCGTCGCTGATGCGACCGGACAAGCCTATTGGCAAAGCTACGTCGTTTTCATTGTCCGCGATGACCGGCCGGCGGATATCTTGGTGCAATGTAGTGACAATACTTGGCAGGCATACAACCAATGGCCGCTACGAGATTCGGTTTATACACACCCGCAGGGGAATCAGGGGCCGTGGGCGGATGTTAGTTTTGATCGACCCTATGGCAAGTATCCGCAGATCTTTGATAACCCGCAAACCATCGGTTCAGGAGAATGGCTCTGTTTTGAATATCCCATGGCGTATTGGTTAGAGCAGCATGGATACGATGTGACTTATTGCAGCAACAGCGATATGTTGACACCAGATCGCGGCTTGAAGTGCAAAGCCTTCCTGAGCGTCGGCCATGATGAGTATTGGGACCAACGCCAATTCGATAGCGTTGTGAAGATGCGAGATGAGGGGGTCAACCTACTGTTCTTTTCCGGAAACTCAGTCTGCTGGGTCAGTCCATTTCGTAAAAGTACAAACGGGCACCCCAATCGAATTTTGTTTCGCGGTGGGCCGTATGGTGGTGACTACAAATTGGCGGTTGACCGTGAACGCAAGCACGGGCCATTTCCACATCGCGGCCCCGACGAGGGGTATTTGCTTGGCGCTCGCAACGTGGAGCCGGTGAATGGCGGCGGAGATTGGGTTTGCACCAAGCCCTCGCACTGGCTATACGAAGGGACTGGCATGAAGCAGGGTGAACGGATACCCGGTTTGATTGGTTGGGAATATCACGGCGATCCACCGAGTGACCTGGTCGGACTAGAGGTCGTGGCTGAGGGAACTGCTTTACAAGGGGGAGTGCGGCCACAGCATTGGACCGCCACCATTTACCCCGGACCAAAAGGTAACTTTGTTTTTAATGCTTCAACCATTTGGTGGGCCCAAGATTTGTCGAGCCCGCCAGGCCACCAATTACCTTGGTCGCATTGGTCGCGTCCGCATGGTCCTGATCAGCGGGTTCAACGTATGACAGCGAATTTGTTAGCAAGAGCTTGTTAGGCTGTTCGCGTGAGCTTGGTAGGACATGGCCGCTGTGAATTCGAATTGCGATCGGCTCAGGTGTCCACTCTGCACCATTTGGTTCGCGGGTCTCTTCGTCGTCGCATGTCGATTCGATTCGGTCAGTGTCGATCCAACGTGGAAAATGGTCTCGATTCGACTGGGGCATAGAATCGCCGTTTTGTGATCGCTGGCGATTCTGCGGTGACCATGGGCATTCGTGGCGAATCCCGATCACCCGCAGGACTGTCATTTTCGGCACGATCAAGTGGAAAGCAGCGGATTGGCAAGACATAATCATTCGCTCGCCCGAGATGAAAGGATGGCATCGATTATGCGGACAGAAAATCACGAATTGTCCACGTTGCTGCGCCCTGCGGCATCTCATCCGGAGCCATGCTTAAACAGAAAATCGCGCATTCTCGCCTCGAAAGGCTTATTCCGTGCCCGAACCGCTGATCGAACTCGCTGAACGAATGTTTGTTGGCCCAGTCTGGCCCGCCTCCATTTTGGTCTGTTTGTTAGTGATTTACACGCTGATGGCTTTGATTGGTTTGATTGATTTCGGGTTCAGTGTGCCAGATGTCGATCTCGATCCCGGTATCGATCTGGATGTGCCTGATTTGGATGTGCCAAGTTTTGACGCCGCAATGGACCTGCCAGATGGGGCGCACGTCGATGTCGATTTCCTGCAGGGTTTGGGGGCAACTTCGGTCCGTCTGACGAATTTTGGTCGTCTTCCGGTGGTATTGTGGGGTGGCATCTTCGCCGTTGCATTTTGGAGTCTTTCATACGGGCTTTGGCATAACTACGATGCGGAACGATACGATCCGACTTGGATGACGAGTATTTTGTTGTCGATTCGCAACTTCGTGATTGCAACTGCGATCACCAAGGGGGTGACACAGCCAATGCTGGGTTGGTTCGTCGATCCGCCATCGTACGACTATCGCAAATTGCTGGGAGCGACGTGTGAAATTTCCACGACGGAAGCAACTCCCCGATTTGGACAAGCTAAGTTTCGCACCAATGCATCGCCACTGCTATTGAACGTTCGGACAGATGGACGGCACATCGCAAAAGGAACGGAAGTCCGCATCATTGGATTTGACAAAGAAAAACGCATTTACAAAGTCACACAGCTTCAATCGGAGAATCAATCGTGACAATCGCTACCACGCTAGGCCAGATCTCCTGGGACTCCGGTCCGATGATCTTTACATACATACTTGGTTTTGCTGCCTTGGCGGCACTATTGACGTTCAAGAAGTATTTCATCGTGGTTGGTCCCGATCGGGCAATTGTCAAATCGGGCCTAGGTGGTCTGGATGTGACGACGGCGGGAGGCAAATTCATTGTCCCTTTGTTTCACCGCTTCGAGTTCATGGATCTCACGCTGAAGAGCTTTGAGATTAGTCGTCAAGGCAGTGAAGGCTTGATTTGCCACGACAATATTCGCGCTGACATCAAGGTTGCCTTCTTTATTCGTGTCGACAATACGTATGAGGAGATGAAGGAAGTTGCGCAGTCGATCGGAGCAAGACGATGTAGTGAAATGGATACGCTCCGCGAGTTGTTTGATGCCAAGTTCAGTGAAGCTCTGAAGACTGTCGGTAAGCAATTTGATTTCGTTGATCTGTATGATCAACGCGACAAATTCAAAGATGAGATATTGAAGGTCATCGGTACCGATCTGAATGGTTATCGACTCGATGATGCGGCGATCGACTATCTCGAGCAGACGCCACTCGAAATGCTCAGCCCAACCAATATTTTGGATGCGGAGGGGATCAAAAAGATCACGGAATTGACCGCCGCGGAAAAGGTCAAAGAAAACCAGTTTACGCGAAATAAAGAAAAAACGCTCAAGCAGCAAGATGTTGAAGCGGAAGAGACAATTCTTGCTCTCGAGCGTCAACGAGTCGAAGCTGTTGAGAAACAAGAACGTGAGATTGCCGAAATCACAGCCCGCGAGCAGGCATCTGCTAAGAAGGTTCAAGAAGAGCAGCGTTTGGAACATGAACGTGCTCGGATTGCTACCGAAGAAGAGATCGGAATCGCTGAAGAGAATAAATCTCGGCAGGTGTTGGTTGCTCAGCGTAACAAGGAGCGTACCGATGCGGTCGAAGTCGAGCGTGTACACCGTGATCGTGAACTGGAAGTCACCGAACGCCTACGAGTCGTTGGGGTGGCCGATGTCGAGAAAGAAAAAGCAATCGAGATCGAGAAACGCAATATTCAAGAGGTGATCCGCGAGCGGGTTGCTGTCGAACGTGCCGTTGTCGAAGAGCAGGAGCGGATTAAGGACACAGAAGAATTTGCACTCGCTGACCGATCCAAGCAGATTCAAGTGGTCGCGGCGCAAACCAAAGCCGAAGAAGAGCTGATTCGCCAAACGAAGCTTGCCCAGGCGGAAAAGGAAGCAAGTGAGTTGCTGGCGGAAAAAGTCCGGATTGAAGCCGAGGCAAAGAAAGATGCTGCGGAAAAAGAGACGCTAGCGATCAAGATGTTAGCCGAAGCGGAAGCCGCGAAGGCTGCCGCGAGCGGATTAGCCGAAGCAACCGTTCAAGAGGCAAAAGCTGTCAGCTTGGAAAAAGAAGGCACCGCTGAGGCCAGTGTGCTGCAAAGGAAAGCGGTTGCCGAAGCCAAGGGTATCGAAGCGAAGGCCGATGCAATTGAAAAGCAAGGTCTTGCTGAAGCAAATGTCTCTCGCGAGAAATATCACAGTGAAGCGACCGGCATCACTGAGAAAGCAGAGGCGATGAAGCAGCTCGACAGCGTTGGAAAAGACCACGAAGAGTTCAAGCTTCAGTTGGACAAAGAAAAAGACGTGGAAATTGCTGCGATCGATGCCCAACGCGGAATCGCAGAAAGCCAGGCCGGCGTGGTTGGCGACGCATTGAGAGCAGCACGCATCGATATTGTCGGTGGTGACGGCGAGTTCTTCGACCAGATCACTTCTGCAGTGAAGGGTGGCAAGGCGATTGATCGATTTGTCTACAACAGCAAAGTCGCTACCGATATCAAAGATACCTTTTTTGATGGTAACCCGGAGTACTTCAGCGATCAGCTTTCTGAGCTCATCAAGCAGTTCAATCTTGACACTGATGGCGTGAAGGATCTGTCTATTGCCGCTCTGATCGCGAAGATGATGGGGCTGGCAACAACGGATGATGTTCGTACGCAACTGACGAGTTTGTTGAGTGTCGCTGGAACGGCCAACGTTGCCGACCAAAAAGCTGGCCGTTTGTTAACGCAGCGTTCCAGCATAAGCAGCAATGGCAAAAATGCCTAAATGACCGCACCAACTACTCGCTTGAAATTGCGTGAATATGAGTGATGCTCAACTTGCTGCCGGCACCTATGAAGTGCTCCGTAATCGCTTGCGGGACGCATCCGGTGACCTTCGCGCTCGGCTAGTCAAACTGAATGAATCGCGTGCCGAGGTGTTCGGCAACATCGAGACAGTGTTGATCGCGACCGAACGTGTGACCACTGAACATAATTGCGTTCCCCGTGACCTGGTGTCGATCGGGGACCAATTTTTGTTCGGTTATAACGTGCAGTTCGGTCTGAAAACGGAGGTTGAATTAGCAGATGTCTTTTCCTGTTATTCGCTTCGTGATCATCAGTTCCACCAGGAGCCGCTCGAGCTAATTGGCGATCAGCAGTTCCGAAGTGATTTTCACGAACTGTATCGGTTCTACAAGGACACGCGTTTCTCTCGTTTCTTTCGTATCGGACCCATGTTGCACATGGTGTTTCGTGTTGGGAAGACGGCCCGCGATATCAAGTCATTCAAATGGCGTATCGGCGCGGATTCGATTGAGTATTTGAACAACCGCAGTGAGCACGAGGTTCGTGATCCTGAGCAGCATGAGTTTCGTTGGACGCGAACGACGCGCGACCAGCATCACTACGGCTCTCACCCGCATATCTCAATCGAGGATCTTGTGTTCGTTGAAACAGTTGGTGGTGACCTGACCATCAAAGTTGAAAACAACACGGATTCTGGCAGTGGCATCTACGCCGAACCCGTTGATAACCCGGACCAGACGCTCGATGATGCCGAAATCTATTACGCGATTGTTGGTAATCTCGTTCTGCTGAAGATTCGGCCTTATCAGGAAGAGGATTTTCGCTATCTGGTTTTCAATGGCAAGCTTCAGCAGGCGATGCGATTGGACGAAATTGAAAACTCTTGTGTGATGCTGCCTGGTGACCACGGTTTGATTTTTCCCGGCGGTTACTATCTGCAAACTGGTGAATTTAAACGGTTTGATCATGGCCTTAGCGATATGCGTTATCAACGCACGATCGCTGCCTCCAACGGCGAAGATTACCTCTATCTGTTTTACAATATTGAATCAGGCACCTACGTTCAGCTTCGTTACAACTTGATTCGCCAGACGGTGGAGACGCCGCTCGTTTGCCACGGGCAAACCTTCTTTGAAGGTGGTGAAATGGTCTGCTTCAAAACACAGGAAGCAGCTCAGAAGCATCATGCTGTTCAGATTTGGCAAACGCCGTTCACCGGACCGAATTTCACTCCCGAAAACCAAACGGATTCGCTACTGTTCAAGATTGGCAACAAGGAAATTGTTCGCGGAATGGCTGAGTGTAGCGAGATCATTCAGCTGATTGATAAAGATGACAGCTACGAGGGACTGTATGTCGACCTTGGTAAAAAATCTTTAGATGTACTGGACAGTTACTTCTGGATCGGCAAGCCGGAAGCGGAAAAACTGGCTGAGCCTTTGGAAACCATTCGAGAGGCATCCAACGCGGCTGTTGAGGAGTTCGAGAAGGTCGTTCGTGTTCGCCGCGAGACCAGCGATCGGAGTCAAGAGGTCGAATCAGCTATCGCTGATTTGGTGAAAACGATTCAGCGGAGTCGCTTCGAAACAATCGATGATTTTGTTTCCTCGCTCGCCAGCTTGCGAGAACAGCGAGGACACGCGTTGGGATTGAAGGAATTACGGTATGTCGATGAAGCGTTAGTTACGCAGTTGGAGGAAACGACCGCGGAGTGGGCGCAACGGATCAGTCGTCGGTGTGTCGATTTCTTGCTGACACCCGGTTCCCTTAGCCCCTATGAAAAACGCGTGGAGCATGCGGGTGGACGTGTTGACGCAGTGTCAACAGTCGCCGAAGCGAAAACACTGGAGGGAGACATCGATGGGGCTTCTTCTCAGTTGGAATTGCTCACTGAGACGGTCAGCAATCTTCGTATCGATGATGCCACGAAACGCACGGAGATCATTGATTCGATCGGCAATGTTTTTGCTGCACTCAACCGAGTCCGAAGTTCACTCAAGTCGCGGGTCAACGATCTTGTTAGTGTCGAGGGAAAGGCGGAATTTGCTTCCCAGTTGAAATTGCTGGAGCAGACTACGTCGGGCTATCTGGATGTCTGCGATTCGCCAGAACGCTGTGATGAATATCTGACTAAGGTGATGGTGCAGTTGGAGGAACTTGAAGGGCGATTCGCTGAGTTTGATGAGTTTGTCGTTCAACTGGCACAGCGGCGTGAAGATGTTTACGCTGCTTTTGAATCTCGTAAAGTTCAGCTGGTTGAGAAGAGAAACCGGCGTGCAGAATCACTTTCTGCCGCAGCATCGAGAATCCTGTCTGGAATCGGGTCTCGGGTAGCGAAAATGGAAACAACCGATGAAATTGCGGCTTACTTTGCCGGCGATCTCATGGTTGAAAAAGTTCGCGATATCATCAATCAACTCGACGAACTGGATGATGCAGTGCGGGTCGAGGACTTGCAAAGTCGGCTAAAGACAATTCGCGAAGATTCCGTCCGGCAACTGAAGGATCGCCAAGATCTTTACGAAGACGGAGGCGAGGTAATTCGCTTTGGTCGTCAGCGTTTCGCTGTCAACACTCAACCGCTTGACTTGACAACGGTGCTACGTGATGGCGAGATGTGCCTCCATTTAACGGGGACGCAGTTTTTTGAACCCTTAGTGGATGAAGCACTCGAGAATGCAAAAGACCTGTGGGGCCAAGAGCTGATTAGTGAAGACGGCAATGTCTATCGCGGCGAATATTTGGCTGTCGAATTGTTTGAGGATTTGATCAGAGACGGCAATTCGATTGATCCCGCGGGGATCGACCTGGCGTGGGTGCAGGAGCAGATGGGGGGACGATATGACGAGGGATACTCCAAGGGGGTCCACGATATCGATTCCAACACAATCTTGCAGGCTTTGCTCAAGATCCATGCAGAGATCGGTTTGCTGCAGCATTCTCCCACGGTCCGGGCCGCCTCGCTACTCTGGTTCAACAAATTGTTGGATGCAAAAACTCGCAAGGCGATGACCGATTGGATTGGTGGTTTTGCAAAGTTGGCAAGTGCGTACCCGAATGCTCGACCAGCGGTTGAGTTTCGACAACGGCTAGCCGAACTGTCCGAGCAGACGCAATCGGTTTGGGGGGAATTGTTCCCAAGCGACGTTACACCAGCGCGAATCGCGAATTATCTGTTTGATGAATTAACTCACGCACCGAAGAAACCGATTGCCAGTGGTCATGCCGCTGAGTTGTTTGCTGAGTTTAGCAATGCACTACCCGAATCTGACCGCGCAAAATTGCTCTCCAATGTGTTGAAAGGTGAGTCGGATCCGATTCGGGGATTTATCCTGGCACGCAACTGGGTCGATGCATTTCTGACAACGCACGCGAAGCCTGACGAAGTCGACACAGCAACCGATTATCGCGACGAGTTAGCGTGGATCGTTATGTCGGGAGGTCTAGAAACGAAAAAGGTGTTGAACGTCACCATTGCGAAAAAACTTGATGATGTCGCTGGGAATCATCCGCGAATCAGCCGTGGTGTGCTGCCATTGCACTATCACGAGATGTTACGTCGTGTTCGGGCTTATCGAAGGGACGTGGTTCCTCGGTATCGGCGTTTGCATCAGACGAAAACCGAACTCGTTGATGCGGCCCGCGAAGAGATGCGTCTGGAGGAGTTCAAACCTCGCGTATTGACCAGTTTTGTAAGGAACCGATTGCTCGATGAGGTCTATTTACCGTTGATCGGTGACAACCTAGCGAAGCAAATGGGAGCCGCCGGTGAGGACAAACGCACGGATCGAATGGGGTTGTTATTGCTGATTTCCCCTCCAGGCTACGGCAAGACAACTTTGATGGAATATGTCGCCAACCGTCTTGGCATTGTGTTCATGAAAATCAACGGCCCTGCGATTGGGCATGCAGTCACTTCGCTTGATCCAAGCGAGGCACCAAATGCGGCCGCTCGGGAAGAGGTTGAACGCTTGAACCTCGCCCTAGAAATGGGCGACAACGTAATGTTGTATTTGGATGATATTCAGCACACACACCCGGAGTTTTTACAAAAATTCATTTCGTTGTGCGATGCGACACGAAAAATCGAAGGTGTACGCAACGGAAAAACCCGAACGTACGACCTTCGCGGTCGCCGAGTCGCGGTCGTGATGGCTGGAAACCCATACACCGAGAGCGGGGAGCGATTCCAAGTCCCAGATATGCTTTCCAACCGAGCCGACGTGTATAACCTTGGCGAAATTATCGGCGATTCTGCAGATGCCTTTGAGATGAGTTACCTCGAAAATTGCCTGACCAGCAATTCCACACTGGCACCTTTGGCGACCGCACCGCCTGATGATGCCCGCGCTGTCATCCGTGCTGCTGAACGTGATTCACTGGAAGGGATCGAGCTGGAGAGCAATTTGTCCATGGATCAGGTGCGGGATATGTTCGAAGTGGTTCGGAAGCTACTGCGAGTCAGAGACGCGGTGTTGAAAGTGAATCGCGCCTACATCCGCAGTGCGGCGCAAGCAGATGCCTACAGGACTGAGCCACCATTTAAGCTTCAAGGAAGTTACCGCAATATGAACCGGATTGCCGAGCGAGTTGCGGCGGTGATGAATGAGAAAGAGCTGCTAACCCTGATTGTCAGCAGTTACGAACAAGATGCGCAGACGCTGACAACCGACAACGAAGCTAATGTTCTGAAATTCAAGGAACTGATGGGCATCTTGACAACGGAGGAGCAAGAACGCTGGGATGGGATCAAGTATGCATTTGTTGAGAGCGTGCGGATGAGTGGGATGGACAGCGAAGATCAAGCCGGGCAGCTGATGCGACAATTGGCGTCGATGCGTGATGGCCTGGAGTCGATTCGCCAAGTTATTTCGCGAGCCATAGCAGTCGGTAGTGAAGGCCAAGAGGAGCGAATGGATGCCCGGATTGATTTGCTACGCCAAAGTGTTGTGTCAGCGGGAACGGAGCTGACAGATTCACTCAGCCGAACCAGTCAGCATTTGGAACAGTTGTGTCAGCAGCAGATAGCCGATCCACCTGAGCAGCGATTCTTGGTGCAACATAAAGTTCCTCGTGTGATTGCCGATTTGGTGAAAGGACAGTTCCATCTTATGCAAGAATGGATGCGGCCTCTGCTGGAGGAATCAATCGACACAGGCCGAGATTTAGAACAGTTGAAGCGACAGCTCGAAACGGTCCTCCAGAGCTATCAGCAGGTTGAAGCCTCTTTTCAATCATCGCGCGCCGAACAGGATAAGCCAGCCTCATAGACCGTTTGAATCACTCTGTTCTCGGTAGTGTCGGCGAGATGGGGAGATCGTCTTCAGGCACTGGTTTTGCGGTATCGCATCTGTCCGATACCGCAGCTACAGAGAAGATTGCTGCCGAGAATCCAGTTCCGCGATTACGTCGGCGTCGCACGGGGTGTCCATGTTACAACTCTTGCCGCATGGCTTTGGTAGATTGTCCAACCGTACGAATCAGGAGAATGTGATGTCAACGTTGCCACTGAAAACACTTGGGCGAACAAATATCCCCGTGACCCAGTTAGGTTACGGGAGCATGGGGCTTCGAGGGCCTCGGACTTGGGGTGTGCGCGTTGTGGATGATGCGTCAGCCGATCGCTTCTTGAACCGAATCTTGGATGAGGGAGTCAATTTCATTGACACTTCGCCAGATTACGGGTTTGCCGAGGAAAGGATCGGACGTTTTCTGCACTCACGTCGCGACGAGTATTTCCTGGCAACGAAATGTGGGTGCGTTTACACACAGCATACGGACCATCTTGAAATCGATCACCAATGGGAAAAAGAGGTGCTCCAACGGAACCTCGAGAAGAGTCTTTCACGTTTGCAAACCGACCAAATCGACCTCATGCAATTTCATGGTGGCAATGCGGAGACACTTGTACGAAATGGACTGATTGATCAATTGCAATCTTTTCAATCACAAGGCATGGTTCGCTTCATTGGTGTTTCGAGTAAGCTGCCAAATCTGGCTGATCTCATTGAATTGGGCGTTTTCGATACCTTTCAAATTCCCTACAGCTGTTTGGATCTTGAACATCACGATTTGATCGTAAAGGCAGCCCGGACTGGAGCCGGAATCATCATTCGTGGCGGAATTGCTCAAGGCGGCCCCGAGGCGGAGATTCAGCGTGAAGCAATGAACGAGCGATGGAACCGCGCAAATCTCGATGAGCTTCTTAGCGAAGGAATGCCCAGAGCAGAGTTGATTCTTCGATACACGCTTTCCCACCCTGACTGTCATACGACAATCGTCGGAACCTGTAACGATCAACATTTGGAAGCGAACCTCAGGGCGGCAAAAGCTGGTCCATTACCAGACGACTTGTACAGTGAAGTAACTCGCCGTGTGATGTCGCTGTAAATGAAAATGTTTCACCCAGCAATTGTCTGACGCCAGATCAAGAATGTTTCTCACCAGGAAGCCAGACTGCGAGTTTGGCCCCTGGTCAGATGCAAGTGAATTGACTGTGGTGCGAAGAACCGATTCCGTTTTTACCGCTTGCTTTTCACTATGTTGTAGGCTGCTCGGGCTACGCGAACAAACGCCGTCGCAGCACACAGAGCGTGGCTGTTTGGCGGCGATCGAACTTGATGCGCTGTCTTGCGACTTTGACGGCTGCCTCAAATTGATTGCGTCCCAGGAACATGGTCGCCGGTTGTTCAAGTTCCGCTGCCTCGGCAATTTTCTCCATCATGCGACATTCCTGACGCCCAAGATGATGAGCACGGCACAGTTCATTCAGCATCCCGCAGGGAGTGTTGACGACCGCGGGCGCACGATCCCACCATTTATAAATGGCTAAGCCAATTCCAACCGCAATGAGGGGGAGCAGCAACCACCAGAATTCAGATTTGTTGATGTGTGCAGACTCTTCTCTATATTGAAGGCTCACCTCGGCCATACGAGTTTCTGCAAGCAGTAATGCATGAAGCGGGTAACTGGTTGTCGCGGACATAGCTTGGGGCGTAGGTGATCTGGTCATTGACTAATTGGCAGAGGCGGATTTTTTGCGTTTTTGAATTGCTTTGATTGCGGCATCTTTGACAGGGCAGTCCGGCAGCTCGGTCATTTGCTGCAGTAATCCCAAGGTCCTTTCCCCGCTTGCCGAACCCATCGCCTCGGCGGCCTGCATGCGAGCGACTTGGTGGTCTTGTTGAGCGATTTGTTCAAATGAATCTGACAAGCGATCGACAACAGCTAACGCATCCGCCATTGCAATTGCTTGAAGTCGATGATTGAGAACGGGGTGTCGCAATGCAACACGCACTCGTTCGATCAGGTCGGGATCAATTTGCTGCATCACACTGCCCAGTCGGCGGCGGCTTTGAGGACGCAATGATTCGAAGTGTCCTAGCATTTGATCGGCGTGCAATGGTCTGAGGATTCGTCGCACGCTAGCGACCAAAGCTGGTTCGGGGTGATCAAGCAAATCAATCAGACGCTGCAGAAGATGTGCATTCGGGTCGGAGAGAATTCTTTGTTCATCACCACTGGCGACTACAAGTGCGGCAGGCATCCAGAGTTCTGTTTCGGGAACCCTACAGTTCGTCATAGCGAAAGTGGCCATCGTATTCACTCCTTTGCCACCTCGCTGGACAGATCCGACGACAAAATGAAGCATCTCGATTGAATCACCATTCGCAGCCACATGCGTGTGTGTGGCGGCCGCGCGATGATTAGGATTGATGTCATCCAAGATCGCCTCGCCGCCGCGAAGCGACTCCGGAATACCCAGTTTGTGCAGATTTTTCACTACCGTGGTTGATGGGTCAGCAGTAATGGTCTTCAGCAACGCGTCGCGGAATTCGACGTCAACTCGTGATCGAATCTGCTCAGCGATCTGCGGTTCGATTTTCCGCCTGCGGATAAAGCCTGCCAACAGATTGATGGCGCCTGGGTGATTGCTCTGGTGCAACCGCTGGCAGATTAATTGGTGCGTTTTCGATTCACTGGATAGACACCGGCGCAGGTCACTATCTCCCCACTCGCTGATGACAAGTAAGGCATCGACAAGGTGATGATTGTGATGCTCTGAAAAGCGGTTGAGTGATTCGACAAGTTGACTACGTGCGGGCTTGCGAATTGTCGCTTGGTCTTGACCCTCCCTGGCCTTCAAACCAAGCGGTTCAACGAGGGTGAGAATGATTTTGGTGGCTCGTTTTTTAATCGTGTCTACATTGCTTGATTCGGCCAGCACAATCACTTGGGGAAGTACATCGAAGATCTGTAGTGATTCGGTCGCATCGAGTGCTGACGCAAGGTGGTCGTGGTTGGAGACCAGGGCCGCGGCGACCGCGGGCCGCATCCACCTACCTTTTCCTTTCAGGCTGCTAATGTCATCGGCTCGTAGCTTATTCCAGTTTGCTAAGACCATTTCGGCTGCACGGCTCTCAGGCCGCACGGTGATCGCAGACAGGGCTGCCTGCCGAGTGCCAGAGCGTTCGTCATCCAGAGCAGCAATTAGCACGTCGATTGCGGCCTCATTCCGCGTTGCTTTCAACGTTTCGAATGTTGCTTCTAAACCCTGCATAGGTCCCTCGGGCTCAATTGGTGCAATTTCTGGAATGATTCTGCTCTTTCGCTGCCAACGAATGCGTTCGCGCATCTTGCCATACCCAATGGAAAGATAGCTTGCTATGGAGGGTGGCAAGTTTGGTAGTGGCTTTCCATGTGATGTGCGCGGATGCGGAGCCCGCTACACATGCATAATCGGATTTATCGTTCTAGGCTGCCGATTTAGGTTCGACACAAAAATGCCAGTTCCAGGTCTGCTAAAGAGGCATGATTTTCATTTATAATGCGGTCGAGTTCCGTTGCCGCCTTTCGAGGCACCTTTCCGTGTCTAACGCTTTCTCTCGGGAATCGCTGTCACGTTAGTTGGCCTGATGATTACTGCTCGCCTGTTGAAATAATTTGATCATGCACACAGCTTCGCAAATATTGGAAAATGAGTTTCTGGAGGTTCGAGCCAAGTTGCTGGAGGTCGCTGCGACTTTGGACCGCGTTGATCGCTCTGTGGCGGAATCGTCTCCACTGGACGCGGCGGCGCAAGGCTCTAGAAATCAAATTGACACCGCAATCGGAATTCTGCTGGAGGAAGATTCTGGCCGTGCTGAGCGATTGCAGCGATTTTTTTCACGCGATTACGAGAAAGACTGGCGTAGCGAGATGGAAATTTGATCGTTTTCCACCGCCGATCTCTTGTCCCCCAGTTACTGTCTCCCCAGTCACCGTCCCCCCAGTCACCCCGCATAAGAACGTTTGAGAACCATGGATTACATTGACCCACATATTCATATGGTCTCGCGAACCACGGACGATTACGCAACCTTGGCACGCATGGGCTGCGTGGCAATGAGCGAGCCAGCATTTTGGGCTGGTTTCGATCGTGGAAGTGCCGATGGTTTTAGAGATTATTTTCGACAGTTGACTGAAGTCGAACCCAAGCGAGCAGCACAATTCGGGATACAGCATTTCACTTGGTTGTGTATCAATGCCAAAGAGGCTGAAAATGTTTCGCTGTCACGTGATGTCATCGCGATGATTCCCGAATTCATCCACTGCGAAAACGTGCTCGGAATTGGCGAAATTGGATTAAATAAGAACACAAAGAATGAAGCAACCGTGTTCCTCGAACATCTTGATCTGGCCATGAAGTTTGAGCAGCAGATTCTGATTCATACGCCCCATTTGGAAGACAAATATCAGGGGACAAGGATGATCCTGGATATGCTGTGCGATGATTCTCGGATCGATCGCACGCGAGTTTTGGTTGATCACGTGGAAGAGCACACAATTGACGAAGTGCTGAACCGAGGTTTTTGGGCGGGTATGACGCTCTATCCAATTACCAAATGCACGCCGGCGAGAGCTGTCGATATGATCGAGCGGGTGGGTGGCGAAAGGCTGCTCGCTAACTCAGCGGGTGACTGGGGGCCAAGCAAGCCGACCGCGGTGCCGGATCTTATTTTTGAGATGCGGCGACGCGGGCATTCCGAATCATTGATTCGGAAAGTGGTCTATGAAAATCCGATTGAGTTCTTTTCGCAAAGTCAAAATTTTTCATTCAAACCCCGTGACGCCGGTTTTGAGTCAGCGACTTAGCGCGGTGTGCAGTGTTCGCCAGCGTGCAAAAATCCGTATTCGACTCACAGCGCGTTGTATGCATGTCTAAGTTGAATCACCGTCGACGATTTCAAAACCTGTGTTTTCAGCATGATGCGGCAGGGCTTGGATGTTTTTGGGGTGGCTTTGACGCAACCTCGAATCCCCCGTATTCAATTGCTTACGGTGATGTGCGGATGCCGCGGTCCTTGGCGTGGTGTTCGAACCACCCATCTCCATCCTGGATTGACGCGACTGCCATCACCTTACAAGGGCATTCGTTGCTTGCTTAGGTTTGGCCAGAAGCAGTTAGGGATGCCATGGCGTCCCGAGTTGATGGCCAGCAATGGAGCCTGTCACTGTTGCGAACACATGTCGGATACGTTTTGCCTGCTGTAGAATCCTGCCGCTTGTCATTCGCTTTAATCAGCCTGCCGGAACAGCTTAAGTCAGGTTGGCTCGGTGTTTGAGGTAGAGGCGAGTTTCGTTAACCAATAGTACTCTGGTATTAGTCCAACAAAACCGACTGAAATTGAGATGGAATACAGCCGACAGCCAGAGATGAAATTCACCCCGAGTCATCCAACCCAGAAGGGTCGAGGGCGTATTTAAATTTTGCATCTCGGACTTACTGCTCAGGCATCGGCGGGACACCGCGCCCAACGCGGATATTTCTATGTCATGGCAGCGGTTACTCACATTGGCCAGCCGTTGTTTGGACCTTTTGTTTTACCAATCATTCTTCCAAGCTTGGATTCTGCGAACATTGTTGTTTGCGAGCTTCGCGCGGGTAATCGTTTAACACACGGTTGGCAAGATGGTTAGCCGTCGAGGTGGGCTGAATGTTCGCACCGTTCTCGTTAGATCCGACTTCGCAGTATCGATTTTTCATGCCGATCGGCCGTCAATGACCCATCTGCATCTCGGTGGTTAGCACGCAGTCCCAAGCTAGTTTCGGGGAAGTATTTCGACTGGCCATGGGCTTTGGCTTGGACGGATGCAGGGGATCGTTGTCCTTTGCCTATGGATTAATTCCAACAGGTTGCGTGAGGTAACAATTTTTTGTCGTTTGAAACTCGAAAACGTTCATGCAGACGTTCGAGTTAACGGATTTCCAAATTCGCTGACGATTTTGCATGTGGGTGAGATGATGCGGGCAGTTGGTCCACCGCATTGCACGGGATCCGATGGCGGACGGCTAAAGCCTGTCTTAGAAAGACAATAGGAAGTAAATCGAGGGGGCGATTGGATAAGTTCCTCAGCGGTTCATGCGCAATCGCCGTGGCAGCTTTCCTCTTTACCAATCTTCGAAAGGATTTTGTTTCTGTAAACCATCATCGGCATCTGGTTCCTCTATAATCGTGTCCGCCTTCAGCGCCGCTCAGCGGCTCACACGCTCTTAAATGCTGGATTTGCTATGGTTCGAAATCTATGCCGATTTGTTTTGCTGACCGGTCTCTCATCGTACCTCTGCTTGGCCTATTGCCAAGATTTGCTTCCAGCCGATGCGCGGTTTACACCACTTAACCGGGTTGCCTTCACCGAAGGACCGGCATGGCATCCCGATGGCAGTGTTTTCTTCAGTGACATCGAAAACAATCGCATCATGCGGCGTGACTTCGCGGGTAAATTGCACGTCTACCGTTCGCCATCGGGAAAAGCCAACGGCTTGGTTTTCGATTTAGAGGGTCGCTTAATTGCATGTGAAGGCGGGAATCGTCGGGTGACTCGCACGAATCCTGATGGATCGCTCACAGTGCTTGCTGATCGTTATCAAGGAAAGAAATTTAATTCGCCGAACGATGTGACGTTGGATTCAAAAGGAAATTTGTATTTCACAGACCCACGATACGGTGATCGCGAAACCGTTGAAATGCTAGATGAAGCCGCGAAATCGATCGAGGGTGTTTACCGGATTGGAACCGATGGTCGAGTCAAAAGGTTGCTAACGCATGAAATCTCGCGACCCAACGGCATCGCGGTTTCCCCTGATGATCGTTACCTGTATGTCGCTGTCAATTCCAACGATGACCAAGGTTCTTACCGAGAATTGTGGAGCTTTGAATTCGATCCAGCTCGAAATTTGGTGGCTGGTTCCGGAATGAAGATCTTTGATTGGGGATCCGATCGTGGACCTGATGGAATGGCAGTTGATCAGTCGGGGCGATTATTCGTTACCGCGGGGTTGAACTACGCAGCGCCACCGCATGAGACTGCTGGCAAGTATCGAGCTGGAGTTTATGTAATTTCACCGGAGGGTAAGCTGCTTCAGACGATTCCTGTCCCGATGGATATGGTGACCAATTGCGCGTTTGGCGGCCCAGATCGAAAGACGCTCTTTGTGACCGCTGGACATAAATTGTGGAGCATCTCTGTCAAGGAGCCCGGTTTTACACAGTGGCCAAAGCGGTAATCCGCTATTGGTTGGCAGTGCGTTTTCGCCGCGTTCAAAATGATCTTTCCATCAACCCCTCTGCGATTGAAAAAGTGTGGTGGTCGTTTCGACGCTCGAATTTGAAAAAACAACTCTGCTAAACAGCAGTTGCGATAAATTCAATTCGACCACTGTTTACGCTGATGATTTCGTGCGCGGCGCTGCATCTCGTCGGAGCTACAGACGAGATTGGATGTCTAAATGGGGCCATGATGAATGGTACCGTGATTGAAATTCGAAAAGAGGCAAAATTTTACTTTGTATCCAATGTAAGGTTGCGCACATCAATTCGAACCTATCCATTCAAGCAGGTTCACGCAATGAGTTGCCATCGTAAGCGGTAGGTGTTGATATCGCGGGCATCTGTCGCGGCGAAGGTTCGAGTCCAATCTGATGGGAATTCGATTCGTGCAATACGAGAGATCGAGCCCTTGATCAAGCAGGTCGGCGCGTCGGATCCTCCTTGGTGTAGTATGATGGGTCTAGTTTTCCCAGGCACCCGTGATCTTCGTTGGCCAATGAACTCAGAAGGTTGATGGAACAACCGGAAGAGTATGGGACAGTACATTTGGGACATCATTCATCCCAATCCATCCAAGTGGAAGGGTGGCATTAAACTGGTGCACCGCTGCGTGATGGCGATCGTATCCGAGTGCATCGCAGCCGGATATCGTGGGTTCGAATACGTCCAGATTGGCACGAAGGCAGATGAATTCAACGCACCGATCGCTGGCACTGGTCGATTAGCACCTGCGGTGGTCGATCATCTGTGCGTTGTGGCCTATGTCAGACGCGAGGCCACGGATTCAATGTCAAAGAAAAGGGCGCGTTCAGTCAGTCTGGCATTAGGGTCGAGGCTGGGCCGGGAAAGGAGGATCGCCTCCTCTCAGGATCTTATTGGGAGCGACGCCGTCAAGAACAGAACGCACGAGTGAAGCAACGGAATTTGCCTGTTTCGGGTTTGCCGTCGGATTCGATCTTGCCCAGTCAGGGTGAATCTTTCGAATCCGGCCAGTCCCCAGGCGATGACGAAAATCCGTTCGGTCTATGACAGGATTTTCAGGCTGGTAGAATCGCGATCAACGTTTTACCAGCGAACGTCGGTTGGAACCCAAGTGGTTCGGTTGGCGAAAGTTGCTGTTTTGCTCAGGCATTCATCACTTAAAGCATTTGGGAAAGATTCGTGGCACAATTAGCACATCACGTGTTTTTTAAATTAAAGGACAACAGCGCAGCAAATGTTGAGCATTTGTTGGCCGAATGTCGAAAGTACTTAGACGATCACGATGGTTTGGTTGGTTTTTCGATAGGGACGCAGGATAAAGAATTGGATCGCGAGGTTAATCAGAATTTTGATGTCTCGCTGCATTGCATTTTTCAAGACCGCCCGGCCCACGACGTCTATCAAACGGCTCCGCGGCATCTCCAGTTTATCGAAGCGAACAAAGAGAACTGGGCCGAGGTGCGTGTCTTTGACAGTACGATTCACTAGTTCTTGTGGATCGCAGTTTTTGGGGTGGGCTGGTAAAGGCAATTAGGTCGTTCAGTCCGCTGTTTATCGAATCGCCAGCTTTTTGTAGAGACGGCTTTCTTTTCAGCCGATTTGCAGTGCCTTTTCTGTTGGGCCTTGGAATGACCTAAAAGCTAGGGGACAAGAAATGCGATGGGTGAAGTCGCCGCAGGATCGCGTCGACGAGGTACAATAAACGGATTCCTCCGCCTTCCCTTTGTGCGACCCGTCCCATGAGCCGCCTATCCTTTGTTCTTTCCGCTACCCTTCTTTTCATGGCGGAAGGGTTTTGTCTGGCTGAAGAGTTACGACCGATACGTTTTCGCGACGAGGTTCAGCCGATCTTACGGCGACACTGTTATCGCTGTCACGGCCTCAAGAATAAGGAGGCAGGACTGCAATTAAATCGACGTGGTTCAGTCCTCTCGGTTGGTGAATCTGACGAGCCGATCGTTGTGCCCGGTGATGTGAATGCGAGCCTGTTGATTCATCGGATTCGGAATGATGCTTACGGGGACATCATGCCACCTGATTCTGATCCCTTGTCAAATCGCGAAATTGAGACATTAAAAAACTGGATTGCTCAGGGTGCTGTTTGGCCTGATGAATTGTCCGAACCGAAGCATTGGGCTTATCAACCGATTGTCCGACCGGAGGTTGATTCTAGATACGAGTTTGTTCCCAAATTCGATGCCGCGTTCGAATCCAGCGCAGTAAATGCGATCGATTTTTTCACGGGCAAAAAGTTGGAGACTCAGGGGTTAGCCCTGGCTGAATCTGTCGATCGATCTCGATTGATTCGTCGCGCTAGCTTGGCACTGACAGGAATCCCTCCGACACCCGCGGAGGTCGCCGCCTTCGAAAACGATTCGTCAGTGGATGCTTATGAGACCGTTCTGGATCGCTTACTTCAGTCACCCCGTTATGGTGAGCGATGGGCTGTGCCGTGGTTGGATCTGGCGCGCTACGCCGACAGCAATGGGTTTCAGGCTGATCAGATTCGTGATAACTGGGCATACCGTGATTGGGTGATTCGCGCTATTAATGGAGGCCTCCCCTTTGACGAATTCGTGATCGATCAATTGGCGGGAGATTTACATGACGATCCGACGATTGATCAGCGGGTTGCGACAGGTTTTCACCGAATGACGACTTGTAATGTCGAAGCAGGAGTTCACCCGGAAGCAAATCGTGTCAATCAAGTCGTCGACCGAGTCAATACGACCGCCACTGTCTTCTTGGGTACAACGCTTGAGTGCGCTCAATGTCATGACCACAAATATGACCCCTTCACGCAGGCCGACTATTACCGGGTATTTGCATATTTCAACAATACACCGCTTGAGGTCAAGAACACGGGTGGAGTGACTTGGGATTTTTCAGGTCCGAAAATGAACTTGCCCTTGCAGGATGTGAAGCAACGTCAGGCCGACCAACTTAGTCAGCGGGTCCAGGATTTGCGAAAGCGACGTGACCAGAGCTTGGCAAACAGTGGAGGTGAATTTGAAAGGTGGCTAAGTAAACTGCGCGACAACTCTGATCAAGATTGGACACCTATCGTACCTGAGACATTTGAATCATCTGCCAATGAGGAGTTTGAAATCCTTGACGATGGAGCGGTTCTGCTAACCGGAAGTGTGCCGGATACGGTCGATCATGTGTTCACGCTCGATTGTAAAGCTCGTGAAATTTCCGCCATCCGGATTGAGGCTTTGACCGACAAGGCGATCCCGGGCGAAGGGCCGGGGCGAGGTGATTCCCAAAAGTCCAACATTATCCTCAGTGAGGTGACGTGCGAACGGATCGCCAGCGAGGCGGTTGTTCCGCTGGAGCTAACGAATGCGGTTGCTGATTTCTCTCAGAAAAACTGGGACGTCTCGAAAGCGATCGACGGGAATCGCAAAACAGGTTGGGCGATTGCGCCGCAATTTGGGAAGCCTCACTGGGCCAGTTTTGTTCTGAGCGAACCAACTGTGATCGCAAATTCTGAGCGATTACGCGTGACACTCAGCCAATATTACGGAAGTGGACGAGTGATTGGCAAACCTAGAATTTCGATCTACTCTGGCGATCCAGCGTTCCTAAGTTTGTCGCCATCGTTACGCAAGTTGGCGGCAAACAAAAAACTGAAGGCGGTGGATCAAAAAAAGCTGCGAGCAGCATTTGAGAAAAGTAATCCAATGCTGGTTCGCCTGGACGCCCAGATTGCTGATCTCGAAAAGCAACTTCAACAGCTCAAACCAGATACGACGCTAGTGATGGTGGAGATGGAACAACCGCGAGAAACATCGGTGATGATCCGCGGTGATTATGAGCAGTTGGGGCAAGCCGTGAATCCAGGCACTCCAGCGTCACTACCAGGTTTGAACAATATTGAAACGACAGGGAACCGAATGGAATTCGCGCGGTGGTTAACCTCCCCACGCAATCCGTTACTCGCACGCGTGACCGTCAATCGCTGGTGGGGCGAGATCTTTGGTGCTGGTTTGGTGCGGACTCCTGAGGATTTTGGGACGCAAGGGGAGGAACCGAGTCACCCTGAATTGCTCGATTGGTTGGCATCGGAATTGATCCGTTCGGGCTGGTCTCGGAAGCACATTCACAAGTTGATGGTTTCATCTAAAACGTTTCGGCAATCCGCTCGTGTTAACCCCGAGTTGCTGGAGCTGGATCCACAAAACTATCTGCTCAGTCGCGGCCCCCGATTTCGATTGACTGCGGAATTATTAAGAGACAATGCATTGGCAATTAGTGGTTTGTTGAGTGATTCGATGTACGGACCTCCAATCATGCCCTATCAGCCAGAGAACATTTGGCGGAGTGTGGGAAGAAACCAACCGAAATGGAAAGCCGCTGTGGACGCCGATCGATTCCGACGCGGCGTTTACGTCGTTTGGAAACGCGCTGCGCCCTATCCGAGTTTCATTAGCTTCGATGCTCCGGACCGAGGGAGTTGCACCGTTAATCGTGGTCGAAGTAACACACCACTCCAGGCACTGACCTTGTTGAACGATCCGGCATACGCTGAGATGTCACTGTCCCTAGCGGACCGAATCCTTGCCAAGTTGCCCGATTCGGAGGATCAAGAACGAGTCGATTACGGTTTCCGTTTAGCGGTTTCCCGCGCCGCGACAACTTATGAAATCAGTGTGGTGCAGCAGTTGTTAGAAACCGAACGGGAACGGTTGCTGATGAATCCAGCACTGATTGATCAGCGAATAAAGCCTGCGAAGGATGTGATGGAATTACAGACCGCAGATCGAGCTGAGTTGGCTGCTTGGTTTGCCGTGGCCAATGCGCTTTTGAACCTCGATGAAACGATGTCTCAATGAATTTGAATCATTCGAATCCTTTGATCCCGACGGCACTCGGTCGTAGGACGTTGCTGCAGCGAACTGGCTTCGGGATAGGTGGGATGGCGCTCGCGGAAATGTTGCATGGTGACGCCGCAACTGCGAGTGAGCGCGCCGCTGGTCCATTGGCAGTGCGGCAACCCCACTTTGCGGCAAAGGCAAAGAGTATTATCTACCTCCATATGGTTGGGGCACCAAGCCATCTTGATCTGTTCGATCAGAAGCCCGAGTTGCGGCGCCGAGGCGGAGAGACTTGCCCTAAAGATTTGTTCGAGTCTAGCAAGTTCGCGTTTGTGCGAGATTTGCCAACTCTGCTAGGAACTCCGGACGAAAAAAAGTATCAGTTCACCAGGTGTGGAGAAGCTGGTTTGCCGTTGTCAAACTTGTTGCCGAACCTACAGGGTGTCGCCGATGAAATGACGTTGATCAAGTCGATGCACACCAATGAGTTCAATCACGGCCCCGCTCAGATGTTTATGCTCAGCGGTTTTGGGCGATTTGGCCGTCCTAGCATTGGCTCTTGGTTGAATTACGGACTGGGAACCGAGAATCAGGATCTGCCCGGATTCGTTGTTTTGATCACCGGCAATGTGCTTGGCGCGGGCAGTCCGGCTTGGGGAAGCGGTTTTTTGCCGAGCGTTTATCAAGGGGTGGAGTTCCGCAGCAAGGGTGACCCTGTTCTGTTTCTGTCCAATCCCGAGGGTGTGGAGCCAGATTCGCGGCGGCAAATTATCGATACGGTTAACGAGCTCAATCGCGAACAACTTGCGAGTATCGGAGATCCCGAGATCGCGACGCGGATTAGTCAATATGAGTTAGCCTATCGGATGCAAACGAGCGTCCCTGCGTTGATGGACATCTCTTCGGAACCGGCAGCCATTCATCAGCTTTACGGAACCAAGCCGGGCGAAACGAGCTTTGCTAATAATTGCTTATTGGCGCGACGTTTGGTCGAACGTGGTGTCCGTTTTGTTCAATTGTTTGACCAGGGCTGGGACTCGCACGGGAGTGTTTTTAAGAATGTTGCGAACAAGGCGAAGCAGGTAGATCAACCGATTGCTGCTTTGATTCGCGATTTGCGGCAGCGTGGCCTGCTCGATTCCACTCTAGTGGTGTGGTCATCCGAATTTGGGCGCACTCCATTTGCCCAGGGCGCACAGAGTGGCGGAGCCGATTCGAAGGCCGGGCGTGATCATCACAAAGATGCATTCACCACTTGGGTCGCCGGTGGCGGAGTGAAGGGTGGCATGAGTTATGGGGTGACCGACGAACTTGGATACACCATCGCGGAGAATCCTGTGCATGTCCACGATTTCAACGCGACGTTGATGCATCTGATGGGAATTGACCACCAACGTCTGACGTATCGGTATCAAGGCCGGCAGTATCGTCTTACAGATGTTGAAGGAAAGATCATTCGGCCGATTCTTGCTTAAGTTAAATCGCAGGGATTAGTGGCGATCAGAGGCATGTCGTGCTAACACGTCTGCATCGGCATTGGGTTCCTGGCCATACTCGTTCAAGCCACATGGCAATGGACGATTGCGTTTCAGTGTATACTGGATCTGGATTGAACCAATTACTGCAAGATCGCATCAACTGCCTGGATGATTTCGGCGGTAACCGATCGTGCGTCTTGGGCTGCATTGATGATCGCGGTATGGCGACTGCTATTCGGAAGTTCCTTTCGAAACGCTTGCCGTACCGCCTCCAGATACTCCTCGCCACGTCTTTCCATTCGATCAGCTGGACCTTCAAAACGCTTCATTGCTTCTGAGGCGGGCATATCCAGCAGCAGTGTGATTGTTGGTGTTAGTCCTCCATTCGCCAGTCGTCCAAGCTGCCACAATAGGTCCGGGGATGCTTTACCGCCAACACTTTGGTAAACGACATTTGCTAACAGGAAACGATCGGAGATGACAGTTTTGCCGGCGGCCAAAGCTGGCTGAATGCTCGTTTCGATCATTTCGCAT
>JAYZAR010000132.1:0-6319 GCA_036339635.1 Planctomycetota bacterium | reverse complement strand
AAATTGGGGACGGGAAAATTGGGGACAGGCACAAAGTGATTTGCCTGCAAATCGGCCGCAGGAGTTTATGTCTGTCCCCTTTGTCCCAAATGGAGCCATTCGGTGAGACATGCTCAGATTCGCTGCGACTCCGTCCCTGGGGATAGAGGATCCCCTGTCGGGAAGATCAAGAAAAGAATTGATGAGCTCGTTCAGTTCGCTTCTCGACAGATCCCTCCAGTCTCGGTGAGGGAATTCGAGCCGTTGAAAAAATGGTCTGTTAAATGACGACTGCAAGAGCAGAGACACGATTGTGATCACGTTCCTCGTGAAGTCGCGTCGGCGTATCTACTTCGCTGAATCCACTGTCCACCAAATGAGTTTAGAGGGTGGACCCTAGAAACTTGCGAGATGCATCAACGGGGATAGGCAATGCAGCTGAAAAGACGGCACAACCTGGGATCGGCGACGGCAATTGCGGTAGAGCCTTTTCGAACGGAGACCTTTAGTTTTAACTGGCACTCCAGAAGGTACGAATAGGCAAGACCAAAACCAAGTGCCCCCGCTAGGGTTCGAACCTAGGACCCACGGATTAAGAGTCCGTTGCTCTGCCAACTGAGCTACAGGGGCTTACCTATCGATGTTCAACCGCCATCGACGATTGCCCGCAACATCCCCTCTGCCTTTGCCCATGTTTCGGCCTCTTCCGCAACCGGCTCGCTACGTGCCGTGATCCCACCACCGACAGGAATCTGCCAGTAACCGTGCGCTGCAGTAATTGTTCGGATCAGGATGTTGAAGTCTGCGTTTCCCCCACAACTGATGTAGCCAATGCTTCCACAGTAGGGACCACGACGATTCGGCTCCAAACGGGCAATTGTCTTCATCGCTTCAATTTTGGGTGCACCCGTGATACTGCCGCCCGGGAAAGAAGCCTGCAAAAGATTCGCGATATTTTGATCCTTTGCCAACCGACCTTCAACGACGGAAACCAAGTGCTGCACGTATTGGTAGCGTTCGATTGCGCAGAGTTCGCGGACGCGGATCGACGATGCGTCGCAAACTCGCGACAAATCGTTGCGCATCAAATCGACAATCATTACATTCTCTGCACGATCTTTTTCACTGGCTAGCAATTGCTCAGCCAATTCCGAATCCAGCTCGGGGTCTCCCGTGCGGGGCACCGTGCCTTTGATGGGCCGCGTCTCGACAACCTCGTTCCGAACTTTCAAAAAACCTTCGGGGGAACTACTGACGACTTCAAATCCGTCACCGGCATAATAGGCACCGAACGGCGCTGGATTGTGCTTACGAAGTCGCACATACAAGTCGGAGGAGGACGATTTCGCTTTTGCCAATAACCGCTGGGCGAGGTTGACTTGAAAGGAGTCACCATCACAGATCCGGCGGACGATTTCCGCCACACAGGCACGATATTGCTCACTGGTCAGATTACTGCTGATCCCGTTAACAGCGGTTGCGTACTGTCGCCCTAACTGAATCGATGCGGGCCGCTGAGGCGTCGCCGACGGCCTTGGTTCGCTACGAAGCCAGTCCTGCACCTGGTGCAATCTTTGTTTTGCACGCTGTGCACGATCGAGCTCGTCTCGTCCCCCAAACCCCTGGCTAATGATCCAGCCGCAACCCTGCAAATGGTCAACCGCGATGGTCCAGTCATAACGCCCAAGCGACATCGCGGGTGTCGGCAGGTCATTGGTTCGCGCGGCATCAACCGGCTCCAACCAGGTGGCGGCCTCATATCCAACCAACCCGGCGATTCCACCTTGAAAAGGTGGTAATTCGGAATTCGAATCTGCTGACAGCGATTGGCACCAACGTTCCAATTGAGGCCACGGATTATCGTGACCAGAATCGGCGACCAACGTCTCGATCGGATCAGCGGTTAGAAACGAGTAACGTCCCAGATTCGGACGCGGCCCGGGAGCGGCTGAATCGAGCCACAAGCAATGAGGCAAGTGGCGGAGCCGGGCGAAGGCAGCTTCAAGACAAAAATCGACCGGCAAGCGGTGCACCAACGGCAACCCCTGGTGCACCTGCGGATCTTCATCAACGGTGACACAACTCATCGACTTGCCGCCCCCAACTCCGTTTGAATCCGCTGAATCGCCGCATCCCATGTCGTACTGGTTGACCGGAAGCTGACATTTCTTGTGTCCTGATCGCCAGCTTGAACCAATTCGATCCACAGCGTCTCAGCCGGCAGCACCTCCGCCACGCGATCACCCCACTCGATAATCGTCCAAGCCTCCTCGGCGAGTAATTCATCGACTCCTAACTGCAAGAACTCTTCATCATCCGCGACGCGGTAGGCGTCGAGGTGATGAATCACGATCGCCCCCCGGTGTGTTTGCAACAAGGTAAAGGTGGGACTGGTAACTTCCACTGCATCGATTCCGGCAGCGCGAGCGAGTGCTTGAACAAACGTCGTTTTACCAGCCCCTAACGTCCCCACCAAACCAATCACCAAAGGGGAGGGCAGTTCGCGCACCATGGCAGCCGCCAAGGTATCGAGTGACCGTAGATTCACCGATTGAATCTGCATCTGCGAATCATTCATCGTGCTGTTTAACTCGTTGCTTTCAACGGATCAGTCAGTCGTGATTGCTTACTCAATTGTTCCACGATTTGTCTTTTGTTGCCGCCGGATGCGTGAAAAATCTCGCGTTGGCGTTTCGCCCAGTCGTCACCCAAGGCAATTTCCCGGACGAACAACAGTTCGGACTCACAGCCCAAATCTTGCGCGACACCCTGTAAATGATCAATCATCCCATCGACGATTTCCGGTAATGTCTGTACCCGGTAATCACGAGCATTCACGAGTCTTGCCGAATTCCCGTACCGTGCGGCCCGCCATTTATTTTGCCGCACCATCATCGGATGGCAATCAAATTGGTACATCCCCTCGTCGATCTGGTCACTCAACCGTTTTACCAGACATTGAATCAACGCCGCCAATCCACAAACATGATCCAAGCTGCCGGGCATGTCGCAAACGCGAACCTCGACCGTGCCAAAAGTGTGGTGCGGACGCACATCCCACCAAATCTCACGGATCGTGTTGATAAATCCGGTTTCCTCCATATGGTTGACCAACCAGACGTATTCGCTCCAGTTTCGCATCAGTGTTGGCAACCCCGCCGTCGGCAGACCTTCCATCAGCTTGGACCGATGCGAGTGTAAACCAGTATCACGATCCTGCCAGAAAGGACTACTCGCCGACAGGGCCAACAGCGTCGGAAGATATTGCATAATTCGGTCACAGATCATGACGGCTTTGTCGCCACTGTCCACTCCAACATGCACGTGCAAGCCGTTGGTGATCATCCGGCGAGCCAACTCTTGAAGCAATTGCACAAGGTTCTGATAACGTTCGTTTTCGGTGACCTGCTGATCCTCCCAGAGCCCGAACGGGTGCGTCGCCCCCCACCACAAGGCAAGATTCTCCGAATCAGCGCCTTGTTCCACCATTTTAAGTTTGGTGGCCAAATCGCTGCGGGCTTCAGGAATCGTGTGGCAGACCCCACTGATCACTTCGATGCAACACTGCATCAATTCATGTTTGACATCACCCTGCTGGGCATTCGCCACGCGGCTAATCAGTGCGTTCGATCCACTGGTCAGTCGTTGTGTCGCTGCATCCACAATTCCGAGCTCGATTTCGATCCCCACCGTCGGAACATCGTTTGAATTGAAATCTAATTTGGCCATCAGCACACTCCTTCGGCAGAGGCTTTTCAGTGGTTTCGGATCTGCTGCGTCAACACAAACGGCTTGATCGGATGAAAACGTTTCGGTTGTCAAGACGACCACCGCAGAATTCACAACCGCTCATCAAGACCGACTCCGATCAACCATCTTGCTGGCCTTTGATTCCGTACGATCTTGATACCGCTCTCTCCAATTCTATCGTGATCCCGCGTGGGCGGGGTCAAAGTGGTTAATCACCGTCGCCGCAAACAACTTACTACCTACGGTCAAAGCCTCTTCGTCGATATCAAACGCAGAGGTATGCAGGGGCGCGTGGCCAACCTGCGACCCGGCCACACCGAGGCGAAACATCGCGCCAGGGACATGATCAAGATAGTATGAGAAATCTTCACTTCCCATACTGGATTGGTCGATCCAATCAATCGCACCCGGCGACAACACTTGCTTGACCGAATCGGCCAGCAACTCGATCGTCGCCCGATCGTTGATCACCGCGGGCGCTGAGTAGCCTATTGTCATCTCGACTTGGCAACCACTTTCTCGGGCAACGGATTTACACACATCCTCTAGTGTTTCCAATGCCAAACTGCGACTCTCCTTATCGAGCGACCGCAACGAACCATCGACCTTGGCAGTATCTGGAATGACATTGACGCTGTGGCCCGCTTGAATTTGTCCGATCGAAAAAACAACGGTCTCATGAGGGTTCGCCGTCCGGGCAATCCTGCGAAACGCCGACTGGACCCAGTGTGTACAGGCGTCAATCGGATCCCGAGTCAAGTGCGGCCGCGCGGCGTGTCCACCCTTCCCCTTAAAGCTGACGTGAATCGAATCACAAGCCGCGGTGAAGTGCCCAGTCCGCAAGCCAATGCAACCGACGGTACGAGTCGGATCAACATGCAGGGCAACAATCGAAGTAACGTCCCGGAGAGCATGATGGTGAATCATATGACGGGCCCCAGTCGCCATCTCTTCCGCAGGCTGCAGGATCGCTCGAACGGCAATCGGCCAAGGAAGCTTGCCGTCCTGATGCATCGCCACCAAAATTTGCATCGCCCCAACCACCACGCTGGCATGCACATCGTGCCCGCACGCGTGCATTACCCCATCGACTTGACTGCGGTAATCAACTGACTTGCTGTCCGCAATCGGAAGCGCATCAATGTCACCCCTAATCGCGATTCGGGGACCATCGGCAACCGTCGGTGACGTAATCAGGTCAGCGATGACTCCTCGACCTTCCCCCGGCACGTGGGTTGGCAAATCCAATTTCGCCAACGCAGCGGTCAAGAAATCTGTTGTCATGAATTCTTGCTCGGACAACTCGGGATGCTGGTGCAAATACCGCCGCATCACCACGCGATCATCATGAAACCGATCGCAGTATTCCAAGACGGTCGAGATCCAATCGCTTGTCGCTTCAATCAAGGTGATGTGTCACTCAGTTGGAGTACAGGTCAACAAAACGCAATCACTGCGGTCGCATGAACTCAACCATGCGACCGTTCTGGATCTTGTGGTCGTGGCGAATCACCCCAATTCAATAACGCTGGCAAAAAAATAAGATCAGCAAATAGGGCACTGCCAATCGTTAGGATTCCCATCGTTGCAAAGATACGATGATCGCGCGCATCACTTAACAACGCAGTACTGAACCCTATGATCAGCACGACCGTGGTCATGATAAGAGCTGTCCCGACCCCCACAAAGGCCCGTCGAATCGCTTCTTGCCGGTCCTGCGATTCTGCCCCCGACCTCCGAGTGATTCCATCCGAAGATCCTGATCCTAAATCAGCATCGATTTCCTCGCGGTACCGCGTCAGAAAATGAATGGTGTCATCGACAGCGATTCCGAGACAAACCGTGAAAGCACAAACACTGACAATTTCAAGATTCTGACCGACCATCCATAACAAACCTCCAGTGGTCGCCAACGGAAACAGGTTGGGCACAATCGAGATCAACCCCAAACGCAACGAGCGATAGACGAACGCCAAAACCACAAAGATCACGACGCTGGCGGTCCCCAAGCTGTACGCTAAATCGAGGACGATCTGATACAAATTTTTCCAACGGCGAATCGCACCACCACGCAGCTCCAGGCGAAATTTTGGATGCTCTTTCTCAATTCGCTGCAACTCTGTCTCAATTCTCTCAAAAACGGGTCCGTACGTGGCAATTCCTAAATCTTGCAAACGAAAATCAATTTTTGCAGAACGGGTCTCGGGAACCATGTAAGCACGTTTGAGCGGTGGCGGCAGTAAATCCAATAGCGACATGCGTGTCGACGGATCCCCCTCGCCCGGTAAAGCGTTGATGAGCTCGCAAATCGACAAAGGATGTCCAATCAACGGCTCGCTGCGAAGGACCGCATCAGCTTGGCCGATGACCGTCGCGATTTCACCGTCCGTCGGTTCGATATCAGGATGCCACTGAACCTCAATCCTTGACGTTTCCATCCCACCAAACGCCTTGTCGATGTGGGCCAGAGCCGCCGCCGGTTCGCTCGTCGATGCCAGGTTACTCGACAGCCGCTCATCGGGTCGGAGTTGCAGTGTCACCAATCCCAACAGGAGAGTTGCGGCAATGGCAACCAAACTAAGCAAGCGAC
>JAYZAR010000131.1:0-8201 GCA_036339635.1 Planctomycetota bacterium | reverse complement strand
ATGTCAATGACTCTGATAATTCGATTTACGTTGGACGGCACGCGTTTCGTACAGGCACGCTTGTTCAATACAATGCCAACGATAACAATCCGATTGGCCCCACAACCCTTAGTGCCGAGGTAGGCCTGACTGATCTCAATGACTATTTTGTGATCACGATTCCAGAGGACCCGAATCGAATCAAGTTAGCGCGTACTGCTTTCGATGCGAGAAACGGGAACGCAATCTCGCTGAAAGGAGATGGTGAAGCAAACAATCGAAATCGCAAAGATTTCGATGCTGGGCAAGTTCGCGACAATGCTGTCAAACTGGACAATGAGGCTTTTGTTGAGAAGCCGTTGGCACTCGGTGCCGCAGTCAAATATCAGGCGCCGGCTCTGACATTCAATGGGGATGCATTCGAAGGGGACAAAGTTGTATTCGACGTAACCGCAACCAATTCAACTCAGGCACGCGAAGGTTTCCTTTTTCAAGAGGGCGATAAAATTCGCTTTCGCACAAATGGCGGACTCGCCCATAACTTGACCGCACTCCGAGATGGCGAGAGCGTCTTCGTCTCTGGTATAGCTGCAGCAGATGAGGGAGGTGGGAATTATGAAATCTCCTTTTCTCTAGAAGACGCGGCGGGTAACACGTTGTCGTTAGATGGCGCTGCGGATGCTTGGGGCCACTATCAATTGGCGGGGCCCGAAGTTGGTGGGCTGGTTCATGGCGATAACTATTATGTTGTCACGAGTACTGATGAAGAAAACCTTGATGGTGATAATGCCTTTGTCGATAGCCAAGTAATACGTTTGGCTAGGACCGAACCGCTTGCGTTCGCGGACATTCATCTAAATCTGGATGCGTCTTCGATCCGTGGCACGCACCACTTATATCCAACCCACTTGCGGGGGGGTGGTTTGTCAACGCTGGGTGTCATTGCAGAACTCGAAACCAGTCAAGGTGCTGGTGCTGAATCCGGGGTGCTTCTTAACAACGCAACCGACTCTCCAATTGGTAACATCGCCGGGAAAGCAATCGGGTTCAATCTATTTGAACGTTTTGGCAAGCCGGGAAAAGAAAACGGTATTTATAACCAAGGCAACTACAGCACGGCTGACCCCACAGAATACCCTACAGGAATTACGCTTGCCTTCGGCTATACCGAAAACGAAGTCAATGCAACAGTGCTGCCTTCAGCGGATCTGCAGTCTGGCCAACACATTGAAATCGTAAGTGATGTTATGGACCGATATCAGGTCCATTCGATGGCCAGCCTAGATTTTCACAGCGACGGAACGAATGTAGATGAGGGCAAGACGGCAACGGCTTTCGCCCTTGGGATTGGCGTCGTAAATAATGAATCCAAGGCAGAGGTCCAGACAGGCGCTACGCTAGACGCGAGTCAGGCAACCAGAGTGATCTCGGAAATTCGTTACCCCTACCTCCAGCGTCCAGACGAATTTGTCCCAACGAGTATGCGGGAATTCACTAATTCTCTGGAGGGAGAGAGCGCAGGGACAGCCACTGACCCCATCGCGAGTGATGTGCAAAGGATAGAGGCTTATCTGGATGGTACTGGTGGACTGCAATCATTTTTGTTTAACACATGGGCCACTTCATCGGCGAATGTGACCGATGCCGATGCGCTTTCTGCCGCCATTAATCTGTTTTTTCACACCAATACGTCCGAAGCAATCGTGCATTCAAGTGTGAAAATCAACCAAAGGTCAGACCTGCACAACGATACCGATGGCATGCAAAGTGTGCAGGTCGAGGCGTACAACTTTTCACAGACGATCAATCTAGTCGGTAATTTCAAGTTTAGAACAGCCCTCTTTGACGACATTTTTTCGTGGAGATACGAATGTGCCTTCTTTTGTGAAGAGTACAACAAAAGAATGCGTCGACGTATGAATCCGGTAAGCGGTTTCGGCGACAATGGTTTTGGCGGGGTCGTCATGCATTCAAACGTCGACAACATCACCACGGCTCGCGTCAAGGAACAGGCCGAACTATCTGCTGGCCAACAGGGTGGTGTCTCGGTGAAGGCAGAAGAGGGCGCTCTTAACTTCTACCTTGCCCAAAGTGGCTCAGGAAGTTTTGGCTCAACTCATGGCGATACTTACAGACCGGGTTTCGCTGCCATTTCCGGTACAGTAAGCGTTGCAAAAAGAAAAAGTCGAACGGATGCAATTGTTGAAAGGCACGCTAAGATTCAGACAATTGGGATGCAAGAGCCAGATTCGGTGTCGGATTTGGACATCCCTGGGATGCCAATCCTTGTCAAGGGTGTGACGATGTCCTTGGACATTGGATGGGCGGGCGCGGTTACCCTAGCCGAAAATGCAGGCGTGGGCTTCACTGTTGTGATCAATGAGCAGGATCGCAGAACGCGAGCGATCATCGGTGACAAAAACGTAGGAGGGACTTCTCTGGATACCGCTGCCCCCGGTAAACCGGATGCAACGAGTCACACGAATGGCCCGATTACCGTTCTCGCGAAATCGGATGGCAAAGCCTATACCATGAGCCAAGCGGCCGCATTTTCTGGCCTACATAGTAGTGATTCAAGAGCTCCCAGCTCAAGTGTGGCCGCCAAGGCGAAGTATGGCGTTGGCGCTTCAGCCAATGTAACCGTAAGCGATGTAAAAGACGATGTGGTGGCTTTGATTCGCGATTACGGGACGCTCACTGCTGGTTCGGTCGCGGTAGTAGCGAATGGTAACTATGACTCAACGGTGTACGCAGGAGCTGCGTCAGTGTTGTTACCAAAAGCAGGCCTGCAGGATAAGCGGGCCACTTTGGCCGGATCAGTCGCGGTGAATAACCTTCGCGGAGATGTCACAGCACAACTCGATACAATCACGCTGTTGGCGACACCTACGTCGAGGTTTGAAACCTTAAATAGTGTGGTTTACGAGAGCTTGGGTGCGAATCTAACCAGCGTTGCTGTTCGTTCCACCACAACTAACACTTTGTTGACGATTGCAACCGGTTTTGGTGTTGCAGTCAGCAGTGATTCGACCAGCGGCGCTGAAGCATCAACGGATCTTATTCTGGCTGGTTCTGTTGCCATTAACAACATTGATGCTGACGCGACGGCAAAGGTTGTTCGGGTTTCTGATGTCCTTTCTGCGGGGGCTTCAGATTACGCGTTGGACGTAAACGCCCAAGATCAAACGCAAGTCCGAGCAGTGGCTGGGACACTCTCGGCCGGTTACACGCACCGAAATCCTGATATAGCAGCAAACACATTGAGTGTCGGATTTAGCTTTGCGCAAAACGAAATTGGAAACAGTGTTGAGGCTCGTGTTGAAGCTACCGACGTCAGCATTACCACTGCAACGGTGGAGGCACGAAGCAGGAAGCAGATTCACAGTGTCGCGGTTTCGGGCAGTGGAGCAACAGGCGCGTCAACACAGGTATTGTTTGCAGGATCTTTTGCACGCAACGTGGTTTACGGAGGTGTCATCGCGACAGTTATGTCTTCCTCAGTGCTGAAAGCATCCGGTGCGGTTAGCGTTCGGGCGACAAATGAGAAGACGAAACTCCGAGCTGATGCCGGTGGATTCTCCTTTGCTCTATCCGACGCGCGTGTAAATCCAAGTAAGTACAAATTTAGTGGCACGGTTGGCGCCTCGGAAGCATTCAATCAACTCGGACGATCCAAACAGGAGCGGTATGGTGTGGAAGCACAGGTCAATGGTTCTGAAATTGAATCCTCCGGATCGATTTCGATCGAAGCAACCTCTGCGGCTGAGATCGAGGCGTTAGGTATGGGAGGAGCTCTCGCAATTAGTCAGGCTGACGGGGAATCGGTCACAGGCGCCATCACTGGCGCCGGCGCGGGCGCACACAACGAAGTTTATATGCATGTTCTGGCAGGTTCGTCTGATTCAACATTGACTGCTGGACTTGCCAGCGGAACCGGTTCTTTGAACGTCTTTGCGATCGATAATACCGAATTGGTCAGCGATGCTGGGGGTGTGGCGGTGTCGGTGAGCTTGGCTAAGGGTACAGCTGATACAGCAACAGGCAATGCTGGAGCCGGGGCGGTTGGTGTCGGCGTTGCGACAAACATCGTAATGACTGATACAAAAGCAAGCCTTTATGAAACGAAGGTTGATGCGGATTCGGTAAGCGTGAAAGCGGAGTCTTCAGACCTTGATCATGGCCATGCCCAGCCAACAATCAACGGGCAACCGATGGATATTCGCGCGATTGGCCTAAAGTCAATTCAAATAGAGGATACGACGGACAAAAGTAATCCAGGCGCTGCGACTTTTAATGGCGACTCGGGCGTGTTGACCATTTCGGGGAACTTTTCTGGCGACGCCTCCAACGCGGGGCAAACCGCGGCAGATGCAAATGCGTTCGACATTGAAGACGCGATCAATGCCATCCCGGGGTTCGTTGCTAGAGGTGTTGTCGATGCTGGAACTCCAGCGATGCCAACTGACTTGGACGTCGATAGGACGAAAAACACCAAGAAACTTCATGCTTTGGCGTTCGGTGTTGCTGGTGGCGGCAGCCAAAGCAACAGAGGACTCGCTGGTGCATTTGCGGGAGCTGGTTCGGTCGCACACAACACAATCGATAACCGAACTGAAGCTTTGGTTAAAATGTCTAGCTTGGGCGTCGATGGTGCTGATGATTTGACAGCGAGTGGAGCATTCACCGTCAATGCGACTGACGACTCCGAAATCAGTGCAGACTCAGGAGGCTACGCAGTTGCACTTGCATTTGCGAGTAACGCTGGTGCAAACAAATTCTCAGGTGGGGGGGCTATTGGGGCATCGATTGCCGTCAATGAAGTCGGTAAAAGCGAGCACTATACGAAGGCTTACATTCAGAATCTACGGGTATCGGCCGAGGGCGGTACAGACGTTACTGCCACATCAGCTGGAAAGATAGATGCACTATCGATTGGTGCAGCAGGTACCGGTTCGCTAACCGAAAAGTCGGTATTCAATTTGGTTCTCTCGGCTGGCGGTGCGGGCAGTACAAACATCGTCGATAAAGATGTCAAGGCGTATGCGGAGGATTCGGAAGTTGTAGTTACAGGGACCGCGAGTCTTAATATCGATTCAAATAATCTCACCCAGATCGAAGCTGATGCTGGTGGAGTCGCTGTTGCCATTTCTCATGTTCGCAAAAATGGAGTGGCAGGCAATTTCAGCGGTACGATTGGTGTGGCAAAAGCTGAGAACACGATCTCCGTCGACAACAAGTCTTTCTTGAAAAATTCAGTTGTAGATCTGAGGGGGGGCTCGTTGCATGTAACTGCTGATTCCGGCGGACTCAATGGACAAGGAGGGAAAAGTAAGATCAAAGCTTTGGCTTTTGGGGTCGCCTTGAGTAGTGCCACGATCGATGGCACAGGCAAAATGACCGGGGCGCTCGCGGGGGCAGGCTCCGGATCGGTGAACAACATCGATATCCGAACAGAAGCTAGCATCACAGACACGGACGACAACCAAGATAATGAGGTTAACATTGTTGACGGCAAACTGACTGTGCGAGCGACGGATGAGACAGAAATACAGGCTGACGCCGGTGGCTACGCGATCGCCATCGCTGGCGGCCGAAAGTCACTCGGTGCGGGTGCGATCGGGGCCTCTGTTTCAGAAAACCGAATTGGCAAAGGTGATAAACACTACATCAAGGCGTTTCTGCAAAATGTCGACATCAACATGGATCGAGGCGTGGACGTCGTTGCTACCTCTGGCGGTGAAATTAAAGCAACGACTATCGGCGCGGCGGGGTCTGGGTCCGGCGGACGCGAGAGCAAGTATAATCTTGTCCTTGCAGCTGGAGGCGCAGGCAGCTTTAACGAGATCGACAAAGATGTTCTCGCTTATGCTGTAGGGTCCACCATCGATGGTGATGGGTCAGTCTCTGGAAATGTCACCATCGATTCGAATGATCACGCCGAAATCATGTCCGACGCAGGTGGAATCGCACTGGCGATTTCCATTGTCACTGGGGGTGAAGATGGGGGTAGTCTCAGCGGTTCCATTGGTGTTGCGAATGCGGAAAACTACATTTCAGTGGACAACGAGGCGTACTTGGATGATACGTCGGTCAAGTCTTATGGAGATGTTAGTATCACGGCCGATTCAGCTGATAGCGATGGGACTGCTCAGAAACACAAGATAGACGCGTTAGCTTTGGGTGTCGCGGCAAGCATTGCATCGAACAGTGGAGAAATGACAGGTGCGCTCGCAGGCGCAGGCTCTGGCGCAACCAATCGGGTGGATATCCGTACGATGGCCAGAATCAAGCAAACGTCGAAAGTCGACGACGATGAAATTCAGGTTGGTGGATCGGGAAAGCTGCAGGTGCGAGCCACCGATAATTCATCGGTCCGAGCTGATGGAGGTGGCTATACCCTTGCCCTCGCCTTCCCCGGAGGCGGAGGGCCCCAGGGTTTTGGTGGCGGAGCAGGCGTGATTGGCGCTGCGGTTTCGCGTAACTTCATAGGTGGGGAGGATGGTCATTCGACAGTTGCAAAGATTGTCGAAACTGGACTGACTTTGACAGGAGACGCGACCGTCCGCTCGAGTTCGAGAGCGAAAATCGATTCGTTGACTCTTGGTGTTGCTGGGTCTGGCGCACTGAGTGGCAGTGATGATCTCATAGCGATCAGTGCGTCAGGTGGTGGAGCAGAATCGCAAAACGATATTCAAAGTGCTATCCACGCATTTGTGTCGCAGTCGACTCTCAATAGTAGTGGCAAACTAACGATTGCGGCTCAGGATTTGTCAAAAATTACGGCTGATGCTGGCGGTGGTGCTTTGGCGGTTTTATTTGCGACGGGCGATCAGTCGTTCGAAGGTAGCTTAAGTGTGGGAGTCGCGGTCGCGACAAACACAATCAACAGTGATGTCTCGGCACAGATCCGGAGTTCGAAGATTACTGTGAAACTTGGGATCGATATCGATGCCATCTCAAAAGCGCAACAGGATAATGAACCGCGTATTGACGCGGTTGCACTCGGCCTAGCCGCCTCTGCGGCAGCGGTGCTCGATGGAAATGTTCCCGCAGGAGCGCTCGCCGGCGCCGGCTCGGGAACCGAGAACAAAATTGATGTGAGATTAGACGCAGGCATCACGGATGTGTTGGATCCGGGGAACCCTTCGGGCTTCGGTGATCCTAGCGAGGTGATTTCGGGCGGGGAAATTAATATTCTCAGTAAGGATCAAAGCAAAATCAGAGCTGAGTCAGGCGGATTCAGTCTCGCTGCCGCTGGTGCACCGGAAAACGCATTTGGTGTTGGACTGTCCGGCGCGAAAGCGATCAATGAAATCGGCTTGAATGGTGGCCACAGGCAAACCAGTTATATCAAAAATGCCGAAGTTCGAACCCACGCGGGATTGATTTCAAAAGCTGAAAATGATGCGGAGATCGATGCGTTAGCGATGAGTGGCGCTTTCGCATTTGGAGGTGGAGGATCGGGTAATGGGTTCATCACCATTGGCGCTGCTGCCGCCGGTGCAGGAACGGTAAATAAAATCAAGACGCATACTGACGCCATGATTAAAAAGAGCACCGTTCGCAGCGGTGGCAGCTTGGAACTTGATGCCGTTGACGATAGCTATATCAACGGAGACGCGGGAGGGATTGCGGTTGGCATCGCCTTAAACAAAGGAAACGGAGCTGGCGGTGGGTCGTTTGGTTTCGGCCTTGCAGAGAACACGATCTCAAATACGGTGCGTTCCCGCATCGAGGAATCTGACCTGATAGCTAAAACCGCCGAGTTGGAAGCCAAGAGCACTGCCCATATTAAAGCATATGTCGCAGGTGGTGCCGGAGGTTTGGCCGCAGCCCAAAATTTTGCCATTGCAGCTGCGGGTGCGGGTGGTGTGGCAACAAATACGATCACCAACAAGATTCAGGCTTATGTTCAGGGAAGCGAGGAGGCGGACGGACCCTCGTCACGAATACACATTGGTGCTGACAGCGGTAGCGGAGAGGCTGACCATTTACGGATTAGAGCAATCGATGCTTCGAAGATCGACGCCAAAGTCCATGGCGGTGCTGTCACGGTCGGAGTCGGCACGGCCATTGGCGGCGGAGCGATAAGCATTTCGGTGGCCGAAGCAACCAATAAGGTCGAAAACACTGTCGAAGCCTTCATGCATGATACGAATGCCATCATTCGTGGAACGTTTGATGTAGAAGCAAAGACTACCGAATCCGTGATTGATACCGAG
>JAYZAR010000130.1:0-17032 GCA_036339635.1 Planctomycetota bacterium | reverse complement strand
CCGGAGGTAACATAATTTAAGAACTCGATTTGTGCAGTTTCGAGTTCTCCTTCAGGGAAATTCGGGTCGATATGAGCCAACCAAGTTTCGTTTTCAATCAATCCAGCATCGAGGTAGATCACGTCGTCTGGGTGGGAGTTGGATTGAACCCACTGCATCGTGTTCCGCCAATCTTCCCCGCGAACGACTAGGGCAACCGGATAGTCGTGCAAGCGTTGTAGTAAGCCTTGCTGGACGGGAACGATCATGATTAAGGCGGCAGAAGCAATTGTCGGCACAATTTGCCACTTCCAGGATGCGCTCGATTCGCTGCCAAGCTTTCGGGTCGTACGTTTTTCTGCAAGATGCTTCAGTGTGCAATGAAGAGTGGCGACAGCGATTCCACTCAGGCAGGCAAACATCGGTAACACCGAGACAAAGTAACGGCGGTGCCAGACTGGGACCCAATCCATCCACGAAACCCACCAGTAGATAGATGTCATCAGTAGTGCCGCCGAGGCCATCGTCAATGCAGCTACCATCAATGATCGTATTCGCCCGAATTGGTGGTTTCCGGCAGCGATCGCGACCGCGATCAGCATCACGATTAGTGGGGCGATCCAGAGCCACTTCCAGTCCCAGATGCTACTGATTTGTTGCCAGTTTGTTGCCGAGGCAAACGATCGCCAGGCATTGCGTTGCTGCCAAGACTGATTCAGCGTTCCATTCCAAAGAGCTAAGCCAGCCAGCGAAACGCCAATCAAAATGATCGCATCCGACAGTTTGATTCTTGCAAGTGTGCGTGGTTCACGGATCAGCCAGTTAGCGAGCAAGGCTGCGGGCAGTAACATCATCCCTGCGGCAGTTGGTTGGCAAAGGATGGCTAAGATGATTGCTGCATGGAGGCCCAGCCATTTCCATGTTTGGTGATGGCGTGATCTTTCAAACAGTAATGAAAGAAAGAGGACCAACGAGATGGAGGCAAGTAGCATCACCATCGCGTAGGGTCTTAGCTCGGTACCAAAAAAAAGGGAGTTGGTCTCTGTGGCGATGAGCATGCCAGCGACAACGCCCGCCAGCAGACTACCGGTCCATCTAGCGATTCCAGCGGTCAATACGACGCTGCTCAGTGCAACAGCGAATACACTGCTCAGCCGCAATGCCAATTCGCTGCTGCCGACGAGTTGTTTCCAAACCCACATCCCAGCGAAGTAGAAGGGTGACTGATGTCCTAATATTGCTCGGGGAGTAACTTCACCAAAGGTATCCCAAATCACCCAAGCAGTGTGCAGTTCATCGACCCAAAAGCTTTCGTAGCAAGATGGGATTCGCAGTGTGACCGCGACGCTAAAAACCACGACGGATGCGAGCGTGTCCTTCGTGGCGGAGGCGGAGGCAAGGTCCATTAGGCGGACTCAGGAATCGGAGATTCGGTGAGTGTGTGAATGATTTCAGCGGCCCGTTCGATCTGGGTGCGGTTGACATCCAGGTGGGTTACGAATCGGATTGCCTGAGGGCCAACTGATAATGACAGAATGCCTTGCTCTTCACACTTTGCAACCATCGTTGCTGCAGTTCCCCAATCCGGATCAACTTCACAAATGATGATGTTGGTATCGACGCGTCCACCTCGTATGGATAGCGATGGTGATGCTTCGCAGGCGTCAGCTAGTAGTTGAGCGTGTTCATGGTCTTCGGGTAATCGATCGCGGTGATGTTGCACTGCGTGTAAAGCACCGGCCGCAATGATTCCGGCTTGCCGCATTCCACCACCGAATAGTTTGCGGGCTCGCCTTGCCTCGTAAAGAAAGTCTTCGGATCCCACGAGCGCGGAGCCAACCGGGGCCCCCAAGCCTTTGCTGTAACAAACGCTAACGGAGTCGAATGGGGCAACTAGATCTTTTTCACTGATGCCTGTTGCGGCTGCCGCATTCCAGAGTCGAGCCCCATCAAGGTGCCGCATCAGTCCGTTTTCTGACGCCCACTGGCAAATGTCCTCGACAGCATCTTGTGGCTGAATCCGGCCACCCCAGCGGTTGTGGGTATTTTCGACACACAGTAGTCGTGTGCGAACCATGTGTTCGTTTTCTGGACGGACGTTTCCCTCCAAGTGCTCGCGTGTCATGACACCGTTTCGGGTGTGAATCGTGTGAGCTACCAATCCAGAAAGTTGTGCGAAGGCGGCTTGTTCGTAGTGATAAATATGAGCTTCAGATTCGCAGAGGAATTCACTTCCACGGTCGCAGTGAACCCGAATTGCGACCTGATTGGTCATCGATCCGCTGGGCATGAAAACGGCTGCGGGCATTCCGAGCAGATCGGCCGTGTACTCCTCCAGTTCCTGGACCGTCGGGTCGACATCAATCACAGCATCGCCGACCTCTGCGTCGGCGATGGCGCGTCGCATTTCTCGTGTGGGCTGCGTCACTGTGTCACTTCTCAGGTCAATCACATCGGTCATTACACTGCTCAAAAAAGTTCGAGGGCCAAAGGAAATTCGGGGCCAGAAAGGCTAGAAGGGCGAAAAAGCGTTTTGCGGATCCACTCGTTCTTGCGATGGTGGAGACGCAGCTCTCAGCCCTTCCTACTCAATATCGTCGCACGGGCTTATCATGACAAGCGAACCGCCCCGCTCCAAACCTGATATCACGATGCCGCCCGAGATTTCTTCCCTAAACATCGCTCGTGTCGATGCCCGTTCTGGTGCCACTGAGATCCTTGATCAACTCCGCGACAAATTAAGCCCACGAGGTGACATTGTTTCTCCCCGTGGCCGTGCTTTGACCGAGGAGGTATTTGGAGAGCCACTCACGCCAGTGGAGGTGGTAAGGAAGATTTGTGACGATGTCGCCCAGCAAGGGTCACCTGCCCTGCTCCGCTACAGCAATGCACTCGATAAGGTTGACCTCTCAGCCGACCAGTTGATGGTGCCGTCGGAGGATTTAGCCAAGGCCCATGCTTCAGTCGATCCGGAACTGATCGCTTCGATGCGGCGAATCCGTGATAATGTCGCTGAGTTTCAGCAAGCAATCTTGCACCAAGATGTGACGATTGAGCCGAAGCCCGGTGTGAGGCTGACGCAGCGTTACCAGCCGCTGCGACGAGTTGGAGTTTGTGTGCCCGGTGGTGCCGCGGCTTACCCGTCGACCGTTTTGATGACTGTCGTGCCGGCTCAAGTAGCGGGTGTCAAGGAAATTGCGGTCGTTGCCCCGCCCACTCCCTTTGGCGCGTACAACCAGGAGATGCTGGCAACCTGCCATGAACTAGGCATACGTGAAGTTTATCGAGTTGGTGGTGCTCAGGCCGTTGCCGCGCTCGCCTACGGGTGCGACGAGATCGCTGCCGTCGACAAAATTGTCGGGCCCGGCAGTCTGTTTGTTGCTTTGGCCAAGAAGCATGTCTTTGGAACCGTCGACATCGATTCCTTCGCCGGACCGAGTGAAGTGATCGTGATCGCGGATGAAACCGCCCGCCCCGATTTTGTTGCGGTGGATCTACTGGCCCAAGCAGAGCATTCACCCGGATCAGCGATCCTGATCACCTGGAATCAAGATTTACTGGAGAAGGTGCAAGAAGAATTGCTCAAACAATTGGCGACCTTGGAACGCAATGAGCTGACGCGGGACAGCTTGAAAGCGTTCGGAGCGCTGATTTTGGTTCGGGATGAGGATCATGCTTGTGAGTTAACCGATCAATTTGCTCCCGAACATCTTCATATTGAAACGGCGAATCCTAGTGACTTGATCGCCAAAATACGAAATAGCGGTGCAGCGTTTCTGGGACACCATACACCGGTCGCGCTGGGAGATTACGCGGCTGGGCCGAGTCATGTTCTCCCAACCGGTGGGACGTGCAAGTGGGCGGCCGGTCTATCCAGCAATAGTTTTCTGCGAAGTGGTAGCGTGACGGAATTCGATCAAGACGCCATGAACCAAATTGCCGAAGATGTTGTCCGTTTGGCAGAAAAAGAGGGATTAACCGCTCACGCCCGTAGCGTCTCAATTCGACATTTCTAATCTCCGATAAGAATTCAATTAAGTTACGGTCGATCTCCGGTAGAACGTGCAAGTGATCACTTCACACTGGAGTCTTCGAACGCGAGTTCAAGTTCGTAACCGGAATCATGATCGAAACAAGTTTGCCCAGTCAGCTGTAGCGGACCTTAAAGAATCAATGAGCGAATCCCCCTTTCTTCGTCCGGCACTTGGGAAAATGCTGCCGTATGCGCCGGGTGAACAACCACCACCAGGGAAGTACATCAAGCTCAATACGAACGAGAACCCCTACCCTCCCCCGTCCCCGGTGGTCGAAGCAATTCGTTCCGCGGCTGGAGGTCCACTGAATCGTTATCCCGATCCGATGGCGACCGCGTTTTGTCGGGCCGCGGCGGAATCACTCGGATTGCCCGGGCCGGAATGGATTTTGGCGGGTAACGGCAGCGACGAAATCCTCACAATCTTGGTGCGTGGTTTGGTGGGTGAAGGTCAGCGGTTGAGACTGCCCTACCCGAGTTACATCCTGTATCGCACCTTAGCCGACATTCAGGCGGCGAACTGGGAACAGGTCGGATTTAATCCAGAGTGGCAGCCTCCCGATGCGTTTGGACACTCAGATGCGGATTTGCGTCTAGTTCTGCTCCCCAATCCAAACAGCCCAAGCGGAACGGTGGTGCCGCCACCGCGAGTCAGTCAACTTGCTGAGTCACTCGATTGCCCGTTGGTTGTCGACGAGGCATATGTCGATTTTTCGGAACAGAATTGTTTGGAGCTCGTTCAGGAAAATGAGCGTGTGATGGTCACTCGTACGCTCAGCAAATCCTATGGTTTGGCTGGATTGCGTTTTGGATTCCTGGTGGCACAGCCGCAAGTCATTTCCGAATTTGCTAAGATCAAAGATAGCTACAACTGCGATGCGCTGTCGATTGCCGCCGCGACTGCCGCGATGGGTTGTGGAGATTGGTTGCGGGAAACGTGTTCAAAAATGAATGTGACTCGTAAACGTTTGGCGGTCCGCCTGACGGAACTTGGTTTCGATGTCACTCCTTCGCAAGCAAACTTCGTGTGGTGTACTCACCCCAGTGGCCAGCATGAAGCAATGTATGAGTATTTACGGAACAATCAAATCTTAATTCGCTACATGCAATTTCCCTCCTGGGGCGATGGCTTGCGAATCTCGATCGGCACCGATGAACAGGTCGATGCTTGTCTGTTAGTGTTGAATCGGTTCCTAGAACAAGTTTCATCCTCTAATTAGCGGGGGGACGGCCGCGTACCGGCCGCGCAAAGTGATGACACGAACGGTGACGATACAACGCAAAACCGGAGAAACCGACATCGAACTGACGATCAATCTGGACGGAAACGGCCAGGGGGTTCGCAGCACCGGGATCGGTTTCTTGGATCACATGCTTGACCTTTTTGCCAAGCACGCCTTAGTCGATTTGGATGTCAAGGCCGTCGGAGATTTACAGGTGGATGATCACCACACATGCGAGGATGTGGGGATTTCGCTGGGGCAAGCAGTCGATCAGACGCTAGGTAATCGGGCGGGTATCCGTCGGTACGGGCACTTCACCTTGCCAATGGACGAGTGTCTCGTCACCTCGGCTGTCGACATGGGCGGGCGTTACGCTTTTGAGTATCAAGCGGCGATTGCTGCTGCGAAAATTGGCTCGTTCGACAGCGAACTCGTTGAACATTTTTGGCAGTCGTTTGCCGTCAACGCCCGCTGTAACTTGCATGTTTTGTTACATCATGGCAGCAACGCCCACCACATCTCGGAGTGTGTCTTCAAGGCAACGGCAAGAGCGATCCGGATGGCAGTCGAACGCGATCCCCGATCTGACGCTGTTCCCAGTACCAAGGGCGTACTGTAATTCAATCTGCGAGCATCGCGAGCGACAAGACTGGCGTCAGGACAGACCTAGGATCTCGGCACCAGCAATCCGACTGATGCCAAGCCGATCAGCGCGAACAGAACCGAGAATAGCAGGAAGTTGGAAAACAACGCGATCGATGAGAGCAGCAGGATAGCCAGTACCGCTGCGATCCGCGGTGGCAGGGCCCAGAGTCCGAGGCCGGTGACCGTCTCGACCAAAACTACTTTGCGACTGTACCAAGTGGCAATTGTGCGTAGTTGCTCGGGCTCGAAATGGCTCCGTAGCCATTGGAAGACCCAAAATTCGCGGTCTTTGAAATAGATGTCGGTAAAGACCTCTCCTGACCAATATTCAGCGGTCCACTTTCCTGAAGCTCCGCCGAGGAGAATTAGCGAAATGATCAGTCGGCTAAGGAAACTTGCGCGCCGAAGCAGCTTTGCTTGGTTAGGATCGTTCAAGTGATTGACGAACCACATGGCCCAGAGACTCGCCCACCATGCGGTCACAAAAGTCATGTCGTTGTAGCTGGCTTGATGGATGCATAGCACCGTTATGCACAACAATGCCGTCAGCGAACAGGCCCACTGTAACCTCGGGCGGTTTGTGGACAGATTCAATCCCACGGCTGCAACCGCTGTGACAAAGGCAACTCGGACCGCTGTCACCGACTGAAGCCAGCCGGGAAAGAATGGGTCGTTCAGCGGGATGGTGCCGTAGATGCCATTCGCAGCGACAAAGAAAGACCACTTCCATATCAATGTCAGCAGGATGCCGCCTTGAACAAGGCGATGACTCAGAAGAGCTCGATTGTGCTGTTTGGTGTGTACGCGGGCTGTCGTCAAGTTGGAATTCGGCTTGCTAATACTGCTCATTGCGTTTCCGATTTCCTATCGAGACGACGCAAATTGAATCCGAAATCTTCGGCCGGTTCGGCATGGAAATGCGTTCGCAGGCCTTGGCCACGGTAGCTCGATTCGATCGTTAGCCAGCGATCTTCATCGTGCCGAAGATGCAGGTAGCGACCATCAGCGAAAGTGAAAATACGGGCAGGAAAGTGGTTTACCATCCTGCCATCCAAGGGAACCGTCTCGGGAGACGATACCAAGGACACCGGATTCGCGTCGACTTTGTACCGATTCGCGAAATTGTACATCGCCGGTATCGGAAACTGCATGGCCCAAGCAGCGAACGATGATGTTCGCAAATGGAAACGGTGCAAAGTCGCGGATGCAATCGCGGGCACAACAGGCATCAGCAGCAACCAAATTGCGATCGTGACGACCAGCGTCACAATTACCAACATCCCATAGTCCCTTTCCTCGCTCACCTGACAGCTCATGTGTTGGGGTAACTCCGGAACTGGGCAGCGCGACTACATCGAATCGAGTATCCGTAACAGTGTCTCGCGAACCTGTTGCGGATTCGCATTGGGATTCTTCTTTTTGGCCTGTCCGATCAGAGAACCAATCGCCTGCTTTTTGCCGCCCTTGTAATCGTCGACGACCGCTGGATTACTTTGTAGCAGTTCTTGGCATAGAGACTCAAGTTCATTGCCGTCGACCGACACAATTCCTAAGGCTTCGATTGCCTCGTCCACGGTGCAACCATTTTCTAGCAAGTGAGCAAAGACGTCTCTTGCGCGAGTGTTATCGAGGCTACCCGAAGAAACTCGCTTGAGAAGCTCACCCAGTTTTTCAGCTGAGATTGGAAAGTCACCGACGGGACATTGCCGGTCGTTCATGGTCCGAAGGACGTCTTGCTGAATCCAGCTGCTGGATCGTTTGCCGTCACCCGAATTGTTCGCGACGATCTCGTAGTAATCGATCAGTTCACGGCCCTGATTGACGATGACATTTGCATCGTAGGGTTTGATGCCGTATTGGCGCTGCAGCCTGGTGCGGATGGCAGCCGGCATTTCGCCCAATCCATCTCTTGCCTGTTCAATTCGTTCAATGGGTAAGCGAATCGGCAGCAGATCCGGATCGGGAAAATAGCGGTAGTCCGCTGACTCTTCTTTTTCTCGTTGCTTGAACGTACGTTCTTTCGAATCGTCCCAGCCAAAAGTACGTTTGGACATGTCATGAATGGTTTTACCCGTTTCCTCCCATTCGTCGTATTGCCGATCAATCTCATAATCGATTGCCCGTTCGACTGCCCTAAAACTGTTCATGTTCTTGATCTCGACGATTGGGGTAGCGATTTTTTTTCCATCCACGTCAATATGCAAATTGACGTTGGCATCGACGCGCAGACTGCCTTCCTGCATTTCGCAGTCGGAGATCCCCAAGTGTGTCATGCGGAGTTTGAGCTCCGTTAAATAGAGCTTTGCTTCAGTCGATGATCGCATGTCGGGTTGGCTGACAATCTCTAGCAACGGCGTTCCGCAGCGATTCAGATCGATCCGTGATTCACTACGGCCGGTTGCCTCATCGTGCATGCTCTTGCCAGCATCTTCTTCCAAGTGAGCACGGAGAATGTCAATGCGGCGACTCTGGTCGGAGGAATCTGGATTGTCAATTTCGATAAACCCATCCGCGCAAATTGGCAAATCAAATTGGCTGATTTGGTAGCCCTTGGGCAGGTCAGGATAAAAGTATTGCTTGCGATCCCATTTGGTCAGAGGCGGGATCGAGCAATCGAGTGCCAAGCCCGCTCGGATTGCTAAATCGATTGCGCCCTCGTTCATTACCGGTAGTGCACCGGGTAAGCCCAAACAAACCGGACAGACTTGCGTGTTGGCCGGAGCACCAAATCGCGTGCTGCAACCACAAAACAACTTCGTGTTCGTCTTTAACTGAACGTGGACTTCTAGACCGATGATAGTTTCGGTGGGGTAACCGTCGATCGACATTGGAACTCGCAGCAGGGGTCGTTGGGCCGAAAGGACAGAGCGACTGAAATCAGAGGTTTACAAATTTGGTCGTTGTTGATGATGGTCGGTCATTGTTTGATACGCCGCGCCGGCGAACAATAATCTCGCTTCTTGCAACGCGGGAGCTTGCAACTGGATAGCCAAGGGTAGGCCCTCTGAGTTCAGTCCAGCGGGGAGCGAAATGGCGGGAATCCCAGCTAAATTCGCTCCGACCGTGAAGAGGTCACACAAGTACATTTGGATTGGGTCATCCACTTTCTCACCCAATGGAAACGCCGGCGTTGGCGAAACCGGTCCAAGCAATAGGTCGGCCTGTGTGAACGCCGTGTCGTAGTCTCCTTTGATCAATCGCCGAGCCTTCAACGCTTGGTTGTAATATTGATCCGCGTATCCTTCGCTCAATGCGTATGTGCCGACCATGATGCGTCGCTTGACTTCCGCGCCAAAACCTTCACCTCTGCTCTTGCAGTAGGTCGCGTGGAGCGGTCCCAATTGTTCAACTTGGTCAGGATCGAGATCGGTCTCACGATGTCCGTAGTGCGCTCCATCGTAGCGTGATAAGTTACTGCTCGCCTCGGAGGGGGCAATAACGTAATAAGTGGGCACCCAGTACTCGCTGTGCGGTAGGTTGACGTCGACTAATTCGGCGCCAGCTGACTTGAAAACTTGCATCGCGTCTTGAACCGCGGTGCGGACTTGGTCATCGATTCCGTCAGACTCGAGAGCATCGCGGAGTACGCCAATTCGCAAGCCCCGTAGGTCGCTCGTTTGCAGCGCGGTGGTGTAATCGGGAACCTCACGATCGAGTGAGGTTGAGTCACGTGGTTCATAACCGGAGATGGTTTGCAGCAGCAATGCCACATCGGGCACCGACCAACCGATTGGGCCGATTTGATCCAGGCTGCTTGCGAAAGCGACTAAACCGTAGCGGCTAACTCGACCGTATGTGGGCTTGAGTCCCGTAACTCCGCAGAATCCAGATGGTTGTCGAATCGAGCCACCGGTATCGCTGCCAAGCGATAGAGGGACATTGCCAGCGGCAACGCAAGCGACTGCCCCACCGCTGCTGCCGCCCGGTGTGCGAGAGATGTCCCAAGGATTACGCGTTACCCCGAACGCACTCGTTTCGGTGCTTGCGCCCATCGCAAACTCATCCATGTTCGTCTTGCCCACGATCACGGCGTCAGCTTGACGCAACTTTTCAATTACCGTTGCATCATACGGTGGCCGAAAATGCCGAAGCATGTTAGACGAGCAGGTCGTGGGCATGTCTTTTGTGCACAAGACGTCCTTGGCCGCAACGGGAACGCCGGCGAGCGGTCCGAGCGGTTCGCCTGCGCGGCGTTTCTTGTCGATCACCTCAGCGGTCGCTAAAGCAAGATCACGATCGACATGGGTAAAAGCGTTGATGGAAGATTCGGAAGATTCGATGCTTTCGAAAACTTTTTCAGTGACGTCGACAGCGGAGGCCTCTCCGGTGGACTGTAGACGCAGAATCTCCAAGGCGGAATCGAGCATGTTCGGTCAGTCGAGTGAAAAGTACTTCTTCACAAAAACATCAGGATTATCGTGCAAACTGCCGGTCGGGTGTAGGAGTGGCAGTGGGAAAAGTCAGCGCGAACTCTAACGCGTATCGACCGGCAAGGTAATCGTCGCTACGCATCCGGCCGGTCCACCTGCGACGGTGATTTCTCCCCGGTGAAGTTTGACGATCCGAAAAACGCGGCACAAGCCAAGGCCGAGACCCCTGCCCGCCTCGCGGCCGCTGAAGTACGGGTCAAACGCATGACTTCGAGCCAAATCAGACAAGCCCGGGCCGCTGTCGGCCACATGAATCATGACCTGGCCGTTTTCGCGAACGAGTGAGAGCACAATGGTGCCCTGGCAACCGACCGCGTCGATTGCATTTCGAAGTAGTGCGCGAACCGCCTCGCCAATCATTTGAGGGTCAACTTGCGCGACGATTTTACCCTGAGCCGCGCTGATTTCTAAGCGAATCGATTGGCGCTCTAGCTCTTTGTCGAATGATTCGGCTACGGACCGAAGCATTTCAAGCAGTTCACACTTTTCGAGCGATTCGGGTGGCGGGTTCGCGAAAAACATCAGATCAGCAATCATTTCGTGTGCGCGAAACACCTGATCAACGATTCGTTGCAGCGTCGCAGTGCGGGCGGCATCGGTTTCGCCATGCTGTAACTGTTGTGCCCGCGTCGAAATATTGGCTAACGGATTGTTAATTTCGTGGCTTAACCCGTAGGCGAGTTGTTTCAACGCGTTTAGTTTGCTTTGGTGAAGTTCTTCGTCAAATGTCTGTTCTAGCGTGCGGTGGCGTTCTGCAAGTCTTGCTAATTGCTGCAGCAGGCACCCGCCATCAGATTCTTCACTCGTCAGATTGGCAAATTCGGTGCTCTCGCCACTAATGACCGGCCACCCGATTCGCCAAGGTTGGGGGGCTGGTGGACCGGTGACCTGCAGCCAAAGTTCTGCTTTGCCGAGCCACTGTTCAATGGGAAGTGTACGAAAATAGTCCCTTAATTCTCGCCATCGTGCTCGGCGTTCTGGTGTTGGTTCCGGTGCTCCTAAAAACGCATCACCACGGGTGAAACTTTCGCAGGCATGCTCAATCAGCCAGTCAGCCAAGTGGGGCAAGGTGGCGTCGGCGTTAAGCAGATTTAGCGAAGTAAACAGCATCAATGGTGGATCTGCCTGCAATGTTTGCAGCAGTTGCCGCCGAGTCGATTGGTCAACTGCAGCGCCGCGGGCATGGGCGAGGAAGATCTTGCCCAACACCTCACCGACTTCTGTGTTGCGGGGTAACCACCAGCGATCGGAACCAAAGCGAAGGCAGGGTAGCAACCCCATCGGGCGGGTCCTTAGTGGGAGTTTACCGTGACCAGCATCCACGCGTTCCGCCACACTCCGAGCCCTCAGGGACCCGGCTTGAGAAGCGTGTGGACCTATTGGAGCCTCCTGGCCGCTCATCTTAGCCGACCACGCCGCGCTCGATCTCCAGTAAATCGCAGGCTCGGTTGACCAATTCGTCGATCGCGAAAGGCTTTTGCATAAAGTCATCTGCTCCAGCAGCCTTCAATGCATCCACCTTGCTGTGCTCGACCATCCCCGAAATACAAAGGATTTTAACCGTGTCCATCGAGGGATCGTTGCGAACGCGTTGGCAAACCTCTTTACCGTTGATGTCCGGCAGCATCACGTCCAGAATCACGAGCTCTGGCCGGAATTCTTTGACACCCATTCCTGCATCAAAACCATTATTGGCCGTGCGGATGTCAAAGCGTCCATCCCGGTCGAAACCGTCCTTGATTAAATCGACCAGATCTTGATCGTCGTCAACGATCAGCAATTTCTTCTTACCGCTTTCAAGGGCGTCCGTTGGAATCCCGTTTTCCTTCATGAACAGGAACAATTGTTCACGCGGGATACGGCGAAACTTACTTCCCGGAACCCGAAACCCTTTCAGGGATCCGTTGTCAAAGCAACGAATAATTGTCTGCTGGCTAACTTTACAAATTTTTGCCGCTTCACCAGTTGTAAAGACTGTTTTCGTAGTCATGTCAGAAACCATCCTCCCTGCATGACGAGCTGTTGCCGAATATCTGATTGCTCTTTCTGGTCGTGCGAAGCCGATCGGCATTCGAATCCACGATCAAAAGTTGCGTTGGCGGTGAAAGAGCCAGTCAATTGACTCATTTTCTAATCAAGCAGCCACGACGCTCTGGCCTACGCAGCCCTCTTAACCGTTCACCATGAGGCTTGTTTAGCAAAACTCGCTTTTCGACGCACTAGCACATTTCAGCTGTATTTTGCGTGGAAAACGCAGGTGGCAAGAAGCTCCAGGGCCTCCTGACTTGCCAATCTTGCCTCGTGTGCGAATTCTACCGACTCGCGCGGCTCGGTCAAGATGGATTTCGTAGCAATGTCATCGGTTTCGTTGGGGCGGTTCGCCCCGCTGTCAGAATCACTTTTTCCTTGACTCCAGATGCGCGAGGACCAGCGCCAGATCGGCGGGAGTAATTCCACTGATCCTTTTGGCCTGATCGAGATTCAACGGCTTGATTTTCGACAGCTTTTCCTTTGCTTCATTCCGCAATGGTCCGATGCTGTGATAGTCAAAAGCCATTGGAATCGTCTTGCTAGCCATTCGGTTCTGACGTTCTACCTCGGCGTGTTGCCGGTTGATGTAGCCTTCGTATTTGATGTCGAACAAGGACTGTTCGGCCGCCTGTTTTTCGATGTGGGCCAGATCGGGGATGTGTTGGCACATTTGCTTCCAATCGACTTCCGGACGTCGCAAATAGACATTCCCGGCAACATTTTCGACGCGGGCGGCCGCCAAGATTTTGGTCGCTCGCTCGATTTGATTTCGTTTTTCTGTGAAACGCGTGCGGCGTTCGTCATCGATCAAGCCAAGTTCATCCGCTTGGGGCGTCAACCGTCGATCAGCGTTGTCTTGTCGTAACAGCAAGCGAAATTCGGCTCGGCTTGTGAACATTCGGTAGGGTTCATCGGTTCCTGAAGTCACTAGATCGTCTACGAGGACGCCGATATAGGCTTGGTCTCGTCTTGGCACCCAGGGTGATTTACCCGCCAGGCGACGAGCCGCGTTCAATCCGGCGATCAGTCCCTGCCCAGCAGCTTCTTCGTATCCCGTGGTGCCGTTGATTTGGCCGGCTAAGAAAAGACCTTGAACGGCCTTACTTTCTAAGTGTGGCCACAACTGCGTCGGTGGACAGAAGTCGTATTCGACCGCGTAGCCATATCGCATGATTGACGCGTTCTCAAGTCCAGCGATCATTCGGAACATCTGATCTTGAACATCGCGTGGCAGGCTGGTGGAAATCCCGTTGACGTAAATTTCCTCCGTTTGTCGCCCTTCTGGTTCCAGAAAGAGTTGATGGCTGGTCTTGTCAGCAAAACGGACGACCTTGTCTTCGATGCTGGGGCAATATCTGGGACCGCGGGTGTTGATTTGCCCGCTGTACATTGGTGCGCGATCGAGATTCTCTCGAATTAAATCGTGGACTTTTTCATTGGTATGTGTGATGTAACAAGGCATTTGGGGTGTGGTGATTTGGTCGGATAAGAAAGAAAAGGGCTGAGGCGTCGGGTCGCCCGGCTGTTCTTCGACCTTGCTAAAGTCGATTGTTCGAGCGTTGAGGCGTGGCGGAGTCCCGGTTTTAAAGCGATCGACTTCGAAACCAAGTCGATCGAGGGCGCCGCTAATGCCTCCCGTGGTGCCCTCCCCTGCCCTGCCCCCGGCTGTCTTTGCTTCGCCGGTGTGCATGATTGCCTGCAAAAACGTGCCTGTGGTCAAAATGACCGAGTCGGCCAGATAACAAGCACCACCACGAACCCTCACACCCCGGATTCGCACCGTTGAATCTATTTGTTCGGTGATGAGGTCGACTACCGTTTCCTGCCGCAAATCAAGGTTATTTTGTTGTTCGATTTGGTGCTTGATGTGCTGCTGGTAGGCTTTTTTGTCCGCTTGCGCCCGTGGGCTGTGCATCGCGGGTCCTTTGCGGCGGTTGAGCAGGCGAAATTGAATGCCGGTGGCATCAATGGCTCGGCCCATCAAGCCCCCGAGGGCGTCGACTTCGCGGACGATTTGACCTTTCGCAACGCCGCCAATTGCCGGATTGCAGGACATTTGTCCAACCGTATCGAGGTTGGTGGTCAGCAATGCGGTCCGGGCACCCAGTCGGGCCGCGGCGGCGGCGGCTTCGGTACCGGCGTGCCCAGCGCCAATCACGATCACATCGTATAGGTAGCGGATTTCCATCATGTCAATTATTGCGGCCAAAACGGAAAAATGGCCGCGTTAGGGGAATTACGAACTGTCAGGTTAGTCGAGCGTTCAATTTGCTCAAGATGCCATCCGCATTCGCCGAAGGCGAGTAGGTGGGGGTCGTTCCCGTTACGTTTCATCCTTCGGCGAGGTGGTCTGTTTATGCATATGGGCAATCCGGCAATGCATTTGAGCAGTTCGGCTCTGCAATGGGGGAAGCGGGTCAAATGGGGTGCGCGAGCGGCTTTGTTGGCTGCGGCAGGTTTAATGACTGTCGCACCCTCCGCCATGCTGATGGACGAAGCGGCGGCTGTCGAGGTGACCAGCAGTTTCACGCCACCTCTGCCGCAGCCAACCGCAGTTCCTCCAGCTGAGACGCCAACACAAGCCACGGGCGACGCCCCCAGTAAAGATTGCTTCATTCTGGGATCCAAGACATTCTCTATCCCTTACACCGTTACTTCAGGTGGAGTTCAGCCTGCAGAGGTCCAGGTCTTTGTGAAACGGGGGCGTTCACAAGATTGGAGTCTTCTGGAACGTAAACGACCCGAGGTCGCTACCCAGCAGTTTCGCTTCACTGCCCAAGAAGATGGTGAATATTGGTTCGCGACGCGGACAATCGATAGCGGTGGTCAACAGCATCCCAGCGGTGTAATCGAGCCACAGCTGAAGGTTTATGTAGACACCACCAAACCGCAAGTCGGCTTGCAGGTAGACGCGCAGGCGAGCGGTAAAGTGGTTGCCAAACTCGCAATCCTCGACGCCACGCCGCTGAAAAATATCCAGCTTCGCTATGCAACCGATTCCGCGGCCGTTTGGAAACAGGTCGATGTGCAGCAATTGCCAGCGGACGGGAACGTGCAGATTCAACCCGATGATGCTTGGAGGCAGATTTCCGTTCAATGCATCGTGACCGATACACCAGGCAATCAGGGTGTGATCCAACAGTTGGTAAAACGTCCGCGTGTGGCTGTGCAGGATACTCACCGATATGCCTCCGCGACCGGGCAGAATTCGGCGAATCGCACAGTGATTGCGAACCATAATGGGGGAACCGGTTTACAGATTCAGGCGGCACCCTACCGAAACGCGCCGTACCGTGGCGACGCGGAGAATGAACTGCGGGCGGGTGCCGAAGCCAATCCAGTTTTGGCGTTCAATTCAGCCATTCAGCTCGACCGTAATCGCCAGTCTTCGCCACCTCCGAGCGTGTCGACCGCTCATGGCGTAGCCGCCGCTCCAGCTCCGGGGAACGGACGGAGTGCCTCAGGCGGCCCGGGCCTCTCTTATGGTCTAGGAATGCCATCGTCCGCTTCCGCCCGCCCGGCAAGTACCAGTGGTGGGCCACCGACTCTCGGCGGTTTTCCTTTCCCGACAACGCAGTCATCGACTGAGGTCAACGCGATCCAACCAGCCGCCAACCAGACCGCTGCTGCCGCAGCCAACCAGACATTTGCTAATCAATTCCCATTGCCTCAGACCGAGCCGGTAAAGCCTGCTGATCTGCCGGTGAAACCCGAAACTGCAGAGGAAATTGCTCCCCCTTTAGGGGATGCTGGCAACGATTCCAGTGAGTTTAGTTTTCAAGGTCCGCAGCAGCGTGGTCCCGATGACGGCTCCTCGACCAAACCACCCACGCCGCCACAGACGGCTGCCGAGGCGATGCGTCCGTTAGAGGACGCTTCCGCAGTTGAGTCGAACGGCGGGGCATCGTCGAGAGAATTGATTCCGACACCTAATGCTGATTCAGCGGCTGCTGGCAGTGATTCCAGGTCGGCCAATCCCGGAGTCGGGCGTGACTACCGTCCCCAAACTGACGATCGGTTGCGTGCCAACCGAATGGAATTGACCCAAGATCCGCTTGAATTGGCTATGCAGCGCGCGCCACGCCGCTACAGCGACAGCTTTCGCTTCAGTCTCGACTACGAGCTGGAAGCGGTAGGAAGCCTAGGTGTGGAAGCGATCGAACTCTACGGAACCATCAATTCAGGAAAAACTTGGAATCTGTGGGGACGCGACCCAGATCGAGTCAGTCCGTTCGATATTGAAACGAAAGAAGAAGGGGTTTTTGGTTTCAGGATCGTCGTCCTGGGGCAGAATGGCTTGGCGAGTCCGAGGCCACTCTCCGGTGAGAGCCCCGACATCGTCGTCGTGGTGGATACAACGGCGCCGAAGGTGCGAATCACCGGTGCGGAGTATGGCGAAGGTAATCGCCTCGGCGCTCTCGTCATTCGCTACGAGTGTAGCGACCAGCACCTGCTAGAAAGGCCTGTCGCATTGTCGTTTAGTGATAGTGTTCAAGGTCCTTGGACAACGATTGCTGCGGGGCTGCAAAATGACGGCGACTATGTCTGGCCAGCTGATCCGCAATTGCCTCGTAAGCTCTACTTACGAATCGATGTCACCGATGAAGCAGGTAATGTCGGGACCTATGTGCTACAGGAAGCAATCGATGTTCAAGGTCTCGCGCCCAGGGCTCGGATTCGTGGGTTTCAGT
>JAYZAR010000129.1:0-6094 GCA_036339635.1 Planctomycetota bacterium | reverse complement strand
GAAACGCCGCAACCTCTTGCTCCGCCACCAAACCGAGGCAGTCCAGTGTTGCCCGGATTTTCGCGGTCGCTTTCACGACTATCGCCGGCCGATGGCAGTCGTCCCTGAAGGACGGAGCTACTGTCTTCTGCGCGGATGCAGTTGGCGAAGCCATTCCAGGAAGTGTAGATCCGGCCGTCGACTACCAACGGAGAACCGCTCCGGCCAGTATCCTTGCCCGACCAAACCGCATCAGACTCTGAAACATCGCCTTTTCCGCCAGCGCGAACTGCAACCGATCCATTAGCGCGACCTTCGATACCGTACAAGACACCCTCAGCTTCAACGACACTGGAACTGCATTGATCAGAATCCATTGCTTAGGCAAACCTACGAGGTTTACCCGTTTCGGGGTTCATCCCCCAAAACTCGCAAGGAACTCCGAGAACCGAATCAGTGCGACCGTCGGTTTTCATAAGAATTGGCGTTCCCCAGACATTGGATAACCCATCATTCCACTGCTTCCAGAGCTGCTCGCCGGACATCTTATCTGACGCGACCAACGAGCGGCTTTCCGCACTGGCGGTCACAATTAAGAAATTTTTGTGAAGAATCGAACTGGAAGAAGATTCCTAACGCCAATCATCGCTCCCTGCCCCAACACTCCGCTGCCGTAATCGATTCCCATCCAACTCAAACGCATGCACACCCGATTTGCTAAAAAAAGCTCAAACTCACTCGCCATCCGAAACCGGCGCATGCGAAGCATAACCGTGGGCCGTCACGCCAATACCCGAATACGGATCCTCGGGCTCGGTTGAGTCGACAACAACTTGCCAGTCGATCTTGCCTGTCGGAGCGTCAACACAAATCAGATGCCGTTTCAACTTGGAAAGATCACCTGGATTCTCGCGATCGAATCCATGACCGGAGTAACAAGTGACAAACACTTGGTCTCTGACTACTACGGGACTTCTAACGCCAGCCCCAGGCAAATCAAGCTTCCAGGCGACGTTAGGATTTGGCCCCATTGACTGGGAGACGCGTCTGACTGGGAGACGCATCGGTTTGTTGGCTCACTCCTGAGCCGTTTGGCCCGCGAGAACGTAGCCAGTCGGCGTAGCCGAGCGCAAACATCGCCATCAAAAACACAACGGCGAGGGAAAGCCGTAAGCCCGACATTAAAAGAGTATTTAATGATGGTGAGGGATGGGCTGGCTGCCCAAACGCGTATTTCTGGTCAGCGACCACGGCATTGCAACCTGGCTGATGCCTTTTGGTGTCGGGTCTTGCCATTAAGCGGGCAAGTTACGCTCGCCTCGGAAAGAATCCACAGCATCACACCCACTTTTCGGGTCGCCATCAGCCCCCCCGCCTTCTCAACTCCATTAATGGTACAATTGCGGAGCGTGGTCAGGGTGACAACTCGCCGAGAAATATTCAGCTCGCTCGTTGTAATCCTTAATGGTTCTGGAATCGCAGTGGCAGGCCAGAAGTCTCCATATGATCCCCGGAAACATCTTTGAATCAAAAAGCCTCCTGGTTCGTTCTGATACTCCTTGCTTTGGCTGCGATCTCGGTCGATTTCGTCCAGACCGAATCGGGAACTGCTGGCATGATCTACCTTGGGGCCGCGATCTCTGGGTTTCTCCTTCCACAACGCCAATTCTACGCCTCAGCCGCGGTGCTCGGCCTGACCTTTCTGCTGCCCTTGGTTGCTCACATCAACGAGCCGTGGCAGTGGTACTATCGCTTGTCAGGATGCATCTGTTTGGCACTGCTTGTATTTATTCGAGACCTGCAAAGCCGCTTCGGTTTTCAATGGGATGCTTGGGTTCACCGAGAAGCAGAAACCACCTTTGCCAACGTTTCCGACTCACGTGACTCACGCACCCAAACTGGAATCGATGTCAATGACCTCTTGGAATTTTCGCTTCACGATGTCCATCACGAACAAGAAACGGCAGTTAGTGAAACTCACCACCGCCGTAAAAAAGAGGCATCGCGGTTCGCATTAGATGCCGGTGAAACCCGAGACTATATCGAACCCGCTTTGCAACGGCTTTACGACACAGGCAAGTTCACCGACACGCAGATGAGCATGATCGCCAATGAACTGCGTATTCTTGAGGATCGCGGACTTGTCGCTGGCTTCGCCTCATGTTTGCCGAGCGGATCCCAAATCGGTCGCTTCGTTGTCGAAGAACCGCTCGGTCGTGGCGGTGAGGGCTATGTCTACCGCGGCCGCGACGAAAGCGGACAGCCCGGTGCCATAAAGATTCTGCACAATATGCGAGTCAGTGACCGGTTTCGTCGTGAAATGCATGTCGTGCGGCAAATGGCTCATCCAAACATTGTGACTGCCTACGAAGTTGGTGAATTCCGAGGGCTTCCATTTATCACAATGGAACTTCTTACCGGCCCCGATTTGTACGCACGGGTTCGAGAGTCTGGTGCACTCGACTGGCAGGAAGCTACCAACTACATCCTCCAAGCATCACGCGCACTATCTCACGCACACCAACGAAACCTGATTCATCGCGATCTCAAGCCGGGCAACATGATCCTCAGTGGAGGTGGCGTGCTCAAATTGGTCGACTTTGGCTTGGCCGCAATGGGAAATTCGGACGCAGAACACACTGACAGCGTTTATCGTTTCCAAACCGAAGACGGCCATTTGGCCGGAACACTTCCCTTCATGGCGCCGGAGCAGGCACGGTCACTCGCAAATGCCAACATTCAGTCCGATATCTATGGACTCGGGGCAACTTGGTACTTCCTGCTGACCGGCAAAGAACGCCTAAAAGGAGAAACGTTTTCACAGCAATTTGAAAACCTGCTAGTTCATCGCCAGTTCCACTCCCTCGACAAAAAATGCCTTCCGGAAGATTTATACGAAATCTTTCGGAAGACGGTTTCCTACGACCCAAGTGACCGACATGCATCCTGCAATGAGCTCAGCAAGGACATTGAAGCGTCACTAAAAAAGACAGGCAAGCATGTTGACCTAGACGAGATCCATGTGCTTGTGATTGAGGACAGCAAAACAGACATGCTCTTCACAATCGAAATGCTGCGGCGATCAAATTCCTCGATCAACATTCATCAAGCGAACTCACTTGCAAGCGGAATTGAAATCTGCAAGAAGCTTGAGATCGGACTGGTCCTTTTGGACCTGACGCTGCCCGACAGTAGTGGCGTCGAAACCGTCGAGCGATTCCGGCATCTGCTTCCGGACCTACCGTTGGTGGTGCTAACGGGCATGAGTAAAGACGAGGTGAGCGAACGCACACTCGCCGCTGGGGCCGACTCATTCGTTTCAAAACAGGCACTCACGCCCCACCGAATGGAACGCACCATTTTTGTCACGCTTAGCCGGCATCGTCACTTCCGGCCTAACGGTCCTGCATCGTTTCCTCAAAACTCTGGCTCTGAAACATCAGCGTGAAATCGAAACCAAAATTTTCGAAAAGACTTGGATTTTGACTCTTTGCTCGAGTCGCCGGCCTGCAAGCTCACCTAAAGCCCCTTCCACAACACGTGGAATCGAAGAAGAGTTGTTCTGTTCATCACGCATACGCAAGGATATTTGTAAATGAAAGGAAAGCGATTTCCGAGTAACCCGCGAGTCGAAAAGTCACACAACAGTCCCCTCGCGGCCAAACGTTTCGACATGTTTTGGTCGCTTTGATTAAGGGATTGGACCGGCCAATCGATCAATCGTGCCATCGAAATCATCTAAGTTTTTCGTCGACATCAAAAATAATTTAGTATTGATCGATGGTAGCGTAAAACTCTGTCGTGAAGCGTCGTACCTTGCGAGACAACTTCAAGACTGGCGTACCGGAACGTCGCTTACGCCACTCCGACCAAGTCTGCATATCCGAAACGAGCGGCTAAGAACCTTTGCTTCAAGTTGGCCAAACATGCCGCGGCCGAGCCAATGCGACCGCTCGGTGCCGGTCTCGAGATCACACGTCACCAAACCACGCGTCTACAACTTCATCGAAACCCGTAGGGGCAACGTTTGCTGTTCCAATTCACATACGTAAACGACACCGTTGTAACAGAGGTGTCACCACGTCGTAGCGATGGCCGTTTCCCCCCAATCGGTCGTGGATAATCTCGCATCGTGGACCTGTCAGCTGATTGATGCGATAGGCTCGCGTGTTCCCAACGAGTATCAAATGGATCGCCATCCCATTGGGCGCGATGCTAGCTTCCGTGGCGAAACAATCTCGGCGCCGGAAATGGCGTCTTAGGGGCGCGAGAGCTGACCACTCTCGGCCAATTGTCGGGGGTGCTGATCTGCTCGTTTGGTAGCTGTACAAAACGACCCGAACAAAAAACGACAAATTTTGATCGGAGTGTTCGGTACATAAAGGCACATCGACAAGTATCACTTGGATCGCCAATTAACCATAACGCTACGTTTAGCCGCCCCAGCGGTGCATCACCTCATTGTCGACCGACAGCTGATCAAGAATTCGACTGACGACAAAATCTACCAGTGAATCAAGCCCCGTAACACCGTGATACCAACCAGGCATTGCCGGCAAAAGCACAGCCCCCGCGGCGGCCAACCGATGCATGTTTTCCAGTTGCAGCACACTCAACGGGGTTTCGCGAGGCACCAGCACGAGCTTTCGTTGTTCCTTCAGATGCACTTCGGCCGCGCGTTGAATCAAATTCGATGACGCAGCACGAGCGATACCGCTGAGCGTGCTTCCACTGCAAGGGCAGACAACCATCGCGGACGTTTGGAAAGAGCCACTTGCAATTGGTGTCATGTAGTCATCGTATCGGTGGTAGTGCACACAACTAGAGACGGACTCGGCTGCTCGTTCGGCTAAATCACTGACGCCGGCTGATGTACTCCATGACGCGACGTATCCGAGCAGTCGCTGGAGGTCAGGTTGGCTTAGATCGAGTTGAAAACCGAGCTCTTGCAAGATGACCGCCGCCCCGCTCGGACTAATGGTTAGGTGGATGTCCCGATCGGCCTGCGTCAATAGCTGCAGCAAGCGAACTGCATACATTGCTCCGCTGGCGCCGGTGATCGCAACCACGAGCGGACGGGAGGAACTATTTGCTGATACTTGGCTCATGGCGATTCTTCAACATCGCTTGCGGTCTCATCCGCAGGACGGGTGCCTTCGTAAATCATCGCGACCCCGAGAGTTAATGGCGTAAAATGGACATCCTTCAATCCAGCGGCACGCATTTTTTCCGCCAACGCCTCACCATCGGGGAATTGCCCAACTGACTCGGGTAGGTATTTGTAAGCAGACTTGTCGTTCCGCGCGAACAGTTGTCCAATTTTCGGGAGCACGTGCTGGAAGTAGAAGCCGTAGATCTGACGCAACCCCCAGAGCCGCGGCCGAGCAAATTCCAAAACCATCACTTGGCCACCCGGCTTACAAACGCGATACATTTCGCTCAGACCACGATCCGTGTCAGCCACGTTCCGTAATCCGAAAGCGACCGTCACACACTGAAACGACTGCTCGGCAAACGGTAGAGCCTGGGAGTCCGCCTCCAAAAATTGAATGCCATCCGAGTGCTGATGCTCCGCCGCTTTGCGATCCGCAATCTCGAGCATCGCCTGACAGAAATCGCTACCCACAACCTCCACCTCACCCGATCCGGCATTCGAGATCGCCAAAGCTAAATCGCCGGTACCGGTGCAGGTGTCCAAAATCGGGATCCCCGGCTTGATCCGCAATTTTCGCACGGCCCGCCAACGCCAGTAACGGTCAACATTTAACGAAAGCAGATGATTCATCGTGTCATATCGCGGAGCGATCTGACGAAACATCTCCCTCACGCGAAAATTGCTCTTGTCGACTGTGCCTTCATCGGAGGAAGAAACAGAATCAGGTGGATGGGAAACAACTGGCATGGTCGGAGGACACACCTTTGAAACGGGGTTGAGATTCGTCACAGTGTAGCAGTGTTGGCAAAGAGCTTCGAAGCCATCATCCAGCCGACCGTTTTAATCCAGTCCCGGCCAAACCAGTTTCAGCAATGACGAAGCGAGAAAATATCAAAATGCGTGTTCTCCTGTTCGACATCGATGGAACATTGCTGGTGACCGACGACGGAGGAAAAATCG
>JAYZAR010000128.1:0-10252 GCA_036339635.1 Planctomycetota bacterium | reverse complement strand
ACTGTACTGATAGTGATTCGACGGGGACTGATACCCAGCCCATGCTGATCTTTGGCAACCGATAACGCGGCAAGCACCCGATCCAAATTCGCCAGCGGCTCGCCCATCCCCATCATGACGATATGGCTCAGGCGTTCGTCTACCTCCAGACGTGCTTGCAGACGCAACATCTGCTCGAGTATTTCGCCCTTCGTCAGATTTCGCTCAACGCCATCAAGCCCACTGGCGCAAAAAACACAGCCCATCGCACAGCCAACCTGGCTGCTGACGCAAATACTGCGGCGATTGCCATCACGCAGCAAGACGCATTCCACCTCGCCACCATCCGGCAATCTGACCAGTAACTTATCGGTCCCGTCACTTGATTCGACCACTTCCTGCTCGGCCGTCACGAAGACCCGAAAAGCCGCATCCAACTCATCTCGTAATTTTTTGGGTAGATCACTCATCTCCTGAAAATCGGTGATCCGTCGCTGAAACACCCAGTTCAGAATCTGTCCAGCTCGAAAAGCAGGTAGACCATGATCCGCCATCCACGCTTTCAATTCATCAGTCGAAAGATCCAACAAGTGTTGGCGAGCGTCTGATTCACCCGTAAGACCCTTTTCGGCGGTTGAATCGACAGGGTTTGAATCGACAACAGGAAGCTTCACAACGGTAACCGAAAAAAATCACGGGACGGGCAACGGTCAAAGACGTTGTGAATTGGCGATCAGGAGCGGATTCGCGGTTGGGGCCGCTCGCAGCTCGGCCCAATTCACTTTCCGACTCCATTACAATTCAAGAGAGTCTTTCAAACCTATCAAACCCACGAGTGTACCCTGCGGATGAGCGATCACGAAGTCAACGCCGACGAGGCCCTGGACCGATTTATGCAAATCACGGCCATCCCTGGTCGCAGCGGCGACGAGGCGAGGGTCGCCGGAACCATCGTCGAACTACTCAAACAGGCGGGGGTCCAGGACTCCCAAATTGAATTTGACGGAGCAGAAAAACGGACCAGGATTGACGGAAATTGCGGCAATCTGATCGTCACATTGCCTGGAAATGGTGAAGGCCCAAGAACGCTCCTAAGTGCCCATATGGATACGGTTCCGATTTGTGTCGGCAGCCAACCAGTCGTCGAGGGACCTCAAGTGCGGAGCAGCGAGCCAACTGGACTCGGAGCAGACGATCGGGCAGGATGTGCCGCGATTCTGACCGCAATCGTCGAGCGTTGCCAACGTGGGGACGAGCATTTTCCACCGGCTGTGGTTTGCTTTTTGATTCAAGAAGAAATCGGTTTGGAAGGGGCCCGTCATCTCGATGTCGAAAAGATTGGAAAAGTCGATCGCGCCTTCAACTTTGATGGGGGAACCGTCGAAAAATTGACGAGCGGTGCCATCGGCGGCGAGCGGATGACGATCGATTTGACAGGAGTTCCGGCCCATGCCGGTGTGGCACCAGAGCAGGGTGTCAGCACCATCGTCATCGCTTCGCAGGCAATTGCTGACTTGCACCAACGAGGATGGCTGGGCAGAGTCGTTCAAGGCGAACAAACCGGATCTGCGAACGTTGGCGTGATTCAAGGTGGTGAAGCAACCAACGTCATCACGCCCAATCTCCATCTAAAAGCGGAAGCGAGAAGCCATGACTCGGCCTTTCGCCAGCAAATCGTGAGCGAGATAAGGCAAGCCTTTGAAAAAGCCGCAGCGTCTGTTCAAAACGAGGCAGGGGAGTGCGGTCAATGCAAATTCGAGTCACATGTCGATTACGAGTCATTTGCCCTCCCCGAAGATCATCCGTCGATCGTGACCGCGAAAGCAGCCATCGCAAAGATCGGGCGGCAAGCTTTTTGTGAAGTCTCTAACGGTGGCGTTGATGCCAACTGGCTTTTCCGACACGGAATCGAAGCGGTCACACTCGGTTGCGGTCAGCGGAACATCCACACTGCCGATGAACGACTGGAGATTGCTGATTACCTCGATGCCTGTCGGGTCGCGTTTTCAATGATCACCGATGGTGCCACTGATGGATGATGATCAGGAACTTTGTTTGTGTTTTCACGTCACCCGGCGAAAAGTCGTTCAACACATTCGGGTGCACCAACCAACTCGCACCAGCCAGTTGTCCGAGTGCTATGGGGCTGGAACGGGATGCGGTTGGTGCCGCCGATTTCTTCAACAATTGATGGAAGAAGAGCATCCTGAATCAGCTCGGCTACCCGATTCACAAACCTACACGAGAGAGCGAACCGAGTACCGAAAAAAGCAAGTGAACTGATGTTACTGCGGCGTCGCTACGATCAATTACCATTGCCGTTTCCTCAAATTGGGAAGCAAATCCGGCAATGCGACAAAGGTTGACCTACCGTTCGTGTCGCCAGCAATGCAGTCAGCAGTCCCTTTCATCTTCGATAGATCGGATGAATGCAATCAAACTCATTTCGTTTCTGCTTCTGGTCTTCTCTCTTCTCGGAGCCGATGTAGAGTCAACGATTGCTGCGATTGAACGTCTGCCGAGATCGCGCAGACTGATCGCCTACCCTGATGCCATTCATCAACCGCACATCACACCAGCGGATCGCTTGGCTATGACGATTGCGTTTTCCGAGCATGCGAAAAAAGTTTCACCTCACTATCTCCGCGCAAGATAGGCGTGGGACTTTGATGGCTGGATTTCAATCTTTGAACGTGGATTCCAGGCAGCTCCTCAAGATCCTGATATCGCATGGGCTCTGACGCAAATTCACATCAATGAAAAACATTATTCCAAAGCACTACCGATCGCGGAAGCATTCAAACAAGCCAATCCAAATCATCACCATGCTCTCGCATGGCAGACAGCATGCGACGCGTTGCCCAATGACACACCCCTTCGCCCAAATCCAAAAATAGGACGGCCATTCCAGTTCACTTGTGCGTCTTGACCAAGAATCGAGCCGCTCATCAATTGGCGACAATCGAACAGTGCCGACAAAAGTGTAAAATCCTGAGTGGAAACTTCCGCGCCCAAGATGGAAGCGCACTCGTGGAATTCACCTCCAAGAGTTTCTCGTCCTATACCGAAATCCGAGATACGCAGTCGGATCTGATTCAGTATGGTGACTCAACGGAACTCTACGATTCCAATCGCATTGCTCTTGCGTTTAACCAATGCAAAGACATTCGGATCCGTGATCCAATCGCGACCAATGTTTACATTTTCGACAGCTATTCAAGCGGTCTAACTTTCTCTGACATGACCTCCCACTGAAAGCGTTATTCAAACAGACCGTACCTGACGCTCGATTGGCAGCGTCTGGGTAATCAAGTTCAGAATCCTCAGGCCCATGAAATGGGACATTGCTTCGGACTGGGCATGTGGGAGTTCCCGGCGCAAGCGGAAAGTCACCCACCAACATCATGACCAGTGCTGCCGAACAGTTCGGAAGCGGTGGTGCTCGAACGTACGGCTTTACAGAGGCTCAAATCGCACTGATCCTCTACCACGCGAAACAAACGAGCCAGCGTCTTGGCATCACAAGCAAGAGTCATTGACGACAGACAGTCGTGCTCCAATGCAGATCGGCAGCAAAGGCAAGCGAAGCCCGCGGGTGCCACCGATCCGAAAACCATACCGCACAGCAGATCACCGAATCAAATTTGGGCTCTTACAACGGCTTTCGTTTTTCAATCACCAGGCGATCTGACTCGGAAAGTATTTACCAATTAGCTGCTCATAATATGGCTTCAAGCATTCGACATCCGGTGGAGCTTCCGTTTTCGAATACAGATCGTATTGATTGAATTTGCGAACCCAATCAAACATCGCGAGATAACGTTCATCAAACAGATACTCGTAGTCCCGCTCACGATGGGCAGGGTAGAACGAGTGATACCGAATCATGTACTGTGCTTCGATGGGTAAGTAATCTTTGATGACATGATACAAATATTCATCATGCCCCCAAGACATCAGCACGTTGTCTAACCCGCTTCCTGATTTGTAAACGCCGAACTGGCTGTTGTAACGGCTATCCACCCAATCTGGATTGGCTTGAAAAAAATCGTAGTACACGATCTTTTTAGAATACGCACAACCGACCGGAAACGTATCACCGACCACGGCCCACTGTGGCTCGCCGTCCAAACAAAGAATTTTTCCCAAATCGTGGATCAATCCGGCAAGGATAAACCAGTCGGGCTGCCCATCATGCCGCACCGCTTCAGCAGTTTGCAGCAGATGTTCGATTTGCGTCAACTCGGTGTCAGGGTCGCTATCATCAACCAGCGTATTCAAGAACTCCATCGCTTCCCAAACACCCATTCGCCGCCGATCAAGCGATAAAAACTCCCGACGCTTCTGTTGCACAAATGCGACGGTTTGGTAGCAGTGATTCAGCCGATAGAACTCTTTGACACTCGGACGCTGCTCCGCTTCATAATCGCGAAACTCATGATCGGATTTTGTCGAACTTGGGGTAGGGTACCGGCCCAGCAACTCGTCCTCCCATTGGTCGGGATGGTCGAGTGGATTGTTTTGTTCGCTGCTTGGATCAGTCATCGCGAGGCTTCTTTATCTAATACGTTCGAGGCTCAGCGCATCACTTGAATTGATGAAAGGCCAGGCCGCCATGAGCCCCACCCACCACCATCTGCCCAACTTGCCGAGGATTCTCAGCGATACAGAACAGCCAATCGTCGCTGACTGAAATCGAGTCAACAATCGAAACCTTGATCGGATCGATCAGCCGCAGCTTTCCATCCTCGCACGCGGCGGCAATCAGCTTTCCTTCTTGCACCCAAGCGATCCCCAGCGGAGTACTTGGTAACCTGACGAACCGAACCATCCGTCCAATCGTCGGTTGCCAGAAACGAATGGTAAGGTCCGCCGACGCTGACGCCACCATTGGCAATCCGGACTGGTTGGGCTGGCAAGCCAATGCCATGACATCACGTGAATGGTTGTGCAGCGTGCGAATGGGTTCACCACTAATGGCGTTCCAAACTCGCAACGTTTCGTCACGCGAACCGCTGACCACCGTCTCTCCATCGGGTAGCACTGCGACTCCCAAAACGGCTCGCGAGTGCTGGGTAAACCGTGTAATCGGCTTCGGATCGTTGATACGGAATACCGAGCAAACCTCATCGCCTGACGCTGTGAACCAATGGGATCCATCAGGTGCAAAGGTGACCTGATACACGACGTCATCATGAACAGCGACCTGATGATCGAGTTTACCCTCAGGCCAATGGATCCAAGCCACCTGGCCTGCTTCACCTGGTGAACCACCAGCCACCACCAGCCACAGACCGTCGGGTGAAAAACAAAGATCGTGAACCGAGTCCATGTCCACAGCGATTCTTTTCTTGAGCCTTAACTGCGGATTAGATTCGCGAACTTCTACACCGGCTTGGGAACCAACAACAATAGATCTTCCACCCGGCGAAAAAACGGTTGCCGTGACATGAGGGCGATGCGCTTGTTCAGCACAGCTCGCCAAAGACGATCGGTTGATCGCAACACCGCCCAAGATCAAGCTGGCCAAGCACCGTCGCCGAGAATGACCAGAATCAATCACGAGATCAACTCGTTGATCAAAGTGCCGTCCCGATTAATCTGCACCGGCCGGCCATCGTCGGTATTCAATTCAAGGTCACCATCGATTCCGAGCTGCTGATAGACGGTACGCACTAAATCAGCAGGGCTGATTGGACGATCGGCAGGACGTTCTCCATGTGAATCGGATTGCCCCACGACTTGGCCACCCCGAATGCCGCCGCCCGCTAGCGCGACGCTGAACGCGCGCGGCCAGTGATCGCGACCACCACGCGGGTTCAACTTGGGCGTTCGACCAAATTCTCCCATCACCAACACCAGAGTTGAATTCAACAAGCCGCGCTCATCGAGATCGCCGATCAACGCTGACAACGCGACATCTAATTTTGGAATTTTTCCAGCCGTGCCGCCGGTAAAACCCTCCCTCAAGCGTGTGAAAAGATTGTCATGTGTGTCCCAACCACGATCCGTTACTGTAACAAACTTGGTTCCGGCTTCGATTAATCGGCGTGCCATCAAGCAACTCTGACCCAACTGATGGCGTCCGTATCGCGATCTTATTGCTTCCCGCTCACGATCCAAATCAAATGCTTCGCGAGCCTCTGGCGAAGCGATCAAGCGATACGCCTGCTCAAACGATGCATCCGCACCACTTGTTGTCGCTTGGACAGCCATCTGGTCGATCTGCTCTCGATACGCTCGACGACGAACCATTCGTTCGGGACTTAAGGCAACCGAGGCGGTCAAATCCTTGACTCGAAAACCGGGACGCGAGGGGTCACCATCGACGACAAACGGCGACGTTGAAGACCCCAAATAACCTCGTCCAGCCATCGGGTTGGGACGTTGTACAGCGACATTGTTGGGAATCGCCGTTGCTGCCCCATGCACATGGGTCATTACCGAAGGCATCCCTGGATAGGCGAGGGCTGGCGACGGTTGATACCCAGTCAGCAAATAGTGACTGGCAAAATTGTGCTCTCCGAGAGGTGAGGTCATCGAACGGAGAATCGCCAATTGTTCCATCACACTGGCGGTACGTTCCAAGTGTTCGCTGATCTGAATTCCAGCAACGGATGTAGCGATCGGCTGGAACGGTCCGCGAACTTCTTGCGGGGCATTTGGTTTGAGGTCAAATGTTTCCAGATGACTCGGTCCGCCATCCAGCCAAATCAAAATACAGGAATCGGCGGCGGCCTCTCGCTGACCGGCAATCGCACGCTGCTGAAACCACTGATTCAAACTGAGGCCAAATGCAGTCAGTCCACCCACGCGAAGCGCATCACGTCGCAGGACACCATCACACCTTCGATTCGGCTCTGGCCTCTTCATCGTCTCTCCGTCGGCTTGGTCTCAGACCCGCCCGAGTATAAGCGATTCAGCAGTCGTTACCAATTCGCGATCTCAACGGCAGTCGTCACCAGCAACGAGCTTAAAATGCCTATACGCCAGCCACCTCGGCCGCTTTGTAGACAACTTTTGCCCGCCGAAAACCAAGTCGCTCGTACAATCGGATCGCCGGTGTGTTATCAGTGGTGACTTCCAAGTGCATCCGCGGCAACCCCTCCGCACGAAAACCTTCTGCTGCCCGCGACAGCAAGATCGTGCCAAGGCCTCGGCCACGGTGATCAGGATCAATCCCCAAATTTTGAATCGCACCCCACCCATCAAGCTGCAAGCCTTGGATCGTTCCCACGGCCAAGGGTCGACCAGATTCTGGGTCACGATATCGACAGAGCCAGGTCGCCTCAGGAACAAAACTAGCACGAGACGTAATCTCCCGCATCAGCCGTAAACAACCATCCCGACGCCCCAGGCACGGAAATACATTCGCGTCCAATTCCCAACGGAAACTCTTGTACTTTGCGATCGCATGATCGCGGATCAATTCGGGAGCGAATGGAACCAATTCATAACCCTGGGGCATTGGTACCGACGCAGGAACCGACTCCCGAAGGTCGTATTCCATTCGAAAACGCTTGAAATATGTCAATCCCATCGCCGCCCTTGCCTGCTAAAGTCACTTCTCTATGTTAGCACGAACTTCGCCAATGATCCTTTTCGTTTGGCCTCTTTCCTGCCGACGTTTCTGCTCGACCCGCACTGGCTAACCTCGACCCACAATGGCTGACCTCGACTGCCGGGCCTAAAAATCGATCAATTCCGCGTCTTTGCTCACGGTTGCTCACTGATTTAGCCATCCTGAGAATCAAGCAATTGAGAACCGAAAAATTGGGATTGCCCGTTTCCAAGGTTCAAAACCCGAGCCTTGGGAATCCGCAGCTCGATTACTTCTCGGGCTAGATTGAACCAACGATCTGGTCGATCCAAAATCTGACTGTCTACCGAAGCAACGATGTGCTCGCATCTCGCCAGGATGGGATCGGGATCCACAACCAGTTCGATCTGCCAGTCCCAGCCATACTGCTGTGCGATCTTTGCCAGGAGCGTTTTCAATCGACCGCTGTTCGAAACGGGCCGATCAAGCAACCAACGACAGTGACCAACCTGCCGATGGGCAAGTTACTTACCTACCTGCTCAATGGCCGGGACCGTTTCCACGACGCGACAGTAACTACCAGTGCATACTGGCCATATCGCGGTAACAAGCATCTTGCCCCTGCAAAATCACACCTCCGCCAAACGCAGCCTCGACGCTAACCAGCACGTTGTATCCATCGATTCACAATTCACTCTGTCACAAATCAACCGAGTCAATCCGGTGGTGCCGTCGAACCTGTGGGGATTATTCAGAGCAGGCACTTCGCGAAATCGCCAATCGCTGACGAGCAGTTAAAGCATGTCGGTCACCGACCAGTTTGAGTGAAGAAGAGATCGCATAGCCGCGACTCAGCAACCAACTCAGGTCATTCGTTGCGACGACAAGCACTTGCTCATACGAATCAGCGAAGAGTTGCTGATCTTGTGGATGCGGACCACGGTGCTGCCTGCGGTCTGGCAAACTGAACTCCTTGTGTGATCGAACCACGGTTGATCTCAATCGGTGCCGAACTTAATGACGACTGGTCTCAACGAGGACTGATCCGTGCATTATCGCACACCCTTGATGACCGTGACGAAACTTTTTCCAATTGCAATCCTCAAACAGCTTTCCTGACACCGCTAAGACTGAGATTGAAAGTCAATCGAGTGACCGACCAGTACCGCGATGCCTTTTTGCCGTGGTCCCATGAAAGGTGGTCGCCATTCAGCTTTCTGTGATTGCATTCGGTGCTGTGGAAAACGCTCAGGGATGCAAACATGCAAGAAGAAAGGGATGCTGCGAGTGCACCTGGGCGCATAGCAGGAAACCAAGCCTCGATCATTGATCACGCCCGTTCTCAATCGTTGGATTTCTAAATTCGCAACATGTGTTTCATTTTCGGCCCGCAGATTGCACGAAGCGACGAGCCTGGACTGACGCCAACGTCCTCGCTTGAGCCGAGACAACACAGACCACCCAGCGCAATCTCTCGATCGGAGCCATCAGGTGTCGTGTGTTCGCCTTCACAAACTGGTTGAGCTTTGCGAAAAGAGACCTCTTCGATTTTCCAGCGGTGACATGGTGCCTATGGCCTGCGACACATGCCAGCGAGAGGAGGCATGCCCCAACCTTTCAGCGGAGCGTTACCGGGCGAAGCATGCGCGGAAAACAGCAACAGAATTTCCGCGGGGATCCACAGCTTTGTGAGAAGCAGCCCATCCTCGCTGCAACGCTGATTTCGGCCAAGAAATCCTCGCTGACTGGAGTGCTAGTGCCTGTGCCTGTGCCTGTGCCTGTGCCTGTGCCTGTGCCAACCGAACCCCAGAGAATATTCCCCGGAGCCTTGAACCGAGTTGCCAAATGCGTGATGACCAGAATTTCGCGGTGATTTCGGGATCCCTGAAGCGTTTTTAGGCAAAAAAGCAGTTCGATGCGACCCAGCGGTTGCAAGCAACCGCAATGGTCCGGCTTGCAAATCCTGATTCCGCCGGGCATACTTCATTTTTCGATCGAACAGAGTGTCTGGGAGATGCCCCACTTGGGCTTCACAGCACACAAGAAGGCTGGATAATAGGTCTAGCCGAGACGGCAAAATGCATCCGTAGCTCAACTGGATAGAGCATCGGTCTTCGGAACCGAGGGTTGGGGGTTCGAATCCCTCCGGGTGTACTTAGCATCTTCTTCAAGGTCTGCTGGATCACTCTCTTTCAATGCTTTCTCAAGCATTTCCAGCAATTCACGACCTTTCACCGATTTGCTCAACTGCTGGATGAGTTGATTTGGGTCAGTCTGGGTGTTCTCCGCATACCCTATGTCTACACTTTTTGCCGAATCGCCTACACTGTTTTCTCCCCCTGCAATTCTCAGTGCTTTCTGACAGTCTGCTTTAGTAACCGATGTAGCAGAATAGTGCTTGTCTCGGACCGCTTCTGAATTCCCTATCCAAGCGTCAATCTCCTGTCTCCGGAATCCTAACCGTTCCAACTCGTTGATCCTGACATCGCGTAACGCTTTGTGAGGTTGAGGATAGACAGGAATCCCAGAACGCTTGATCATCTTTCTCATACTGGTGTCAAACTTACTCTCATAACGACCTTCGCGAATCCGTTCGCAAGTCGCAGGATTGGTAAGTTCAAACTCTGGTTTGTGTCTTAGATTGAATATGTCATTAAAAATGAATGTCTCATCAGGATGTAGATCACGCCATTTCTTCAATAGATCGTAAATCTCATTCCATACTGGACTTGT
>JAYZAR010000127.1:0-11322 GCA_036339635.1 Planctomycetota bacterium | reverse complement strand
TTTGAGTGGTGACTGGGGGTACGTGCGTGATGAAATCGCCTTGGTGATCGATGCAGCTCACCTCGCCGAAAGAAAGGTCAAAGTGATCTTTGAGAATTGCTATCTGCGGGACGAGCACAAAATCCAGCTCTGCCAAATCTGTGGTGAAATCAATACCGATTGGGTGAAGACATCAACCGGTTACGGGTCATCCGGGGCAACGCTGGAAGATTTGGCCCTGATGCGTGAACACTCACCCGATCATGTGCAAGTCAAAGCCGCCGGTGGTGTCCGCGACATGGACACCGTACTGGAGGTCCGTAACTTGGGTGTTACCCGAATCGGGACCAGCCGCACCTCTCAAATGCTGAATGAGTGCCGACAGCGACTAGAACTCGAACCGATCGTCGTGAAAGGCACCGACGGAGGCGGCTACTGATCTATCCTGCTCCGCTCTGAATCCTCACCACTGAGACGACGATACGGATCAGTTGAAGACAAGAAATCCCCGAGCGTCCCACAGATCAATTAACGATGATTGACGCCTGCTGCAGGACATCAAAATCAAAACAGTTCCCCGCGTCGGTCGCTGCAGGTTAAGTCGCTGCGGTTTCCTGCAAACCGAAAGCAAACAAGGTTTCTCGCAACTGATCGGCAAGCGGTGCTTCAAGCGCGGTCATGGGGAGGCGTAACTCACCGGTATCTCGACCAAGTAATTGCATGGCGGCTTTGACAGGAATCGGGTTCGTCGCCAAACCCAACATGTTGCTGCACAGCGCAAAAAGTCGATGGTGAACTTGTCTCGCAGTCAAGAAGTCGCCCGCAGCCGCGGCACTGACTAGTTCGATCATGACGTCGGGAACCAAATTCCCCACGACCGAAACCACGCCTTCAGCACCAACCGACATCATTGGAAGGGTTAGAGAGTCATCACCACTCAAGACGGTCAGATCAGTGGTTCCTACAATCGCTGAACATTGATCCAGCTTCCCTGTCGCTTCTTTAACCATGGTGATCCCCGGCAATTCGGCCAATCTTTGGATCGTTCCAACTTCGATTTCCTTGCAGGTACGGCCTGGAATGTTATAAACGCATACCGGAATATCAACTTCCTCAGCCACCGCTCGAAAGTGCTGATAAAACCCTTCTTGGGTTGGCTTGTTGTAGTAGGGTGCCACCTGCAAGGTCGCATCTGCACCCTCGTCGGCGGCTCGACGAGTGAGCCGCAAGGCCTCGGCCGTGCTGTTGCTTCCCGTCCCGGCCATCACTTTTGCTCGCCCTGCGACACATTGGATGACTTCCGTGATCACACGGTCATGCTCTTGGTGCGAGAGGGTTGGCGACTCACCGGTGGTTCCTACCGGAACAATACAGCGAGTGCCGGCGGCGATCTGAAACTCCAATTGCTCACGCAAACGAACATAATCGACCTCGCCATCGGCGAATGGCGTGACAATGGCGACAGACAAGCCAGCGAAGTCAGAACCCTTACGTACGGCCATTTCAGATCCAGGTTGGAAAGTAGTAGCAGAATCGGATGAGGGTCGAGTGTACCAGCCAATCTGGTGATGAAAAAGGACTGCGTCCCCTCTTCGCCCCATGACTCGCAGACCCCGCAAACTACCGAGGAAACGCTTTGATTGCCGTGCTGAGCCCAGAAGCCTTCCTCTACATCCGCCATAACGCACTCTTTACGGCGTTCTAGCTGTACCTCGCAACATTTCCTCTACCGTCCGAGAGTCGTGTTTTGCTATCTCGGTGGGAGTAGTGTTGGTCCATTTTATGGTTTTCCGTTTTTTGAATTCGTGCGTCGGTAATGCCCACCCGCCTAACGCGATATGTCTTGCTGGAGATCTTCAAGATCTTTGTGGTGTCGCTGATTGCGCTGACACTATTAATTCTGATGATTGGTGTGGGTCGTGAACTGCTTCGCCGTGGATTGGGAGCCATGGCGATCATCCAGCTTCTGCCGTTCGTGTTGCCGATTTCTCTGCAATTCGCTTTTCCGGCGACAGCACTCTTTTCCATCTGCTGTGTCTATGGACGAATGGCATCCGATGGCGAAGTGGCTACGGTGAAAGCCTCTGGAATTTCACCACTCAAAATCATTCAACCCGCATTAATCTTCGCTGCATTGTTAAGTCCGGTCGCGGTCTTTGTCTCCGACTTGGCGGTCTCCTGGGGTCGCCCTGGTGTCAATCGGGTCGTCCTGCTTTCGATCGAAGATATCGCCTACCGTGTTTTGCAAAGCGAGCATACCTACACCTCAGAGCAAGGTTTTTCGATCCATGTACGCGATGTTATTGGACGCAAACTGATTCGTCCCACTGTCACGGTCCACAATCGAGGAGCCGATGGGTCTCGAAAACTCACAGCCAAAGAAGGCGAATTGCGACTTGATCCAGAGACCCAGACGTTAATGCTACGTGTCGTCGACAGTCAATTCGACGGCGGCACTTCCTTCCACACCGAATTCCCCGGAGAGATCGAAGTCGAAATTCCTTTATCCAATGCCATGCGACAACAGCCGGTGAGTGACCGTAGCCCGAGCGAAGTCCCACTCAGTCTGATTAGTGGCGAGCGGATTCGCACGGACAATTTGGCACACGCCACCGTTGGCCAAATGGCTGCCCACCTTGGTTTCTCATTGCTGACGACTCGCCCAGGCCAGATCGCCGGTGGCAGTGGCCAAGCGATTCAAAACTCACTCGATTCGAGCCGGCGGCGATTGATTCGCTTAAAAACGGAGCCTTGGCGACGCTGGGCGTGGGGTTTCAGTTGCTTCTTTTTCGTGCTAGTGGGCGCTCCCCTGGCAATGATCGCCAAGACGAGTGATTACTGGTCCACCTTTGGACTCTGTTTCCTGCCCACCTTGCTGGTCTACTATCCGCTATTCATTTTTGGTCTTGAACAGTCCAAAGATGGCGTTCTGCCGCCTTACGGCGTTTGGATGGGAAATGGCATCATGGCAATGCTGGGGATGATGCTAATCCAGCGGGTGCGTCGTTACTGAGGCTAGATCTTCCCAAGTGGAACCGACAACTTCCGACTCGCCTCGCTGCCAAACGACGGCCGCCAACATCCGGCTTCCCAAAATCACGCTTCTGGTTCGCCCTCGTACGATCATCTTGACCAATACGTTCTGAGATCATGATAAGATCCGGCGAACAAACCCAGCGTCCAAGTGCGGCATACACTTAACGAATCTCTTTACTTGCCCAAATTCTGTCTTCTCTCGGATAGGTTCGCCACGCCATGCTCTCCACCGCAAAGCAACTCAAGGTGCTTGCGATTGAACCGTTTTTCGGTGGTAGTCATCGACGTTTTCTTGAGGATGCCGTCGAGCGTAGCCGTTTTGAATGGGAATTAGTGACTGGCAAACCCGTTCACTGGAAATGGCGAATGCGATCGGCGCCCCTAGAACTCGCACGCGCCGCAAACGAAATCCTTGCCGACGGGTTCGAACCCGATGTCATCTTTTGCAGCGACATGCTTGATTTGCCATCGTGGCGAGGGATATTACGGAACAGTGACTTGGCAACGACGCCAACCGCCATTTATTTTCACGAGAATCAACTGACTTACCCGGTAGCTCCCAAAGCTCGCATTGACCACCACTATGGTTACACCAATCTGCTTTCAGCTTTGACTGCGGATAGCATTATTTTTAATTCGCCGTTCCACCTTCAATCATTCAAAGCGGCGAGTCGTAAATTACTGGCCCGAATGCCCGATGGAGCGGATTTGCATGACCTGAAACAGCTTAGCGAGAACTCGGAAGTCGTCGCCCCTGGCTTCTCACCGCCTACCCCAATGCCGCCCCGTAGCTCCAATGAACCGCTCACGATCGGTTGGGTCGCCCGCTGGGAATATGACAAACGCCCAGATCGATTCGAGAAACTTGTCGACGACCTCGAAAAACGAGGACTGGAATTCCGTTTGATTCTGCTGGGTTCGCATCGCCGAACACCAACGGCATCCCTGGAATCAATCCGACAAAAACACCAATCTCGCATCATCCATGACGGCTTTGCAGCAAGCCGACAAGAGTATTGGCAACATCTACGGAACATCGATTTGGTCGTCTCTACTGCCGACCACGAATTCTTTGGGATCGCCGTCTGCGAAGCGATCTGGGCTGGTGCCATTCCAATCCTGCCAAACCGACTTAATTATCCAGATCTCGCGTCCCCGGAATGTCTGTACGACGACCTGGGAGAAGCAACCCAATTAGTGTTTGACTTTCAGTGTTCCCAAAGACGCACAGACCTGCGGAAAACCTGCCGGGAACAAGTAGGTGTCTTTCAGGCGACCAAAACAGTCGCCCAACTCGATCGATTGCTTGAACGGTTGGTCGAGACCAAATCCACCAGCTAAACAACTTATTTGTCGCCCCGCAGAACCCAGAGACAGCGGAGGCCGCTTACCCTCTTGTTCATTCGTATTTCATGCGTGGTCTGGGCCATAGCCTGTAATAATCCTTCAGTCCGATCCTCCAGACACTTTATGGCTCATTCGATCAGCAAGTTTCTTCAGTGTCTCACTTGCATCGTTTTCCATGAGCCTGGCTTGGATGAGATGCGGCTGCTCAGCATCTTTCCACGCCAAGTCAACGGCTTCCTGAAATTCACCTTCGTTTTCGACCATATGCCCTACACCGCAGCCGTAGACTTTCGTCAGTTCGGTGTAATGCCAAGGGTGCACTTCGTTGTACTCCCACTCCCCTTCATGCAAAAAGCGTTCGGTTCCATAACCATGATTATCCAGAAGGATGACAATCGGATTGTGCCCTCGCGCCATCAGCGTGCTCAATTCTTGACCTGTCATTTGAAAAGCACCATCGCCAACCAAAACAACCACCCGATGATCCGGGCGAGCGGTGGCGGCACCAAGGGCGGCCGGAATGCTGAATCCCATCGACGTGTAATAGGCAGGGCTCAGAAACTCACCCCGATCATGAATCGTTAATTCAGTTGCAGCAAATAGAGAATCACCAACATCGGCGACCACAATGGATCGATCATCGATCAGTCGATTCAACATTTGAATGATGCGACTGGTCCGCAATGGCTGGGCAGCCTGCAACTCAAAATCATCGGTTGGTTCAGCAGACCGTCCAAGCGATTTGGGTATCTCACGAGCAGTCAAATCAGATGCCTCACCCACGCTAAGCTGACATTCGGAAAGTCCAACCAAGAACTCCTTCAAATCGACATTGTGATAATGGTGGTGCGAAATTCTTAGCGTTTCGCTGGTCACGTAAACACATCGGTCGGGATCAAGATTTGCTGTATAGATCCCCAGATTAATATCACTCAAGAACGCTCCGAGGAGCAAAACAAGGTCACTACTTTCAACAAACTCAGTGACCTTCGGATCACCAATCGCACCTTCATAGAGTCCAATGAATTTCGGATGCCGCTCGCTCACGACACTCTTACCCAACATGGTTGTCGCGATTGGAATTCCCGCGGATTCGGCAAGAAGCAGCATCTCATCCTGCAAGCGAAATCGGTGCAGTTCTACTCCTGCGATGATCACGGGGCGTTCAGCCTGTTTCAACCTCTCAAATGCCTCACGAATTGCTTCCTGGGTCGCCTCGACATCAACTTCATAAGGAACGCCGGAATAGCCGTGCGCGACCGGAGGCACAACGTGAACCATATCCCGCGGTAATTCGAGATACACCGGTCGTTTAAACCGATCACACGCATCCAAGACACGATCAATTTCTGAAAATGCCGTCAAAGGGTCGTTCAGTTCAGCACCCGCGATCGTAAATTTTTCGAACACATCGATCTGGGTCCGAAAGTCCCGCACCATATGGTGCAGCAGCGCCCCCACTTTGCGTTCTTGCATCCCAGGCGACCCTGAGATTACAACGATCGGAGATTTTTCGGCGTAAGCGCCTGCAATCGAGTTACAAACACTCAAACCACCAACGCAATAAGTGACGCAGACGGCGCCCATTCCCCGCAAACGTGAATAAGCGTCCGCAGCGAAACCCGCACAATCTTCACGAGTGCAGCCGACCACGTTGATTGGACTCTTTTCAAGCTCGCTGTAAAACGACAGTACGTAGTCGCCCGGAATCCCAAACAAGTCGTCGATACCGTAATCCATCAGTCTCTGGATCAAATAACCGCCGATTGATAGCTTCGCAGTGGTGCGCCGCTGCATTCCCGCCGTACGCGGGTCCGTTTCACTGACCTTGTGATTCATGGCTTCCCCCTTGTTTAAGGACCTCCATCCAGTATACGGCAGATTCAATTTCGAACCCGCAGCACGCTCCCCCCCCGACAAACAAGTTGTTCCGAATTGCATTTGGAGACGCTGGTCAAGTCGCCGCCGATTCGCGTTACAAAGTTTGACCAACGTGACTTCATTTTCTTGATCATTGAAGATCAACGAATCCATGAAACTGGATATCAAAACGAGTCCCTGACCCGATTCTGCATTCAACGTTTTAAAATCGCTGCGTTTCGGTACCGAGGAAGTGTCGAACCCTTTCCCATCGTCGCAAATCGAGATTCGAATTGCGTCCCGACTCGCTGTCGCGTCCACACAAACCTGTCGGGTTTTCACGGATCGGAGGACTGACTCTATTGGATCAAATTTCGAGTAGCACCGTCATAAACCAAAGCTCGATGCCCCGGTGTGACGGATGGCCCAAGTTCAAGATTGCCCCGCAACATCGCGTTTAATAATGCATGTTCGACCGCGACTCCGATTCGCACCAATTCGGATCCGTAAATCAGCTCCATTCCCGTGATCACCTGCATCAACAAACCCACCAGCGGCGAGATTAATTCTCGCGTCATTGGGCAGCACAAAAAGAAATTGATTCTTATGCAGGGCTGAGATTAATTCTAAGAAACTAGCATCGGTCTGAAGGCTCCCAACCCGTCGGTGACAGTGTCATTGAGCATCGTTTGTAAATGGTGCTTGGATACATACCCAACCGCTTCCATATGCAGCGTCTTGGACGCTAAATCTTCACTGCCTTGGGCGGTGACCACCACGGCAGATATATGAGGAAAATCGACTGTCACCGCCTCCACCAATTCCAAACCGCTCATTTCAGACCTTTCCAGGTCCCTCACCACCAAGTCAAGCATTTCATCACTAAATACTTTGATGGCTTGGCGACCATTGCCGATATGCTTGAACGGGTGCGTTCCTTCCTCCAATTGCATCCGCATTTCGACGGTCTGCGTGGAACTTTCCTCGACAAGTAAAACTTTTGCCATGGTAGTTCTCGATGCGCTGCTTGAAATTCGCCAACCCCACCCGACCACGGGCCATCTCGTCGCAGTTTCCGGAATGGTCCGCCGATCATCCCAGCTGGGGCGTAAAGTCATCATCTGATGAGAGTGCCAAAGCAAAGTGCTTTAACAATTCGGCCGCATGATCTAAGTCATCCAGCGAGACAACTTCTACCGCTGAATGCATATAACGATTTGGAATCGCAACCAATCCGGTCGCAACGCCAGCCCCGTGAATTTGCAATGCATTCGCATCATTTGGCGTGGCGCGACCGATGCCCGCGAGCTGGAATGGAATCGAATGTTCATTGCACAAACTGATCAAACGTTGTGCGACTCGCGAATTAATGTTGGGACCTCGGAAAATCACCGGTCCCCCTCCCACCGCAATATCTCCCTGCTTTTGCTTATCGATCGTGGGGCAATCCGACGCGTGTGTCACGTCAACGGCGATCCCGACATCGGGGTTGATACTACCAGCCGCTGTCTTCGCTCCCCGCAAACCGATCTCCTCTTGGACCGTCGCCACACTGTGCAGATGGCACCGCAGCGGGGCTTGTGAAATAGATGCCCGACGCAGTGCCTCCATCACAGTCCACATTCCCGACTTATTGTCCATTCCAGGACCAGAAACAAGCTGCCCGCGCAAGGCGCGGTAATTCAAATCGAGAGTGATCGGGTCTCCAATCTGTATCAATTCAGCTGCCTCCATACCATCAGCGGCGCCCACGTCGAGCCATAAATCGTGCAACTTGACCACCTTGTCACGCTCTTGCGAAGTTAGCAAATGAATGGGCTTCCGACTGATGACGGCCGGCAACGGTCCATTTGCCGTCCAAATCGTCATCGCCTGGCCAATCAATTGCTGGGGATCCCACCCGCCAATGGTCTGTCCGTAAACAAATCCTTTTTCATCGATGTAAGAAACCAGCATCCCTATCTGGTCGCAGTGCCCAGCAAACATCAAGCGGGGCCCCGCTGATTCACCGGTAGACGCGATCAAATTACCGTGTACATCGGTCCGGAGTTGTTCAGAGAAGGGTCCGATGTAATTTCGGGTCAGAGCCTGGATGGGTTCTTCGAATCCAGACGGACTGGGAGTCTCAATCGCCTGTCGAAAATATTGCAGGGCCGAATCTTCCATGGTGTTTTTAAATTTTGGCTTTCGCAGAGGAATAAACGGATTTAACGGAACGCTGCATCAATTAACAAGGGACGTTCTGGGTGACACGGGTTTAACCCACAATGTGGTAGTCCCGAGTGGAAAACCGCAAGTGTCCTACTAGGAAAAAAGCAAATCGTCTCTCGCTTGACACGGAGGACTGCCGTCCACCGGAGGGCATACCGCGATGAATCTACCATTTACGAGGGAGGATGACCGCGCGAGTTGGAGGCGGTGGCTGCATCGGATGCGCCGAATCGCCCCCGGCATTCGTCTAACCGCAGGTCTGGTCCGCCGCGAAAAATAAAAAGTGAAACTTTTTTTTGCCCAACTTCGAGAACCGACTAGTTGCATCGATTGGGTCAAGAAACACGATATTCACGAGGTTTTCGCAACATTTCGGGGCCAGCCCCCCCACCCAAACGGGACCGATTGGAAGGGCCAAGAGCAAAGAAACCGTTGATAGTGCTTATTCAGATGCAAACGCACTAAAGAGTTAGCACGGTTTTACTCGAAACTAAATGTCGGACAGCGAGCTTTTCAGCTGGGTCGCTCTCGACTTTCGAGAGTGACCGGTGGCAGATGATCAGCCCGATGTTCACCCAGGGGGGAATCTGGGAATGCATTCGCGAAAAGATGCCGGTTTCGACCGAAGTCCCACGCGAACGCGATTCGGCGACCATGGCCGAACGTTCCTGGCTGAGTCGGGGTTGTGGCAAGTATCTACTTGCTCGGCTTCACCAGTCGCGAGCGTTGGGCATTGATCACCGTTGCATCGCAGCTTCTACCCCGTCGATTTCGCAGTAATGGTGATCCCACATCCGTGGGGCCGCCGGTGATGCGAGCGATTGCTCACCCAAGTAATCGTAGAAACGAGTTTGACAACCAAAACCGCGAGGATCCCGCACGGTCAGCGTCGCAAGATGCGAACCGGGTAGCCCCGACCCAGCGTAAAGTAACAGAGCATTGATTTGTTGATAGCGACCCACCGCTAGAAGCAGAGACAACCGATCAGGACCGGTTGTTTGGTCTGTGATTTACAAAGAAGGGCTGCGAGAACAATGGTTACCGACGCACCATTGTTCGAGGGAAATTAAACGAGGCGTTATGGAGAGCCTAATATGAAGGTCTTCACAACTGGACAGGTCGCCAAGATCTGTAAAGTAGCACCCCGAACCGTTTCAAAATGGTTCGATTCGGGGCGTTTGAAAGGCTATCGCATTCCTGGATCACAGGATCGCCGAATTCCGAGGGAATATTTGATCAAATTCCTGAAGGAGCACGGTATGCCACTTGGTGACTTGGAAGACGAAGCGATGGCAAAATGCCTGATCGTCGCCCAAGACCAGGTATTGATCGAAAACCTGAAGCGTGAGTTACCGCCTGAGAAATCGTTCAAAGTGGCTGTTGCCGCAAGCGGGTTCGAAGCAGGAATCCAAGCTGAAAGTTTTAATCCAGATTGCATCATCGTTGACTTTTCAATCGGCAAGATCGAGGCAGTCCAGATCTGCCAAAACTTGCGGAAGAATATCGACTTCACAGATATCATTCTGATCGCGTTGCTTCCGGACGATGGACAGCCGATGAGCTTTGATCGAAGTAGTATCAACGAAACGTTCAAGAAACCGTTCGATGCCCATCTGTTGGCCGAGCGTCTGAGAACTTTGGTCGGAGCTAAAAAAGAGTTGGTATGAAGGGTGGATCATTCGTTCAACGCGATCGAATGATTTTGAACCAACGCTCGACTATCTCGTCGACCTGCGTCTCCCATCCCCGCAGATGGGAGGCGTTTTTTTATTTGCAATCCCGGCTTACATCAACGGATCGATCCGAAATTACACGTTGCACTTCGTTTTTAAAAACGTCGTGATACGCTAAACTCGGCAATCGCCTGCAGACAATCCCTCGCGTGTGAGCTTGGCAGCAGATCCAGCGACCGGACCGCGTGATCGCAGAATCGCAAGGCCATGCGACGCGTGTATTGTGCCGCATCGCTAGCCTCGAGCAATGGCCGGATTGCTGGCAATCTCTCTGCCGCTGACCCCCGCAAAATCCGAATGATTCTTGGTCTGTGCAATCGGTCCGCCGTTTCCAATAGACGAATCACCGGGAGAGTCATCTTTCCTTGCTCAATGTCCGTACCAAGGGTCTTGCCAACCGCGCCGTCCTCACCCCACAGATCGAGGTAGTCATCCGCAATCTGAAACGCGATACCAAGAGACTCACCATAGTTTCCCAGTGCCCGCAACTGTTCACCGTTAGCCCCCGCGTAGTGCGCGCCAAGCTGGCAAGCGACGCGGCAAAGTTCCGCTGTCTTTCCGCGTATGATGTCAAAGTAGGTCGACTCATCTAAATCGATTGTGTTCCGATCAAGTATCTGCCGGAGCTCACCCTCGCAAACCAAGCGAGCAGCCTCGCCAATCCAACGACAAGCCTCAGTTGAGGGTAACGTGGCAGCCAAACGAAAACTCTGCGAGAAAAGGTAGTCGCCCAACAAGATGCTGGTGTGCTCATTCCACCGCGCGTTGACGGTCGGCACATGTCGACGAGTTTCCGCTGAGTCCAATACATCATCGTGAACCAGCGTGGCCGTGTGAACCATTTCGATGACGGTCCCCAGCACAATATGCTCGGGTCCGATCGATCCAACCGCTTGCCCCGCGAGTAATAAAATCGCGGGACGAAGTCGTTTGCCGCCGAGTTGAGTCCCGTGTCGCAGTACAGGAAGCAACGCCTCGTAGGGGCTATCCAACTCGGAGGATAATCGCAATTCGACTTGGTGTAACGGACCTTCAATCGGTCTGTACAGACGTTGTAGGCCTGTCGTGCTGTGATCAGTTCTTGCCGCTAGGTTGGTAGCTTTTGAGTCGCCGGAGCGAATCGTCGAGGCCAAGTTCATTGCGGTCGAATCCATCG
>JAYZAR010000126.1:0-13165 GCA_036339635.1 Planctomycetota bacterium | reverse complement strand
CCCTTTCTTACCTGCTGCTGGGTTGGCTTCCTGCGATCCCGTTAGCCACCCAAGTGCCTCGCGACTTAGCGTGGTGGATGGTCGCCGGCGGTGTGCTTTACACGATTGGCGTCGTCTTTCTGCTCAATGACTCGAAACTGCGTTATTTGCACGCGGTCTGGCATCTAGCCGTAATGGCTGCCGCAGTCGCCCACTTTCTGGGGATCATGTATTACGTCGTTGGTGCTTAGCGATGAGCCAATTCAGCGCTCCAGTGACAACCAGCATATGGCTCGCTTAATTGCGTCCAGATTGCTGATTCAGGGCCAGTACTCATTCAGGGCCAGTACTCATTCAGGGCCAGTACTCATTCAGGGCCAGTACTCATTCAGGGCCAGCACTCATTCAGGGCCAGCACTCAAGCAGGGCCAGCACTCATGCAGGGCCAGTACTCATGCAGGGCCAGTACTCACGACCACTTGGCTCGGTCTGACAACGCGCTCATGCATCATAAAACCTGAGAGCGCGACGTGGGCGACATTGCCTGAGGGGTGATCACCAGGCATTTGCGAGATGGCTTCGTGGAAGTTAGGGTCGAACACTTCTCCCTCTGCAGCTATTTCGCGAACGCCGTATTTCGTCAAAGTATCGGCGAGTTGTTTCGCGACCATTGCAACGCCTTCCTTCAAGCTACTCGATTGATCGGATTGATCGGCGGCCTCGAGGGCGCGGAGCAGGTTGTCTCGAACCTCCAATAGATCAGCAACCATCGGAACTGCTGCGTACTTTAGTTGGTCTTCAAAGTCGCGCCGCATGCGTTTGCGAAAGTTTTCTGCTTCGGCTTGTGCCATCAGTACCCGTTTGTCCGCTTCGGCGGCTGTATGCCGCAGCCGCTCCATTTCCTCATCACGAGTTTCGGGTTGTTCTGATACGTCGTTTTCCGAATTGTACTCCTCGTCTTCTCGTGATTCGAAGGCGGCATCGGTTGCTTCGAGTTCTTCATCGGCGGATGGTCGGTCGGGGTTGCTTTCGTCACTCATCGATTCACTCATGATTGTTGTGGTTGATCGGAATCAAAAAAGTTTCGCAACTTTTCCAAGAACGTCGTGCGATGTGGTAGCACCGATTCATGATCGAGCTCGGCCAACTCTCTCAACAGGCGTTCTTGTTCATCCGTGAGTTTCTTTGGTACCTCGATAAAGACCTGCACCAGTAGATCGCCGGCGGCTCCACCGCGGTGATCGACAATCCCCTTGCCGCGAACGGTAAAGACTTCGCCGTTCTGGGTGCCGGCGGCGACGCGGAGTGGTTCAGGCCCATCGAGGGTTGGGACTTCAATCTCGGCACCGAGCGCGGCTTGGCTGTACGAGATTGGTAATTGGAGGATAAGGTGGTTGCCGTCTCGTTTAAAAAGATCGTGCGGTCTGACGGTGATAAAGACATAGCAATCACCTACTGGGCCACCGTCGGGGCTGGCTTCACCCTCGCCCGAGACACGGACTCTGGTACCGTCGGAGATTCCGGCGGGAATTTTTACGGTGAGTTCGGCTTTTTGATTTTGCAGTCCTGATCCCCGGCACTCGTCGCAAGGCTGTGAGATCTGCTTTCCGGCGCCGTGACAGTTAGGACACGCTGTTTGGACGCGAAGAATGCCCGCTGATTGAATGACTTGTCCATGGCCACCGCAGGTCTCGCATGTGATCGGTTGGCTACCCGCCGCGGCACCGGAACCACTGCAGGTGTTGCATTGAACTCGGCGGCGGAATGAGATGTCTTTTTCAACACCGCGAGCAGCCTCTTCGAGAGTCAGTGTGACGTTGCAGCGAAGATCGGCTCCGCGTCGATGCCGTCGTCGCCGCCCACCGCCGCCCCCGCCGCGTGACCCGAACAAGTCGCCGAACATGCCTCCACCAAACAAATCGCCGAAGGCTTCAAAAATATCCTCAACATCGTTGAATTGCTGGACCCCATCGACACCTGCGTGCCCGTGACGGTCGTATCGCTCCCGCTTTTCGGGATCGCTCAGGACTTCGTAAGCTTCGGTCGCTTCCTTGAATTTGGTAATCGCGTTTTCGTCGTCGCGATTACTGTCTGGATGGAACTTAATCGCCAACTTGCGGTAAGCACGATCAATCTCGCCTTTGTTCGCGGAGCGTTCGACCTTAAGCACTTCGTAATAGCAGGCCTTCTCAGCCATGAGTCGTTGCCCTATGAGAGTCGATCGTCTGGTTGATGTGCAAGTTGTTGGGTAAAAGTTAACAAGATGCTACGCGATGTCTCGTTCGGGAAGGCAAAATCGCGACAACCCAGGATTTGCAAAATCTTTTATCGGGATGCGATTCAAAGACCGCGATGCCGCTGTCCTGCCCAGTTTCCGCACGAACAAGCGAATGGCCCGGTCGTTTTTACCGCTCTGCGGCTTATCTTCCACGCTGTCGGGTCAGTGCAAATTGGATTCTAAAATAAGCAACACGGGTCGCACACCAACCGGAAAATCCAGGCATGCGACCCGTAATAGCTGACGCATCAAATGATGCAGTTGTTAGTTGCGGCTCACTTAGTTGATGACACCTTCAACAGGACGACGTTCTTTGTCTTCCGCTTCGAAGTTGGTCACCAATGCTTCCGTGGTTAGCAAAAGACCCGCGATGCTGCCTGCGTTTGCCAGGGCCGTTCGCACGACTTTAACAGGGTCGATGACACCCGCCTTAAGCATGTCGGAGTACTCACCCGTATTCGCATTGTAACCGATGTTCTTTGCTTTTTGGCGAACTTCGTCAACCACGACACGGCCATCGATCCCGCCGTTGTTGGCGATTTGACGCATGGGAGCGTCAAGTGCGGCCAAGACGATATCGACACCGATTTTCTCGTCACCCTTCGCTGACGGGATCACGGTCTTGCCATCGCTGTCTTTGACTGGTGTTGATTTGACCGCTTCAACCGCCTCGCGGCAGCGAACCAGGGCAACTCCACCGCCAGAGACAATTCCCTCTTCGACTGCTGCACGCGTCGCGTGCAAGGCGTCTTCGAGGCGAGCTTTGGTCTGCTTCATCTCGGCTTCGGTCTCGGCACCCACACTGATCACCGCAACACCACCAGCCAGTTTCGCGAGCCGCTCCTGGAATTTTTCCTTGTCGTATTCGCTGTCGGTCTGCTCGATTTGAGCACGGATTTGACTGACTCGTTTGTCGATGTCGGCTCGGTTTCCGCTGCCTTCGACGATGGTCGTATTACTCTTATCGACGGTGACCTTCTTGGCGCGGCCAAGTTGCTCAAGCGTGACGTTTTCGAGTTGGATTCCAAGGTCTTCGCTGATGAGCGTCCCGCCCGTTAAGGTGGCGATGTCGCCAAGCATCGACTTGCGACGATCACCGAAGCCGGGCGCTTTCACGGCACAGACATTTAGCGTTCCACGAAGCTTATTCACCACCAAGAGCGTCAATGCTTCCGCGTCGACATCCTCAGCGATGATCAGCAGTGGTTGACCGGTTTGAGCTGCTTTTTCAAGCAGTGGGACCAAGTCGCGAACGTTGCTGACCTTCTTTTCGTAGAGCAGCACGAGTGCGTTTTCCAGGTTGGATTCCATCGTGCCTGGATCAGTGATGAAGTAGGGCGAGATATAGCCCTTGTCAAACTGCATCCCATCGACGTAGTTCACCGTCGTGTCTCGAGTCTTGCCTTCCTCGACCGTGATCACGCCATCTTTACCTACTCGCTCAAGTGCATCCGCGAGCAAGCCTCCGATCTGAGGATCGTTGTTTGCGGAGATCGCGCCAACGTTTGCGACCTCTTGCTTGTTCTTCACCGGACGCCCCATGTCAAAAAGCTCTTCCGATGCCGCAGCAACAGCTTTATCGATGCCACGTCGAATCGCGGCAGGATTGCTTCCAGCGACGATGTTTCGGAGTCCTTCTTTGAAAATCGAACGGGCCAGGACAGTTGCCGTGGTCGTTCCATCACCCGCCAAGTCGCTCGTCTTTTGAGCGACTTCGATGACCAGTTTTGCACCCATATTTTCGAACCGATCTTCCATTTCGATTTCCTTTGCTACCGTGACACCATCTTTGGTCACGGTCGGGCCGCCGAATGATTTGTCGATGATCACATTACGCCCTGTTGGGCCCATGGTTACAGCGACCGCGTCGGCCAATTTGTCGACCCCTGCCAGCATGCGAGTGCGGGCGTGATCGTCGAAAAGAAGTTGTTTCGCCACGTTTTTCTTCCTCTAATGAACAGGTAATTTCGGTGGTTGGCTGCTGTCTAAACGACTACAGCACTTTGGCCAGGATGTCGCCTTCGCGGAGAATTTTCATGTCTTGGCCGTCAACTTCAACGTCGCTACCGCCATACTTACCGTAGATCACGGTGTCCCCTTTGCCGACGCTCATATCGCCGCGGTTGCCGCTATCGAGCAATTTGCCCGGGCCGACGGCCACCACGATTCCACGCTGCGGCTTTTCCTTTGCGGAGTCGGGAAGCACGATGCCACCCGCGGTGGTTTCTTCCGCTTCGCTTGGTTGAACAACAACACGATCATCAAGTGGTCGTAGGTTGATTTTTGCCATGGTTCTGTTTCTCTCGTAATTGAATGTTAGATGTTTGGTTGAGTTAAAAAATGGTTAGGTGTGAATGATTGGCTGGTGGCGACTACATCATGCCGCCCATGCCTCCCATTCCGCCCATGCCACCCATGTCCATTCCGCCCATGCCGCCTCCCATTCCACCGCCCATGCCATGGTCGTGATGGTGGTCACCGCCGTCGGGCTCTTCCTCGGTTGGGATCTCAGTCACCAGAGATTCGGTGGTCAGCAGCAGTGATGCGACGCTGGCCGCGTTGGTCAGTGAGCTGCGAACAACTTTGGCGGGGTCGACCACGCCAGCAGCGACAAGGTCGCAATACTTTTCAGCGTTGGCATCGTAGCCCTCGGTCTTGCCCTTCATTTGCAAAACTCGGTTGGCGACAACCGCGCCATCCAGTCCAGCATTATTCGCAATTGCCTTGAGTGGGTAGTCGAGGATGTGACGAACAATCCGGACTCCGAGTTTCTCGTCGCCTTCGGTGTTCTTTTCAAGTTTCTCAAGTGCTGGTCGGCAACGCAGTAGGGCAGTTCCACCACCTGGCACGATCCCCTCTTCAAGAGCAGCTTGCGTGGCGGCGCGAGCGTCGTCGATCAATGCTTTGCGTTCCTTCATCTCGGTTTCGGTCGCGGCGCCAACGTTGATTTGGGCGACACCACCAGCCAGTTTCGCGAGCCGTTCTTGCAGCTTCTCGCGATCGTAATCGCTTTCGGTCGCGTCGATTTCGCGTCGGATCTGCTCGACCCGACTGTTGATTTCGACCGCTTTACCTGCTCCACCGACGATCGTCGTCGCTTCGCTGGTCACTCGAATTTTCTTTGCACGACCGAGGTCGGTGATCTTGACGCTTTCCAGGTCAATCCCAAGATCCTTGAAGATCGCTTTTCCGGACGTCAGTACCGCGATGTCGCCCAGAATGGCCTTTCGGCGATCACCGTACCCAGGTGCCTTAACAGCACAAGCTGACAAGATGCCTCGCATCTTGTTAACAACCAGAGTTGCGAGCGCTTCGCCTTCGACGTCCTCTGCGATGATCAACAATGGCTTTTTCGATTTGCTGATTGCTTCCAGAAGCGGGATCATTTTTTTGTTGTTGCTGATCTTTTCTTCGAACAACAAAACGTAGCAGTCTTCCAGGTCGACGCTCACATCATCCTGATTGGTAACGAAGTGCGGCGACAGGAATCCGCGGTCGAATTGCATGCCCTCGACAACATCGACGTAGGTCTCGTTGGATCGACCTTCCTCAACCGTGATCACACCGTTCTTGCCGACTTTGGTGAAGGCATCTGCTAGGACGGCTCCGATCGTGGGATCATTGTTACCAGCGATAGTCGCGACTTGACGGATGTCGCTTTTGCTTTTCTCATTGATCGGTGTCGAGAGTTTTCCTACTTGAGCGACAGCAGCATCAACACCGCGGGAGATACCGCGCGACAAAGCCATCGGATCCGCACCAGCGGCGACCATTTTCAATCCCTCGCGAAAAATCGCTTCGCTTAGGATCGTGGCTGTTGTTGTTCCGTCGCCAGCGACGTCGTTTGTTTTGCTGGCAGCCTCTTTCACCAGCTGTGCGCCGAGGTTCTCGAATGGGTCATCCAGCTCGATGTCTTCGGCGACGGTCACACCGTCCTTGGTCACTTTGGGTGAGCCCCAGCCTTTGTCGAGCACCGCGTTTCGACCACGTGGTCCCAGCGTGCTGCTGACAGCTCGTGCCAATTTGCTGACGCCGGACAACAAAGGTCCGCGTGCATCGTCGTCAAAAACAATTTGCTTTGCCACGACGTTTTTCTCCTATGAATTTTGAACGGTCTTTCTTCGCTGTCTACCGCGTAATCGAGCAGTTATTCCAGTCGGCGAAGGGATGAAAAAGGTAGTTTTGTTCGGTCGATTGTGCTGGTTGTTACTCTTGCACCGGTGGCAGGGAACACCAGACGACGTCTTTTCCGAGCAACATCTGTGCCGAATGCTTTCGAATGTTTCTAAAGTGTTGTAAACAAACGACTTAAGTTGATTCGGCTAGGCTTGGTCGAAAGCCCAGACGGGCCGGGTTGTCAGGTTGGCAGGCGGCAGGCGGGCAAGCAGCCGCGTGCGGCCAGTGGGGGCGGCATAAAAGCGAGGCCGCCTTTTGCGGGTAGCAAGGCGGCTCGTTCTGGGGAGCTTGGGGCACAGAGCATTTGCCGAAATACAAGTTTCTCAAGCTCGATTTTCAGTGCTCCGACCTCTGTTCGCTGCTCGGGTGCAGCTACCACGTGTCGGATTCAATCCTGGAAAAATCTCTTCATTCGATTCAGTCGTTCCTGGGGGGCCCGAAAAGATTTCCAATGCCGCAAAGATCAGTCAAGGAAGATTGACCAATTGGCTCTCACGGCGTCAACTTCCCTCGGCGGTGCTTCGGTCATACATCAAAAGTACCGGAATCGCCATCCAATCAAATGTTTGCCACTCGCACGGGGATTCAGCATGCGGTCATCGCTTGCAATTTTATGCACCATCGCGACCTTGTTTTCTTCGGGGAACGGAGCGTCGGCTTGCGGTTTGACCGATTGGCTATTTGGACGGAACCAGCCCGTTTATGCCGTCGGTTACGCACCCGTCGCTGTGGGAACGATCCCGGTCGACGCCGGCCCTCAGTTAGCGATTGGTCCCCGGGTCGCCTCGGCACCATTTAGCTCCGTCCCAATGATCAGGGCGGCAGCACCAGTCGCGACCGGACCGAGGATTGTTGGAATTCCACCCGTTACCACAGCTCGGCCAGTGGTTTTGATGCCCGCGCCCATGCCGGTATCGCAAAACGGGGTGTATCAAGCTCAGCGACCGGCCTATGTCGACAACCCATCTGTTTACACCGGCCAGCCAGTTTATCGTGGTCAACCCGTTTATTCTGGCGCGGCGGTCCAGACGAGTGGAACGGCAGCATACGCCGGCAGCCAGCCGGTTTACAGTTCAAAGCCTGCGACGGGGACAGTCCAGGCGAACTACCAAGTTGCTCCGGCAAATCCCTATACATCAGCGACGAGCCAGGCGACGGTCAATCCGCTGCCATACCGTGGTCAAGTTCCCGTCACTTCGTATCGGCCTGACGCTCGAGCGGCACTTCCAGGGGCTCCTCTGACGGTCACGACGCCAACTGGTTTGCCGGCGACTGCCTTGCCGCCAACGCAAACTCAGGTCACGCCATTGTTCCCCCAAACACCTCCGCAACCGCCAAGAGGGTTGCGAGGTCTGTTTAGTCGCTGGTTCGGCACAGGCTATCAAACCAGTTATTACACTGCTCCGGTGACCTACTACCGACCGGTGACGGCGGTCGACCCCGTGAGCGGCGGTGCTGTGATCGTTCAGCAACCTTGTGCCTCGACGGAGCTGCAGGTTCAGCGTACTCCGTTTACAACGTTTCAATCGCCACCGCCTACCTATAGCCCTGCACCTTGCGCGACTTCGCCGTCGGCTTGTCCAACACCTCTTTATTCCTACCCTTCGTTCGCTTCCGGGATCGGGCAGGTTGGTGCCGTTGGAGCGATGGGGCAGGGTGCAACGTCGATCCCATCCACGCTTCCCAACGGTTCGTATGGTCAAGCTGGCGGTTACGAAACCAACGGCGGCTACAACATGACACCCTTGCAGGGTGCCCCACCGGCTTTACCGCCAATCATCCAATCGGCAGGCCCGTCCACCGGTGTTACCGGTAGCTCCACTGGCGACCTTGCCCCAATAGAGCGGCCGCAATTGAACAGTGGACAAGCGAATGGTTTGGCAATTCCGCCAGCTCCCAGTGCTACCGGTGCGGGTAGTAATGCTATTGGTGCGGGTAGTAGTGCTATCGGCTCAGGTGGTGCCATTAACGAGAGCACGAACGGCACGACCAATGGTAGGGTGAATGGTGCCGAAACAAATGATACCAACGGCAGTGGATTCGGTTCCGGAGACGCGTCGGATGAGGCCCCTTCGAATTATTGGGAGCTTCAGAACGCCGACGATTCCACGGCGATGATTCGTCCTAGATCGAATTACAGCATGAACTCTCAATCACAAAGTTTGGGTGGAAGAGTCGAGCCGATAGCGGCACCCGAGGATTATTCATCTCCTTTTCGTGGTCGCAGTGGGGCGGCATCGTCGATTCCAGCCATTACACCACCGCCAGTTGAATCAAAGCAGTTCGAAGCACCACCGTTGCCGGCTCGATCGCCTATTGGGCCGACCGAGTTGACCTCCGTTTCAATCCGTGCTCCGGTAACCAATCGTGTGCAGCGACGAGCGACGCCGCGGCGAGACAAGCCACGCGATTCGACTTGGTATCCCGTCAATCCCTAATCGATCACGGCTCCGTCGTTTTTTGAATCCGACGACAGACTGACACGCCGTGATTTTCGGTCTGCCGAGCTACCGTTGGCTCTGTTTGAACAGGCAAACACGGCTGGGCAAATTGTCGCTGGGCAAACTGTAAATGCCCGGTCGTGTGTGTGCGGAAAAAAGACATCGGTGCGTTTTGCCGTGGCGGATTGTTTTGGGGCATGCAGGTCTTTTTGGGGTGTGCTGGTGACCTGGCTTGCGATCTTTCTTGCTGTCTTGACTGGTCAGCCAAGTTGAGTTGTTGAGAGTGGCTGGAAATCGTGTGCGAAAACAAATACGCTGCACGATCATGGCCGCGACAATCTCGCTGATGGCCGCATGGAATCGTTCCTTCTGTTCGCGGTCGATTTCTGGTGATCTGAACTCTGTGAATTGACGTCCCTGGTATCTCGTTTCGTGAGTCAAGGAACCCTGTCTGGTGGAAAACGCAACGATCGCTGATGTTTTTGATGAAATGGCGCAGCTCCTTGAGTTTCGTGGCGAGAATCCGTTTCGGATTCGCGCTTACCGTAACGGCGCGAAAGCAATCCGCGATCTAGACGAATCGGTCGCTTGAATTTTGAAGGATGATTCGCGTGATCTCGCCAAGATACCGGGTATTGGTAAAACGCTTGTCGAGAAAACGCATACGTTGCTGTCCGAGGGCAAGCTTCCTCAGCTGGAAAAACTGCGACAGGAAATTCCTGATGTCGTTATCGAGATGTCAAGGATTCCGGGGCTCGGCGCGAAAAAGGCGGCTCGCTTGCAGCGGGAGTTGGAGCTGGAATCGCTTGCCGATTTGCGCAATGCCTGTCATGAAGATCGTGTCGGTAAGCTTAAAGGGTTCGGCATGAAAACTCAGCAGGCCATTCTGGATGGACTAGAAATTGCCGAGGAAGCGGCCAAGAGGATGCGCTGGTCCGAAGCGGACGGGTTGGTCCAAATGATTGATCAGCACATGCAAGCCTGCGATGCGATCGATCAGAAGGAATGGGCTGGGTCTTATCGTCGAGGACGTGAAACGGTCGGTGATTTGGATTTGCTGGTCGTTGCATCTGACCGCAGTGCAGTCATGGATCATCTGGAATCGTATGCCGGTCGAACTCAGACGATTATGCGCGGGGATACGAAGATTTCGATTCGAGTCGGCAAAGCGTTCCAGGTGGATATGCGAGTTGTGGACGCGGAGCAATTCGGTGCGGCTCTACAGTATTTCACCGGGTCGCAAGCACATAATGTTCACGTTCGCAAAACTGCCAAAGAACAAGGTTTTAAAATCAACGAGTACGGTGTGTTTCGGATGGATGACGATTCGCGCGTGGCCGGCGCGACCGAATCAGGTGTCTATGAGGCGATTGGATTGCCTTGGTTCGCTCCAGAACTCCGAGAAGATCGCAATGAATTTCGGTGGGCAGAACAAGACGCCATGCCTCAGTTAATCTCCGAGGATGAGATTCAGGGTGACTTGCACATGCACACCAATGCTACCGATGGTACGGGAACGATTCGTGAAATGGCCGATGCAGCCATCCAGCGAGGCTTATCCTATATCGCGATCACGGATCACAGTAAACGTGTTTCCATGGCCATGGGATTGGACGTGGAGCGATTGCGGGAGCAGTGGAAAATGATCGACGAGATTCAGCCAGAATACGAAGGTCGCTTACAAATCTTGAAGGGGATTGAGTGTGACATTTTGGAGCCGGGTGGGATGGATCTACCCGATGATTGTTTGGCCGAAGCGGACTGGGTCCTGGCCAGCGTGCATTATGGGCAGCGGCAACCACGGGATCAAATCACCGAGCGCATTTTAGGGGCCATCGAGAATCCCTATGTCACTTGCATTGCTCATCCGACGGGGCGTCTAATCAATCGACGCCCTGCTTACGAGGTCGATATCGACGCCGTTCTCAAATCCGCAGCCGAGCATCGCACCTTAAGGGAGCTAAACGCCAATCCAGCGAGGCTCGATTTAAATGACGTTCACTTGGCTGCCGCGAAGCGACTCGGGATCCCCATTGTTATCAACACCGATGCCCATGCAGTCGAGGGTCTCGATGTGATGCGGTTTGGGATCAAGCAAGCTCGTCGTGGTGGGCTGACGAAGCAGGATGTTGCCAACACGCGGACATGGGGCCAGTTTCGAGAGTTGCTTGCTGCGTCTGACTGAAATGCCAGACTTTGGGGGCATTCAAAGGTGTCGAAGCAGAAGGCATGATCTCGAAGTAGCCGTCGGCAGTGGCGTAGCCGTCGTTCATCGTTGGAGCGACTGAAGCGTTTTTTTTAATTCGGTAAATTTGGGCACGCTGCTGATTTGCCTGAAAACGACATGCTGCGCTTTTCGTCAACGGTTCCGATCACACCGAAGATTTTCGCCCATTGGGAGTGAAGCAGTATTTCCCAATGCAGAGTGTGGTGACGAATGTAGCCACGATGCCTAGGGCAACGAGGTGTTCCGGTTCTGTCCAGTAGTGGGTCGATCCGGGATTTCCGTGGCCTGGATGAGCTTGCACGGCCGTCGTGTAGCAAAGGGCGATCGCGACGCCGAACGCGGACTGAAGTCGTTTCACTTTTTATTCTCGATGTGGCATGCAAATTGTATCCCCGATTCTTTTCAGGGTACGGGATGCTCCGCGTCAAGGCCAGGACCATTTTTCGGCTCCAAATATGCAAATAAACGTCAATCATCGTGCTTGTTTTCGAAAATTGCTTTATGTCTACGTCGATATTGTTGATCCAGCAGGTCGTGACGCGATAGAGCGGCGGCGATCGCGACTCGTTGCTGTTGACCACCGGAAAATTGCGATGGGTAACGGTCGATCGAGCAAGTCAACGAGATCCGATGCTGTTTCAGCCGACATCGGCGAGGTTGCAACGTCGGTTACCAATCGAATGCTTTGGCGAGTGATTGGGAGCAAATTTAAATTGTAAAATTGAAATACAATCCCAACTGGATCAAGCCGGTAAGGTGGCAGCTGGCATCGGCTCGCGTGGGTCAGGCTGGTCCCTGCAAATTAGAACCGTACCGTTAGTGGGCGAATTGAGTCCGCCGAGGAGGTTCAGAAGCGTTGGCTTTGCGCTGCCAACGGGGTCCAAGCAGAACGTTGACTTCACCGGCGAAAAGCTCAAGGGTCCTTACTCGTAACGCCAGCATTTTGACGTCACCCGTCGGGTAAATTTTGGTCACCACTCACGCGTCAAAGATACGTTGGGCTACGAACTACCGCTAGCAGGATTCCAAGCTCATCTACTCATACCTCCGTTGCTTGGGTCACCTGGGAGGTTGCACCACCAAATCGTTGCGTAGTTTGGTGGTGGGGCATTCCTTACGAACACATTCTTGGGCCATCTGCTTGAGGTAATAACTGCGGACGGTTCCAGTCAGCAGAATGCAATTGTTCTCAAGGCTGACTTGGACGCTTCTAAGTCCCCGTTGGGAAGTGTGATCAAAGATAGCCTGCAGGTGGCGAGAAGCAGCAGCACCCTCAAATTTGACTGGCTGAGGCAGCGGGTGATTCGATTGGGCCAAGGCTAACCTCCTGTGCAAAAAACCAGCATGGGCGAATGTTGGCGTGAACAATCCCGATCGGCGTTATTCTCGCATTCCGAGTCGCGACGGCAAGCGATTTAAGGCGATAGAGTTTTCCGTTTTACAGAAAACTGTTTGGCGATTCTTCTCTCTTCGGATGCTTCTTACCCAGTTTGTGATCCGGGGAAGCTGGCGGTGGTGCGGCTTTCGTGTCCCGGTCGTCCAAGGCAGGTACTTGAATGCAAGCGCTCTAAGGAATACGGAATGTCAACCAACACTTTCCCACGGGATGAACAACAGCTTTTGCGTTCAATCGTGGAGGCTTTATCCGCTGTGATGATCATTGTGAATCCTGAAAGAAAGATTGAGTTGGTCAATCCAGTCGCGGTCGCTCAATATGGCTATCATGCTGACGAATTGGTAGAGTCCTTCGTGGATCGGTTGCTTCGAGAGGCATATCGAACAGAGCATCACCTACATCGAGAGCGGAACATGTCCAAGCCCGAAGATTGGCCCATGGCCGCGAGGCGTGATCTTGATGGTCGGCGGCAGGATGGAACGATTTTTCCGCAAGATATCAGCTTGCATCCCATTCATTGGGGTGGCGGGCCTCGGAGAATTTGCAGCGAAACTACGAAGAGGTCAGGCAGTATGCGGCACCGATTCTCCTGGATTTAGCCCTAGTTGATCTGGATGCTTCAGGCGTCGTTGGATGATTTGAATGCCGCGTCTGATCAAAGCGATGTC
>JAYZAR010000125.1:0-6334 GCA_036339635.1 Planctomycetota bacterium | reverse complement strand
GACGAAAGCTCGATCAATTCGTTTCAGGTTGCCGCCAAGGCGAAGCAACCGGTTATCAGTCGGAAAACACTCGAACAGTTCATCAAGTTGGCAAACGAAGACGAGTCGCCGATTGTGAGGTTGTATCTTGCTTCGGCGGTTGGTCGTCTTCCGTTTGCCGACCGCTGGTCAATCTTGCAGGGACTCGCATCGCATGCGGAGGACGTTGAAGACAATAACCTGCCACGCATGGCATGGTTCGGTCTCGAGCCGATGGTCCCAGATCATCCAGAGCAAGCACTTGCCCTTGCGGTGCAAGGAAAGATGCCGCGTTTGCAAGAATTTGTCGCCCGCCGAATGTTAAGTGGCGATCAGATCGTTCATCTTGAACCACGCAAAAAGAATCGGCCGAAAGCTGAATGGCAAACGCTGGTTCAAAAAGTGGCGCCCGGATTTAAAGTTCGCAACGTTGGTGAAGGTGGCGTTGTTCACCATCGAACATTTCGGAATGCCGCCGCCGTGCAAACGCATCCGCTCGATCGAAAGACGCCTAGCAGTCTGGTTCGGATGTTAGATGTTCCAGCCGGCAAGCAAACCATGTTGAAAATACGAGTTAGCCACCATCCACACGGTGACTGGCAGCTGCGTGTTGTTGCCGCCGGCGAAGTGATTGCCAATGAAGCCGTCGGTTCTAAAACCGTTGCAGAAGATGAGTGGCTGAACGTTGATGTTGACCTCTCCCGGTTTGCCGGGCAGAAAATCCAATTGTCGATCGAAAACCATCCGACCCAATGGCACTGCGAATGGGCCTATTGGAATCGAGTCGAAATCATCAGCGATTGATCAAAGGCTTAACAAGTAGATAAGACGCGCTTTGATTCTGTGATCTTGCTGTGCCTGACTTTTGAATCATTCAATGCTAGTCGGCCTTCCCGGGGTGGAACGGCCTGGAGGGGAATGTCGAGCCTTTTCGCCAAGTGCGATATTTCCCCACGGTTGGTTGCCTTCGTTCAATTGGCGTAGGCTGTAAGCGAGGCGATTCTGGCGTCGATTTCCGCTAACAGTTTCGAATATTCGGGACCACCCACGCCACCAAACTCGTCTTGAAAATCACGATCTGGAATCCCCTCGGGGAGGCCAGTTCCGGGAGGGAAGTAATCTTGCGCCAGGAATCCGTTTGAAATCTTATCTTGGAACGCAATCGCCTGCTCTTGGGATGCGGTTACTTGGCTTGCAAACTCAGTTCCGGAACGATCTGCCAGCAAATCACCGAACGAAAACCCACTTCCACCATCTGCGTCGAGCTCTTCTTTTAAGATTCCGACGTCAAAACTTGCGGTACGGTTGCCCAACACCTGTAAGGCCGCAGAAACAGTGAAGTGTTGCGTCCAATCGCGGCGTCCTCTGATCTTAATCTGCTTGAACATGTTCCGTGTTTGCGCAGATGGCCTTTTCAAGCCGCCCGCAAAAGTACCGATTCGTTCGTTTCCCAACAAATATCCGAGTGCAAGGATCGCGGCCCGATTTTCACGCACGGCGTCACCCCCTTGTGACCGTTGACGGGCAGTGGTGAAGGCTGTCTGCATGCACTGTGACAGAGTGAGGCCACGCGATGCCTCTGCCAATTTGACCAACTGCCTGACTTGCTCGCTGCAAGAATCTTCAAGGTCCTCGATTACACCGAATTCGATCAGCGTGTTACGCACAAAATCTTTGTCTATGTCAAGATTGCGATACGTGATGACTGCGGCTTCATCGCCGACGACGATCGATTGAAGCGAACGAAATAACGGCCCCGCAGATCCGTGCTGCCACTCCTCATCAAACACGATGGGACCGGTATATTGAAACAGAGCGGGAGGAATATTTATTTTCCCAAGTGTGAATTGATTGGGGGTATAAACGAGTTCGCCACCGTTGGCTCGTAAAGAGCCTGCATTCAGGACATTCAAGTAGCCACCGAGAAATGGGAGCGAGGGAAGCTTTAGTGTGCTCTCCAGGATGACTTGGCCATTCGCTAACTTCACTTGTGCACGTTGATCACCGGGGAGCAGCGAGAAGCCCCAACCTGCCAATTGATTCAGGTCTTGTTCGGTAACGATCATCTTCCCCATTTCGTCACTTGCAAGTTCTCGCGGATCGTTCTCTCGGAAAAGTGCCACGAGCCGGCGACGATCTTCGGTCGAGACCTCTTCAGCAACAATCTGCCGCGGATCGGGAGAGATCGAACACCACACCAAAGTCGGTACGCTACCGAGAATCAAAACGACCGCCAGAGCGACCTGGGTGACGGTCCAGCCGATGACATGTTTGCTATTCATCCAGGTCGCGCCGAGCCAACTCCCGTAAATGGATGCAAAAAGAACGATCACAGCAGACAGTATTGTCGGCGGGGCCAAGGGCAGTCCGCGCATCAATGCGTTCGCTCCGGTCGCAAGGATGACAGAGACAGCAAATCCCGTTATCACACTCGGGATGAGTCGCACCAGGGACGCACCACGCACCGAGGGGGCACAGGCAGCGCCGCAGAGAAAACCCAGAATCGAAAAGATGCCAAGATCCCGCACCGTCATGGCACCAATCCGCGAGGCGGTTTCAACAATCCAGATCGAGTCCTCATCGCTTGCAATCGCTGATTTCTGCACATCGCGATTTAGCTGAGACCACCCCGCAAAAACAGCCAGAGCTATCGCATAAACCACGAGTGAAACACGAGCAAGTTTTCTCCAGCCCGTCACAGACAGCTGATCAGGATTTTGATTTGGATCTGGAGTATCTGGCATGAGAGTGTTGATTGATGAAAAAAGTGCGTATGTCAAAAAGAATTGGCGTACTGGATGTTCTGTGCCTCTCAAAGAAGGGGCTGCTTCTTTCGAAGCCAGCGGAGGGAATGCTTCGAAAGGAGCCGGGCACTGCGACAGCCCGCAACTAGGCGGCAACCCACCGAACTGAGGGCGAAGTGCCATCTTAATCGCCCAAAACAGGGCTGCTTACAATAGACACAAGCTAAAGCTGGAGCTTGAGTTTCGCTCTTTAGCTCAGCCTATGGTTGGAGATCGCGGGTCCCCTCCAATGCCAGCGAAACTGCGGGGACAGCAGTCGTCTCTGCGGTGAGGGCGAGAACGCTTCTACGGTAAAGTAAGGTCGATCACTAACATCGAATGGTCGCTGGCGAGTGTCTCGGAGGCGAACGACGCGTCGAATCGGTTCAATTGTTCTGTGTTCAAAATAAACCCCCCCTGCGATTGAACTCGCTCTTGTTCAATCGCGACATAATCAAGTCTGCCAGGCCAAAATGACTCTGTGGGATCGATCCCTCGCCAGGTCATGGCGGACCCGTCGACGGGACTCGTCAGTAGCACATCCTTGAACCCCGCCTCATTGACCAAGTCCAAGGGGGTTCGGGACCCCACCAAGTTGTAATCTCCCAAGATGATGACGCCAGCCTTTGCAGCTTGGGCGCCAAATTCGCCTCGACGCATCCGTTGAAGGTCGGCAAGTAATTCCTTTACTTCTCGAATTCGTTTGAGATCTTTTTTGCTGTCTTTATACCCACAGCAAGTGAAATGTGCGGAAACAACCACCAGATGGCCCTGACCGGGAATTTCGATCAATGCCGCTGCTTCAAGACAATTAAATGGGAGTGGAGTGAGGGGAAACCGCGACACGATGCCACATGTGGATGACCAATGCAGATTTTTGGTGTTGGCAAAGGCGACTGGCAAGACTTCGAAACAAGACTGCCGAAAAACCGTTTCATCGAGTGCTTCATTGAAGCAATAAATGTCGGCCCCGGCAAAATCAAAGAGATTCTTAATGGCTGGTTTACGCTGTTCAGAATGACTGCCTTGTTTGAGCGTGTTCAAGCTTGCGATGCGCAATGCCCCCAACAGCTTTTTCTTCAAGTCAGGTTTGGCAACTGCGTCGGGAGTGTGGTGTTTGAGCGTAAGTGCGATCCGATTCGCGAGTTCATCGCTTCCCTGGAAATTCAAGGTAATCTGCTGACCAATTGGCACACCCAAGGAACCGAGATTAATCCTCAATTCAAAATCATCTGTGGCATAGGTCGGCAGGGCTGCGAATTCGATTTCATTCCACGGTATCACGCGTGTTTCGCTATTAGTGACTAAACGGGCTTGCCGATCCCTTAAGCCAATGAGCAACACTCGCTCGCTGTCGAGCTGGATTCTAATGTCGAGCGTTCCCTCAGCGGATGGGCCACTCTGGAGGTTTAGCGACTTCTGTGTGTCAAATCGGAGATAGATCGTGGTCCCATCAACGAACGTCTCGCAACGCGATAAATCAAACGCACCCTTTGCGTCACCAACCGGGTCAGAGACCACCGTTCCAAGTTGTTGCCAATCGGTGAATTCGCCATCAATGCTGATCAAATTTGACCACGGTTTCGCCGCCAGTACCCGCTGTGGGGTCACCGTCAGAGCAAACAGCGCTAGTAAGATGACCGCGATTCGTAAAAACATATTGATGTACCTAAACAACATGGGGGCACCTCGCTAGACGAGGTAGCGTTTGGCAATTCCCCGCGAATATATCAGAAACGAATATGGATTTCAGGAAATCGGGCGACTCCCAGTTGCTGAGCACCGTGTGCGATACCAGCCAGGCGGTGTGCAGAATGGCTCGCCGCTAACGCGAAATTAGCTAGCGATCGGATGCTCACAAAGCGATGTTATCGAAAGGGTCTAGAGTGGCAGTGAAACAAACTCGAAATCACAACCCAATGCCAACGGCTAGGGTATTTTGCACCTTCCAGGTCGGTTTCGTGAGTGATTTCGACCCCTCGCGAAGCGGGATCGTTTACCGTATCCACATTCGCAAACCGCTCCCCATCGGCACACGGGCATCTTCCAGCACTCCGAGTCAAGCGGCAAGAAAAAGCGGGATAAAATTGATTCGCTGTTTCTGCAGCCGAATTGCTCGAAATCAGGATGGATTGGTCAACTTTACGCGGGTTGAGAAAAAGACATGAATTATTCCCAATTCGTTGTCCAATTCGCCGGGTTGAGCGCGGAGTAATGGTATGGATGCAAAGAAGCATGAGCAATTCACCCGGTTGTTGATTCAGCACGAACCAGCATTGATACAACATATCCTGGTTGCGGTTCCGAATCGCTCGGATGCTCGCGATATTTTGCAGGAATGCTCTGTTGCACTTTGGAACCGTTTCGAAAACTATGATACGGAGCGTTCGTTCGTTGCCTGGGCATTGGGATTTGTTCGGATTGAAATCCGCCGGTTTCTTCGAAAGTCTGCGCGGCGAAATCAATTGACCGAGCGAGCAGCCGAATTGCTGCTCCATGACCAGTTGGCCGCCACCCGAGAACTGGACCGTCGAAAAGCCTATTTACAGGACTGTCTAAGATCGCTTTCCGAGCAACAGCAGGCGATTGTCGATGGCTATTACCGCATGGAATACTCGGTAAACGAATTGTCAAAACAGACAGGAAAGACAGCCGACGCGATTTACAAGATACTCCATCGAGTCCGCCGCTCTTTGCATGACTGCGTCGAATCGACCATCCGGGGGACTGAGGCATGAGGCCGGAGCCTAACGAGCCGTGGCAAACACTGATTCAGCATCATCTAGATGGGATCGCGAGTGATGAAGAAATAGAACGGTTGTCTGAAAAACTAGAAATCTGCTCCGAAACACGGATGCTGTACTTAAAGCTACAGCAGATTCATGAGATTCTGCTGTTGGGTGAACATGATGAAAATTCGCCGAATAGCTCAGAAGACCGTGTCATTGATCTGATTGCAAATCGTGAGCGATTCAATCAGGTCTTACGAAGGAAGCGAACTCTGCTAACCATTAGTTCCATCGCAGCGACCATCTTTCTACTGCTGGGTGGTTGGGGTATCTGGAGTCAACGTCCCGAACACATTCTTGAGATCACCGCGATCCACGGTTCAGTTCAATGGACAGGTGATGGTGGAAAGGTAATCGAGGTGTTGACCGACGGACAGGTGTTGACCGGCGGAACACTCGAAACGCGTTCGTTGGAATCCTATGCTGAATTGCGTTTTCGAGATGGCTCGCAACTGTTCTTAGCCCAGGGGACTGTGCTGACGATCTCTGACGATGGCCAAAAGAAGTTGTACCTTCGTGCGGGCGTTCTTTCGGCTGACGTTAAAAAGCAACCAGCTGAATCTCCAATGGTCATCGTCACCTCTTCCGCTCGATTTGAAATTTTAGGAACTCGCTTGGATGTGATGGTAAACCCCGATCGCTCAAAAATTTCCGTGCGAGAAGGTCTTGTGCGTGCGATTCGACTGGCTGACGGAAAGTCTGTCGATATCGCAAGCGGAAATTCGGTTATTGCATCGACAGAGT
>JAYZAR010000124.1:0-10321 GCA_036339635.1 Planctomycetota bacterium | reverse complement strand
ACTCTGAAAAAGCTTTTAGAACAGGATTCAACCCGACCGATTGTCAGCCACCTGGTCGACCAAGATGGGAACTGGAAAGCGAGAACCGATGTATGGTGCAGATACAAAACCAAGCACGAGGTGAAAGCTGGCCCCTTGGATATCGGTTTTGCTGGATACCAAGGACGTCATCACATCGGACCAGAACTCCAGTTCGGACATGTCGTTGGAGATCGATTCGAGGCGCCGGTTCTGATCATCAAAACCGCTTGGGGCGGTAAAAGCCTCCACCAAGATTTCCGCCCTCCCAGCGCGGAAGGGGACACTGGCATCTATTACCACAAAATGCTTGAGGAATATCACGAAGCCTTGACCCGCATTGTGATTGAGTTCCCCACCTTAAAAGACCTAGAGCCATCGCTTGAAGGATTTGTCTGGATGCAGGGTTGGAATGATGCCTTTGGCTCGGAGCAAGCACGAGCTCAATATGACTCTAATCTTCGTCATCTCATTGCAGATCTTCGGAAAGCGTTCCAAAAACCCTCCCTGCCAATAGTCATTGGTGAACTAGGCAATGAGGGGGAAAATGCGAGTGACAGAATCAAGTCCATTCGGAAGGCTCAGCATAGCGTATGCTCGAGCGTTGATGCCCCTCAGCCTATTGCATTTGCAGCAACCTCTCCATTTGCTCGAGCGGCATCCGAATCACCCAACGTCACACACGGACATCATTGGTACGGCAACGCAGAAAGCTATTTCTTAATCGGTGATGCCTTAGGAAAATCCATGTTGACGCTCATCGATTAAGCAATCGGAGATTTCAATACGTTAGAAAAAACCCGCGAACCTTCCTCCTGACTACCGACACTCCCAGTCGTTACGGATGACGCCCATTCGCAATGTAAAGCTGGATTAATTCTTGCAAAAAGACAATCACAAGTGTCATGAAGGTAAGCAGGACAATCTGTAGCCTACAACCCAAGTGGTATGATTACGGCATTTTTATTCTGACGCCGCTTTTGTAAACCTTGACCCACTGTATCTGTTATCTTTCAGGACAGACGACTCGACAAAAGGAATTCATCTTCATGGCAGGCAAAAACGTTCTCGGTGGCGATTTAATCGTGTGCGGCAGGGATCCGATGACCGGGTTTTACCGGGATGGATGTTGCAATACCGGCGCGCAAGACGCAGGACTGCATGTCGTTTGTGTCGAGGTCACCGCTGAATTTTTGGAATTCAGCAAAGCTCGCGGAAACGACCTCGTAACTGCCAACCCGATGTATCAATTCCCAGGATTAGTTCCTGGAGATCGGTGGTGCCTGTGCGCGGCCCGCTGGAAAGAGGCTTATGACGCCGGGATGGCCCCGCCTGTCGTGTTGGAGGCCTGCCATATCTCGACGCTTGAATTCGCGAGCTTGGAGGAACTGCAGGAGCACGCGATCCAGTGATCGTGCGATCTTTTGAGAACGAATGATGGCGACCGCCAAGTGATTTTCAATCATTGAATTTACACTCGTTCTTAGTCGCATTCGCTGGACTCACGGCACACCGCTCGCGCGGAGCGGTAAATCCTCAAGCCGATGTGAGCTAGGGGGCGGTAACTGCCTCGTCGGTGTTCATCAAGGCTCTTGCGACCAGGGTCCAGGGCTCTTGATGCTTCGCCTGCTTTTCATAAAAAGCCACGATTGCTCCGAGTTCGGTCTTGTCGGGCCGGCGAATCAGAATAGTTCGAAACAAACGTTCGGCGATCACGCTTGAAGCAGAGTTTTTTGGCAGGTCACGTAGGGTCGATTCGGCCATTCCTCGGGCGATTTCAACATACATCTGATCGTTGAGCAAAGTAAGCGCCTGCAAAGGCGTTGTGCTTCGCTCCCGACGTGCAGCACATATTTCACCAGTCGGAGCATCGAACGCCGTGTAAGCAGCAAACGGTGCAGTACGACGACTGAACGTGTAAAGCGAGCGGCGGTAACGATCGCCCCCCGGTGAGATCGGCCAAGCAGGGCTGCCATAGGCCAGCGCGGTGACGCTTTTGGGTTGCGGTGGGTAAACACTCGGGCCACCAACTTGCCGCGTTAATAGACGTGAGGCAGATAAAAGCGAATCCCGAATCTGTTCGGCATTCAAACGGCGATGCGGAAACGTCGATAGCAAAAGATTACCAGGGTCGCTACTCGGTGCTTGCCCCACCACTTGTTGATAAGCAGCAGACAAGACAATCTGTCGATGCAGTCGCTTGAGCGACCAGCCACTGTCACGCAGATCGGTCGCCATCCAATCGAGTAGTTTAGGGTGCGACGGTGGTTTACTTTGGGTTCCAAAATCGCCGGCTGTATCCACAATTCCAACACCAAAGAATTCTCGCCACGAACGATTTACCGTGACCCGCGCAACCAACGGGTTCTCGGGACTAACCAGCCAACGAGCCAGTTCCAGCCGATCGGAGGCTTGAACTTGCGAGCGGAAAGCAACCGGGACGCCCGGCTGAACTTTTTCCTGCGGTTGCAAGTACTCGCCGCGTTGGTGCCGACTGGTGGAACGATGATCCTGAGGTTCGCGTTGCCGCATCCCCAGCGTGCGGACCTGAGAAGGTATCGCTTTTTCCAACCGTTGAATCGCCTTGCGTTGCTCTGATAGTTCCGCAGCACTTCGTAAGAAATCGCGTTGCAGCAGTGCGTAATCTTCAGCGACCAGGTTTGTGAGTTGGGCGTCGGAGGACCAATTGTAAAGGGCGGGAGAAAGCTGAGACGCCTTGGCCGCGACCGAACCGTTGGAGAGTGAAAAACGAAAATGCCCCAGCCCTGCCGCAAAATGACGCTCGAAAAGCATTTCAATGGTCAGTAAGCCAGCTTTCGTAACCGGCTCGCTCAAGTTGGCGACCCACTGATTCGCTTTGCCCTCCGCTTGGGCTGTCGACCATCCGGTTGACCCTTCATCGTCCAGAACATTGGCGGCATTAGCATTTCCAGATCCGATCGCAATTTTGCCGTAACTGTGCGATGCATTCTCGAGTTTGATGGGCTCACCGTCGAGCGTTACATCGATTTCACTGAGAAAAAAATCGCCCCGTCGACCCTCATAAAACGCCAGTCCAGGTCCACTTGCCGGGAGCGAAGGATCGGGCAACACTTCCAAACGAAGTCCATTCGCGCCCACCTGTTCCTCCGAAAGTTGGAACCCGAGCCGATAAACTTCACGCTTGGTGACGTCGCCGCTGGCGAGGATCGAATCATCCGAAAGCACGGTTAACTTCGGCATCGTCGATTTTAGCGATGTCGGTCGGAGACTCGACCAGACGCGGGCTGAATTCGCCTGATCTCGCAGCCAAGCAATGAATTTTCCTGCCAATGAAGCTTCGTCGTACGTTTGGTTCTTTTGTAATTCCGAGAACGAAGGCAGATGCTTTGCAATTAACTCTTGTTCCAGGCGATGGATTTGACGCCGAATTTCGACCTCCTTCTGATCACGCCGATCATCCTGCACGATGACCTCGGGTTCGTCAGCTTGATTGAGAAGTGCTAGCAGGGAGTAATAATCGGTGTGGGTGATCGGGTCGTATTTGTGGGTATGACATTGCGCACATCCCACTGTCAGGCCCATCCAAACGGTCCCAGTGGTCGCCACCCGATCAACCAACGCGTAGTAGCGATATTCTTGAGGATCGATGCCCCCTTCTTCATTCAACATTGTGTTGCGATGGAAGCCAGTTGCAATCCGTTGCTCATTGGTTGGATCGGGAAGCATGTCGCCCGCAAGTTGTTCGATTGTGAATTGATCGAACGGCATATCGTTGGCGATGGCTCGGATCACCCAGTCGCGAAATGGCCAAATCGAACGTGGTCGATCTTTCTCGTATCCGTTGGTGTCGCTGTAGCGTGCTAAGTCGAGCCAAGGTCGGGCAAATCTTTCTCCGTAGTCCGCCGACGCGAGAAGCTTGTCTACCAGCTTTCGATAGGCGAGTGGGTCGTCATCGAAAAGAAACTGATCAACCTGTTCGGGAGTCGGAGTTGTCCCGCAGAGGTCAAGGTAAAGACGCCGGATGAGCGTCGCTCGATTCGCTCGCGGGCTAGGACGTAAATCATGGTGTTCCATCTGCTGCAGCAAAAATTGGTCGATTTCATTTTGGCACCAGTCAGGGTCCGTCACCGCTGGGAGCTTCGGTTTGGTTGGTGGGACAAACGCCCAATGCTTTTTGTATTCACCTCCCGCCGTAATCCATCGGCGTAAAATCGAGATTTCCTCCTCGCTCAATGATTCAGTGGGAGGCATCCGCAAGTCTTTATCGTCACTGCTCACCCGAATGAATAACTCACTCTGTGCCGGATTACCGGCCAGGAGAGCAGCGTACCCACCGCGATCAAGGGAGGCATCTTCCTGCGAATCCAAACGCAAATCCGCCTCCCGTGCATTCGCGTCAGGACCATGACATTTGAAGCAGTGCTTTGCCAGAATCGGTCGAACATCGTTACCAAAATCCGGGGCCCGCCCCTCTCCACCGGGTATTTCACTGCCTTTACTGTTGGTTACCTTGCCAGAATCAGGATTTTCTGCCCGGGCCAACTGAACTGTTAGAGCGAGACTTACCACGGTGAAGAAAATGAGCGTTTTGATCATCTGATCAGTTTAACCACCCACTGCGAGGACTACAGCGGATATCTTGTTCGATGCGGCGAACTTCCACTCGCTTCAAGAAGCTATCGGGCTTCACGTGCCTGCACTGCACCGCCGTAAATTTCGTGCGCCACTAAAGTCAACATGCCGAACAGCAACGGAAAAATGTAATAGAGCAGCCGAAAAATCAGCACCGAGGCAAGAACCGACTCCCCAACCGAATCTTTCAGTAGCGTCAGCAAGATAAGTTCCAGAACCCCCAGACCCCCTGGAACCTGCGTCAACATCGACACGGCGATACCAACGAGGTAAGCCGCTAGCACAATAGCAAACGGAACGACCGAATCACCGGGTAGTACGAGGTAAAGCGCTGTTGCGGAGATCAGCAAGTCGACAGCCGCGACACAAGCTTGCACAGCCATCAAGCCAGGCTCCGGCGGACGGAGGTGAAGCTGTCCAATCGGCCACGGCTTACGCCACAAAAAGCAGACCATCAAATAGCCAATCGCGAGCGAAAGCAGGATGATGCCGAGAGTTCGTGTTCCAAACGGCAGGGAAACCTGGTCTGGCAGATCAACCGGCACCAAGACGAGGACCGTTCCTCCCAAAAACCAAAGCCCACTCCAAAACGTCAATCCCAGAATCGAAATCATCACCACGATCTGACTGGGAGACAGTCCCCACCGAGTGTAAAAACGAAATCGAATCGGCGTCGCCGCCAACAGCGTGCCCAAATTGTTTCCCAACGAGTAACCAAGAAACGAGACCATTGCGACCCGTCTGAGCGGCAGCGAGCGACAAAGATACCGCAGTGCCAGCAGGTCATAACTAATCAGCAAGCCGTAGTTCAACGCAATCAACAATGCAGCGAAAGCGAGATAGATCGGCGGCACGCCGGTCAATCCCGCCATGAATTCTTCCCACGTGATGCTCTGCGCTTCGTTGACCAGCAGGCGAATAGCCAGCAGAAACAACACGCCGGCGAGCGCCGGACCGGCAACTGCACGAAGTTTCTGCATAGATCACTTACGAAGGGGATGGGAATTTTCGGGCACGGACACATCAAACCATAGCACGACAGCCACGATCATGACTGGCGCTGCCAATCAGCACAACCACGACTTCAGCGGCAATCAGTTCCGATAACACCGCTGGCGGATCATTGGATCATTGGATCATTGGGCAAAAGCCGCAAGGAACAACCCGATCCCTCCAGAACCTCCCGATCGGAACCGGAGCCATGATGCAAAAAAGTAGCTTTAAGAGCCTCGACGGCGAGAAATATCGGCTTGGGTCAATCAAGCCTGCGGGCACCAGAGTGAATCAATTGCCCGGCAGCAACAAATCGCCCCAACCCATGCTCTGGCTCGTTTTCATCCCCTGCGTTAACCTGACCTACGGTTCGCGGGAACTGAATAAACTCACCCCGACCGATCTGGAACCGGCCCCCTGATGGCTCCCCTTGATTCAAGCTCCCATTCACTTTTTACCTGATGGAATGAAATGAAAACCGTTCGACATGATCTTGTGATCCTCGGTGGCGGCCCCGCAGGTTACGTTGCTGCGATCCGAGCCGCCCAACTCGGTATCGACACCGCTTTCATCGATGAGAATCCGCAGTTCGGAGGCACCTGTTTGCGAGTTGGCTGTATTCCCAGCAAGGCATTGTTGGAATCAAGTCACTTGTACGAGGAAACGACTCATGGGCTAAAGACTCACGGTGTACAAGTCGGCGAGGTGACTCTCGATCTCGACGCGATGATGGCGCGAAAGAAAAAGATCGTCGACACGTTGACCGGTGGCATCGACATGTTGTTCAAAAAGCAGGGTGTGACCCCCTATCGAGGCCGTGGACGGTTTCGAGATATACACACGGTGCAGGTCGATGGCGACGAACCGATTCAAATCGAAGCGGAACGTATTTTAATTTGTGCAGGTAGCATCCCCGCCAAGCTTCGCAGTATATCCGAGGATAATGATCGCATCGGCAATAGCACGACTGCGCTGTCATTTCCTGAAGTTCCAAAACGTTTGGTGGTAATTGGTGGTGGCTATATCGGGATGGAATTAGGGAGCGTTTGGAATCGATTAGGCAGCGAAGTGATTGTCTTAGAAGCATTGGACCATATCCTGCCCGGAATCGACGGCGAACTCGCTGCATTGGCACACCGTTCTTTTAAGAAGCAAGGGATTCAGATTCGCACCTCGACCTTCGTTGAATCGGCGACCTGGGACGGAGACCAATGCGTCGTCAAGGTGAAAGATGGCGAAGACATTCATTGCGACCGAGTTTTGTTAGCGACGGGACGATGGCCAGCAACCGACGATTTAGGATTGGAATCAATTGGGTTGGAAACGGATGGCAAAGGCTTCATACCTGTCAATGCACACTACGAAACCTCCGTTGAAAACGTCTTCGCGATTGGTGATTGCATTGGCGGGGCGATGCTGGCTCACAAGGCAATGGAAGAAGCAATCGTTTGTGTTGAACAAATGGCAGGAATCAAAAGTCATATGAATTACGGTGTGATTCCGGCGATCGTTTACACGCACCCGGAAATTGCATCCGTTGGCCAGACCGAAGAGCAGATTAAGGAGGGCGGCGTTGAGTACAAAAAAGGAACTTGTCCATTTGGTGCTAATGGACGCGCGAGGACCTTGGGTGACATCGATGGACGTGTCAAAATTCTGGCCGATGCCGAGACAGACCGAGTACTCGGCGTTCATATCATTGGTTCACGAGCAGGTGACTTAATCGCCGAAGCGGCGACCGCGATGGAATTTGGTGCCAGTAGCGAGGACATCGCGCGAACCTGTCACGCTCACCCAACCCTTGCCGAGGCAGTTCATGAAGCCGCGATGGGAGTCGAGGGCCGAGCGATTCACACCGCTTAACCGGATCCGCCGCGATACGCTCCTGTCGCGGCGCAATTAAGATCCTGTAGAAAAAATCGTATTCGCCCAAATTCGAGGCGAGCACCGGTCAGCCGTGGATCGCCCCGCGATAGCGCGGAGGATTCCAAAACGATCGACAAAAAACGTGTGATCAGATCGGTCAAGGTGGGCGACAACCCAAAACATTCGCTATGTTCGTTGTCGACGATTTACGCTTCTGACGCACCTGAAAGGCAAAAATGCCCGTGCCCGATCAAACTTCGCAAGCTGAGATCTCGAATCGGCCCGTCGGCGTCACCATTTTTGCCATTCTCCACTTGCTATTTGGCGCAAGTGGATTGGTTATCGCAATTTCGACCTTAGCTTTCTCAGCGATTGGAGGTGCGGTTGATTTGGGACCGATCCCGCTCGGAGATACAGCAGATCAGCCAGCCTACCGATTGGTCACCGGTGTGATCGGCACATTGGATTTATTTCTCTGCACGGCCCTGGTAGCCGCTGGTTTGGGCTTGCTTAAAATGCGCGCATGGGCACGGCAAGTATCGCTCGTTTATGCCGCCTACACGATCATTGCAGCTGCGATTTCAAGTGTCGTGCAATATTCGATCATCTACCTTCCGCTAATTGAAAACGTTGCTGGTGACGCGATCGGGGCGGGAGGAGCATCCGCGTTGGGAATTGTCTTGGCTGTGTCTGTCGCGTGCGTAGGAATGACCTATCCTCTCGCTATTTTGTTTTATTTCTTTCGGCCTGGCATCAGGCGGAAATTTGCTGCTTGAAGCTTGCTAATGAATCTGGGCTAACGACATCGATGCGTGAGTGAAATTCAGAACTTTGCGACCATCACTTCTCGCTTCCCGCCGCTGGGGCCCGGTACACGTTGCGGAGTGAAACCGGCATCAGCGAGTGTTTGCCGAACTTTTCGATTCACGCAATAAGTCACTAACTTGCCACCGGGAGCCAACTTCCCATGCATTCGCTTGATGAAAGAAAGTGACCATAGTTCTGGATTTACATCCGGGGCGAAAGGATCAAAATAAATCGCGTTAAATCTTGTTTCATCTTGTGAATGCCAGTCAATCGCGTTGCAGTGCTCGATCGTGACGTGCTGCAGCGGACCAAACGCACGTTGGAAGCGACCTGCGGGAACTTCTTGCCCAAAAGAAGCCCGCCAGGCACAAAAATCAGAAGCGAGCGAAGGCTTGGTCAAAAACTCATCAAGCTTCAGTTCCTGCAAGATCTCAGCAGGAAGCCAACTGTTTTCAATTGCCACGTAGCGCAGCTCGCAACGATGAATAATCGCCGCGTCCAGCGTGGCCAATAACCCCATCCCCAAGCCGAGTCCGACCTCCAGGACTGCGGTGGTCTGCCGGCGTCTCAAACGCTCACTCACACCACTATTATCAAGATAGACGTGCTTGGTTTCCGCTAAACCGCCCGAGGCACTATGGTAAGCCACCCCAGTGACCGGATCGATTAAAGTGCGGCTTTGATCATCGGTCAGTTGGATGGACCATCGGGTTCCCTCGATTGGCGTGGTCGGCCGGCGTCGTCTCATGCCCTATTTATGAAGATGGAGTTTGTGAAAGTGGTATTTTCGTGATCGGCAAATGCAGTGGTTTGCTTCTAGATTCGCCGAAATCATACAATAAAATGGCGAGCAGAGACGCCACACCGGGATCGCGAATTTCAGCGGAGTGACTTATCAACCGACTCCGATTCCCAAAAATAAATTCACCCCTCGCACTTGGATGCTATCTTGATAGTTCCCACCGACAACCATGATGGCGATATCGAATCCGAAGGAGTACCGCCGGGTGACGCGCAAGATGCAAAGACCCGCCAGCAGCTTCTAAATAAAATCGGGCAGGTTCGAAAACAATTGAACCTAGTTATTCGCGGCAAGAGTAATGTGATCGATTCGGTCTTAATCGCCATGCTGGCAGAGGGCTCCGTTTTATTGGAAGATGTCCCGGGCGTTGGCAAGACGACTCTGGCAAAGTCCGTAGCAGCCTTGATCGATTTAAGTTTCCAACGCGTGCAATGCACTCCCGACCTATTACCCGCTGATATTTTGGGAAGTTCAATTTTCCAACCCGGCGCGGGCACCTTTGAATTCCGCCCCGGTCCGATTTTCTGCGACCTATTGATTGCAGATGAAATCAACCGAGCTTCACCACGCACGCAGAGCGCGTTGCTGGAGGCGATGGCGGAGGGTCAGGTCACAATCGACGGGCAGCGTTACGACTTGGAACAACCATTCATCGTAATCGCGACGCAAAACCCAAGTGGTTACGAGGGTACCTTTCCTTTACCCGAATCACAACTGGACCGATTTCTGTTGCGATTGTCGATGAATTATCCAGATCATGAAAACGAAGTAGAGTTGCTTCTGGACCAACCGACCGATGATCCGAATTTTCATCTCGACCCGGCCATGCATCGAGATGAGCTGATTAGCTTGCAACAGATTGTGCGAGATACCAAGGTGGATCGAAAGGTTGCAGATTATGTAGTCGCGTTGGCGAATGCCACACGCCGGGATTCCCGTCTAAGAATTGGTTGCAGTCCGCGTGGTTCCAAGATGCTCCTCCGCGCGGCCCAAGCTCGAGCAGTTTTGCTGGGCCGTGAGTTTGTGGTGCCTGATGATGTCCAAGAATTAGCGGTTGCCGTCGTCGGTCACAGGGTTGCGTTGCGGAGCGTTTCTAGCAGCTTAGAAGAAGCGACCCATCTCATCTCGGAGTTGATCCAACAGATCGAGGTGCCCGTTTGAATCGCCGGGTATTTCATGAAGCCGTTCCACAGCGCGAAATTAAGCGAGGGACACAGCAAC
>JAYZAR010000123.1:0-19605 GCA_036339635.1 Planctomycetota bacterium | reverse complement strand
TTGATCCAACCTACAGGCATCAGGAAACTCGTTCTTTAAGGATTGTCGTAGTACGCCAGTTGCACCGTCGGCGATCGAGCAGCTCGCGAAAGTCATTGTGTAAATCACCATTTGAGTTGCCGTAATGGCTGTCGACTAACTTCTTCCTCGTTTCGTGCCGACTCTCTTGCACATTGGCGATGGCGATGCAGCGAATGTCGTCGAATTTTAACATTGCTACCGAGTCATACCTGCATGTTGGCCCGATACCGATCACGCCAAGTGTCAATTGGTCATTTGGCCCAACTCGTTGTTGTGCGAGTGTGCCCGTTTGATCTTGTGCACTTGCCTGCTTGTCGCAAGGGTTCAAAGCGGTTCCCGCGGCAGTGATCGCTCCAGCGACCTTCGCCGATGTTGATAAGAATTCGCGGCGATTCGAAGAGGCTTCTTTCATCGCTAAATCTCGGTGCAACTAGGAACGGCTGGGGAGTGAACGAGATAGGGGATGCTCGGTGCCATGATGAGGTACTGGTGTCACCGACGGCGTGATTGTAGCCCCCAGGCTGCCTGGCCATGTAACGCTAGTAGACCGAATGCAAATCAAGTAATTCGCTCTTTTCTTGCGCTTTCCCCAATTGGGCCGCAGCAAGATTCAACGAATCTCGTTCCCAGGATTCCAATCGTCATTGGGTTGTTGATCGATGGTAGTTGTTTTCGGGGTGCCGAATGAATGGTCCTAGTCACCTACTTGATGGCTTTGGCTTAGTAAGTCTCACACTGATCGTTTTTTTGCATCACGGTTGGATGTGGGGGATTGTGAGGTGAGGCTGTGTCGCAGCGATTCGGCGTGCTTGGGGTAAACGATGAGGGAATCAATTCAATTTTGCAAAACGTTACCGCTACTTGGTTAGGAGTTCCAAACGCCATCTCAAAGTTGCTAAACTTGGGGGTATGATCCACGATAAAATATGGTTGGACCGGTACCGCACTGACGGCTTTTTCGTTGGCCGACAGTTTCTTTCACCCGACGAAGTGACGGAATTGGTGGAGCATGTGCGGCGTTACATCCAGGAACGAGTACCGGCGATGCCATCCGAACAAGTTTTTTACGAGGATCAGCAGCAGCCTGAATCTCTGAAGCAAATCCAGCAGATGTGGAAGCATGATGATTATTTTCATGCACTCATGACCGAGGGCAGATTTCGACAAGTTGCGGAAAAGTGCCTTGCTGGCCCTGTTGTTCCAAAAAATCTTCAGTATTTCAATAAGTCGCCCGGTGTGAATCAACCGACGCCTGTGCACCAAGATGCTTTCTATTTCATGTTGGATCCTCCTATGGCGGTGACGATGTGGTTGGCCCTCGATGAGGTCGATGAGGAGAATGGGTGTGTACGCTACATTCCGGGTTCACACCGTCAACCACTGCGGTCACATCAGCGAACTGGTACGTTGGGCTTCAGCCAGGGCATCACGGATTATCCGCTTGCAGGTGAAACGGAACGCGAAGTTCCGCTGTGTGCTAGGCCCGGTGACTTGCTGGTTCATGATGCGATGACGATTCACCGGGCAGATGGAAACCGGTCCAGCACGCGAAATCGTCGGGCACTTGGAATGATCTACTACAGCAAACATGCAAAAGAAGATACTGCCGGACACGCAAAGTACCAGCGGCAATTGGCGAGCGAGATGAAATTAAAAGGCCGAGTTTGATCAAAATGCTGAGAATACAACCGATGTCAAGAACTAATCATATTTTTTGTTTCATACTGTTGACAGTTGTCGCCGCAGGACTGCCTGCGTCTGGCCAAGCAGTGGAAGGAAGTGCTCAATCGTTTTTGGGCACGCCTGCGATGGAGATGGCGACCGTGTTCAGCAATGAACGGTTTCCCAATGTTGTGGTCACGATGAAGGGAACGGTGATCGCTTCGTTTGGTAATTCAAACGTGCGTGTTCGTCGCAGTGAAGATGGTGGAAAGACTTGGAGCGACGAAATCATGATCGCTGATCCCGGTTTTCAAGGTGGTGGGATGACGGTCGATGAACAGACCGGTGATATTTTGGCGTTTGTTGAGGCCCATCATCCACCCGCCAAGCTGACGATTTATCGTAGCTCCGATGACGGAAAGACGTGGAAGCCCGAGGCGACAACCCTCTCGCCTGATTCACAAGGAAATCTGCCGTCGATGCACATGAACGAGCATGGCATCACCTTGCGGCACGGCAAGCATCGCGGTCGCTTGGTGCGACCAAGTCGATGGTATGCAAACAAGAACGATCGCAGTCAGTGGCCATTTCATTACACCAATGCCATTTACAGCGACGACGGTGGCAAGAGTTGGCTGACAAGCGATCCGTTCCCCGAAAACGGCACAGGGGAGGCAACGTTGGTTGAGCTCGCCGACGGACGTCTCTACTACAATTCTCGCGTCCATTGGCAGGAGCGCCCGCGAAACACGCGTCGTCGTGCAGCGTGGAGTGACGATGGTGGCCAGACTTGGAAAGATTGGCAGGTCGTCGAAATCCTGCCCGATGGTCACCAGCATCGATCTTACGGTTGTATGGGGGGATTGGTGCGACTACCTGTTCATGGCAAAGACATTTTGATTTTTAGTAACCTTGATACGCCCAAGGCGACCCGCGAACGTGCAACTGTTTGGGCCAGCTTGGATGGGGGCAAGACGTGGCCGGTCAAACGCTTGGTCTACGATGGAAAGAGTGGTTATTCCTCGCTCGATGCTGGCCGTCCCGGAACACCCAGTGAAGGTTGGATCTTCTTGCATTTTGAAGGAGGACCAAAGGGAGCATCTCAGGTTGCCCGTTTCAATCTGTCCTGGCTGCTTGACGGTGAGCCAACGGGTGATGGGAAAATCGAAATCGATCTGGAACGCTAGCCAGATCCAGATGCCACACTCGTGTACGTTTTCGATAACCGCAACAAATTGTGTCTGAGCCTTAGTTTGATGATTCAAGATTGTGCTTTGATTTCCGTATCTCGTTCTGCCGAAATCGATCAGCGAAGATGGCTAGCACTCCGATGGGCCCTGCCCCTGTGTTTGGTCCTGGTCACGCTAACAAAAGATGTTCCTGCTCAATCGGTCGAGCGTCCGATGAATGTCGTTTTTGTGTTAGTGGATGATCTGGGATGGAAAGATCTCGGATGCTACGGCAGTGACTATTACCAAACGCCCAACATTGATCGGCTTGCTTCTTTGGGTACTAGGTTCACCGATGCCTATGCGGCCTGTAACGTCTGTTCGCCGACGCGGGCCGCGATCATGACGGGGAAGTATCCAGCACGGCTATTGCTCACGCAGTGGTTGCCGTCAGGACGCTGGGATCGTGAACGCCATCGAATGCGTGAGGGGCGTTACTTGTCGAACTTACCCTTGGAAGAGGTGACGATTGCAGAAACGCTTCGTGAAGCAGGCTATCGGACCGCGTTCATGGGCAAGTGGCATTTGGGAACCGAAACCTATTACTATCCCGAGCACCAGGGGTTTGACGTTAACGTGGCTGGTCGGGATTACGGTGCTCCCGGAAGTTACTTCTATCCTTTTAAAGGGAGTTGGAAAATTCCGACTACGGGAAAGGTTCTTGTCAAAAAATCACCTTTGTCTGGTAAGCCCGGGGATTACCTCGTCGATCGCTTGGCAGAGGAAGCCGAGATATTCATACGTCAGAACACTGACCAACCATTTTTTCTGATGCTCTCGCATTACGCGGTTCACACCCCAATGCAAGGTAAAGCAGATAAGGTTGCTCGCTATGAGCGAGTTAAAAAAGAGAGGCGTCAGGGACCACCTGCGTATGCGGCGATGGTTGAAAGCGTGGATGAGAGTGTTGGCCGCGTGCTGAAGACTCTCGAATCACTGTCCTTGGAAGATCGTACCCTGATTATTCTTACCAGTGACAATGGTGGGTTTGTAAAGGCCACCGATAATTCACCTCTTCGAGCCAACAAAGGAAGCAATTTCGAGGGGGGGCTTCGAGTGCCGTTGATTATTCGAATGCCAGGTCAATCTGCTGTTGGTAGTGTGTCCACGGTGCCCGTGATTAGCACCGATTTCTATCCCACGATCCTGGAAGCGACCGGCCAGCCGCTTCGCCCCCACCAGCACATGGACGGGGTCAGTCTGGTCAGCCTTTTGTCTGGTGGTAAAGAACTGCCACGTGAAGCGATCTATTGGCACTACCCCCATTACAATCGGCATCCATCTAGTTTTCCTTCCAGCGTGGTCCGCTCGGGAGATTGGAAGCTAATCGAGTCATTGGAGGACGGTCAGCTATCTCTGTTCAACCTCCGTCAGGATCTTGGCGAAACGAGAAATCGAGCGAACGATGAACCAGCTGTGGTTGCTGATTTGTCAAATCAGTTGGAGCGTTGGCGTTCGAACGTCGGTGCGGATCCAATGAAACCTAATCCCGAATATCAACACAACCAGAATTGATTGACGATCCCTCGCCTCTCATTGGTTGGTTTCAGTGCGGGTGAGTTTGGAAATTTGACTGCCTACTCTTTTCCGGAGATATAAGTGTGAATCGTTACAGTATCGAAGAATTCGTGCAGCAAACACGACAACAAGATCGTGGGCAGGGTGTGTTTGAGATGGAATCCGAGCGAATGCTTGAATTGAATCTCGACGGTACGCTTTGGACGAAAATGGGGTCGATGGTTGCCTATCGTGGCAATGTGAAATTTGTTCGAGAAGGAATCTTAGAACAAGGCATTGGGAACTTGTTGAAAAAAGCTGTTTCCGGGGAGGGCGCTCGGTTGACCAAGGCCGAAGGAGTGGGGCAGGTTTATCTTGCTGATAGTGGTAAAAAGATTACCATCCTGAATTTGCAAGGCGAAACCCTATTTGTTAACGGCAACGATTTGTTGGCGTTTGAGCCGACAATCCAGTACGAGATCAAGATGATGAAGAAAGTCTCTTCCATGCTAGCTGGCGGCTTGTTCAACATCCGTTTGCAAGGGTCTGGGATGGTGGCGTTTACCACCCACTATGATCCACTCACTTTGATGGTCACGCCTAACAGTCCTATCACCACTGACCCGAATGCGACGGTGGCCTGGTCGGGAACGCTCGAGCCGCAAATTAAGACCGATGTTTCACTTAAAACGTTCGTGGGACGCGGAAGTGGTGAGTCAATCCAAACTCAATTCGCCGGCAATGGATTCGTCGTCATTCAACCTTACGAAGAGACCTACTTCCAGGCGGGAACTTAGGAAGGCAAGGCCGGCACCTTTCAGATGTGCACCTTCGTTCTTCATCGGCGAACCCTGCGATCATGATCGCAGGGATCGCAGCGAATGTCCTTTCTGGCGAATCGAGGGGGCGATTCAAGCGGCACAGGCAGTTTTTCACACAGCCCGCAAGGTTTGGCTGGTCGTGCTACGGCTGGCACGTACCCAGTGCCGCCGGTTCTACGCGGAGAAGGGGATAACGTTTTCGGCTTCCTAGAAGACGCCCCTTGCCGTTGCCTGGGCCACCAGCACTCCACAGGCTGTGCCCATCACCGCAATCGCAGCGAGATATTTCCATGTTTCTCGGAAGTTTACGAATACGTAGTACAACGCATAAGGCGGAATCAGGGCGAGCAGGCCTTTCTTTCCGGTCGCTTTAACAGCATGCACTAGGATCATCCCATAGCCACCGAGTGCGACCAGCCCGACTGCGATGCCAGAGAGCAGCAGGAAGAGTCCCATCGGGTTGAAGTCGACATCCTGGTCGACGCGTCTTGAGGCATTGACGGCGAGGACTGCGATCGTCAATCCACTACCAAGCACAAACAGCACTAATGCCAAGGCCCACCAGGGCATCCCAGGTCCTTTGAGCATCTTCTCCTGCATCTGCTTGGCTTGGAGCATATCGTCCGCTGCTTTTTGTAACGCCAAAGTGCCATGGTCGATGTCGACTCCGGCAGTTTTGTGCGAATCAAATTGCATCCCCGATTCTTTGTGATAGCCGCATTTGACACACAGTACAGCGTCCGCCTTCATCTCCGCACGACAAGCAGGGCAGATCGCTTCGACGATCTGGTTCATGCCCTCTTCAGCGAGTAAGTCTTCAATTCCGCTGGAGACTGGTGCGGGTGCCGGCTTTGCGGGTGCGGGTGCGGGCATTGCGGGGGCAGCAGACGCCCCAGCTGGAATCCGGAGCGACTTTCCGCATCCAGGACACTTCACGACCTTCCCAGCTGCTGCATCTGGGATATTCAATGCCTTGCCGCAGTTGCACTTGACTCGAATTGGCATTGGGGCGAACGAGGGGATCGGCGAAAAGAAGTAGTGGCTACGAAACAATATTCTAGTCAATGATGCCGGCCTGTGTGAGCAGGATTTTGTTCCCTCAAGAACTTACTGGAATTGCCAGCGAGCTTCGTTCGCGCTGAGCATGGTCGAGAAGGCCGAGCCGCTCGCCATGGTCGCAGCGGCGCATCAGGCCAACGGCGATTCAAGGCAGGTCACCCATCAAGTCGGGAGACCCAGGCCGAAAGGTTCCTGCCTGAGTTTTTTCGCAGGGTTTCTTCACGGGGGCTCACCCCTTGTTGATTACGCCGTTGACGACTTGGCCGTGTACGTCGGTCAAGCGGAATTGCCGACCTTGATATTTGAACGTCAGACGTTCGTGGTTGATCCCCATGAGGTGTAGCACGGTCGCCTGTAAATCGTGGACGTGAACACCCTGCTCGACGATGTTGTAGCCGTATGGATCAGTTTCTCCATAGGACATGCCTGGTTTGACGCCACCCCCGGCCATCCATAGGCTGAAACACTTCGGATGATGGTCACGTCCAAAATTGTTTTCGGTTAATTTGCCTTGGCAATAGTTCGTCCTGCCAAATTCACCGCCCCATATAACGAGTGTGTCATCAAGTAATCCGAGGCGTTTCAGATCTCGGACAAGGGCGGCAGAAGGTTGGTCCGTTTCGCGACACTGTCCCGGTAAACCTTTTGGGAGTCCGCCGTGATGATCCCAGCCCGGATGGTAAAGTTGAATGAACCGGACGCCTCTTTCAGCCAGTCGTCGTGCCATCAAGCAATTGGCGGCGAAGGATCCTGGGTTTTTGACATCGGGGCCGTAGTCGTCCAACACATGTGCCGGTTCATCGTCGAAATTAGTTGCTTCGGGAATGGAAGCCTGCATCCGAAACGCTAACTCATACTGTGCGATTCGTGTCTCAACTTGCCGATCCTGGTCGCGATTGATTTGCATTTGGTGCAATTGCTGTAGCGCGTCCATCGTGGCTCGCCGACTTTCGGCTTCAATGCCATCAGGATTGCTTAGGTAAAGGACAGGGTTTTTACCACTTCGGAATCTCACTCCTTGATGTCGACTGGGCAGGAAGCCGCTGCCCCAAAGTCGTGACACCAGTGGTTGACCTCCCTTGTTCTTGGTCACCATGACGACGAATGCTGGCAGATTTTCGTTTTCGTTCCCCAATCCATAGTCGAGCCAAGCGCCCATGCTGGGGCGACCGGGGAACATGCTGCCGGTTTGCAGAAAGGTCACGCCTGGCCCGTGATTGATCGCCTCGGTGAACATCGAACGCACCACGCATATGTCGTCGGCGATTTTAGCTGTGTACGGTAGCAGTTCGCTCATCCAGGTACCGCTGTCCCCATGTTGTTCAAATTTGAACGGTGAACCAACTAGTGGCAAGCTTGATTGATTACCACTCATGCTGGTCAAGCGTTGGCCTTGTCGCACCGCATCCGGTAGTTCGGTGCCCTGTTTTTCATTCAGTAACGGCTTGTAGTCGTAGAGGTCCATCTGGGAGGGGCCACCCGATTGGAATAGATAAATGACCCGTTTGGCTTTTGCCGGATGGTGGAGAGATGGCAGGACACCGGGACGGCCAGCTGCCTCGGGGACTAAGTCCGAGCCCATCAGCATCTGTTGCAGTGCCAAACTACCCAGACCGATGCCGGTCTGTTGCAGAACTGTGCGGCGTGAAAGTAACGTTGTCATTAATTTCGTATCTCAATGTCGATTGCTGAGCGATTATATGGTGTGTTTGGGAAAAACAATTTGGCATTTCGCCGCGGGTTGAGGTGCATCGGTTCATCTGTCCCGCTAACGTTTCATCATGCTCTGGTCATAGTTCAGCAGTGCTCCCACGACGACCGTTAGTGCTGCTACATGGTTCTGGTCCAGGTGGGATAACGGTGCAGCCCGTCCGATCCCCAGGAAGGCCGACGCGCGATCTGGTTTTGCTGAAAAGTAGTTGTATTGGCTTCGATAAAGCGAAGCCAAAATGTCGATTTCGGTTGTGTCTCCCGTACGGCTAGTCATCATGCGGAACGCAATTTCAATTGAATTTTGAACGCCAGTGACGCCGTGCTGTCGACTGAGGTCTTCAGCAAGTCCACGTGCTGCTTCCACATATTGTGGGCCGTTTAGAAGCACCAACGCTTGTAGTGGTGACGAGGTTTTTTCTCTTTGAACGCGGCATACATCGCGTTTGGCTGCGTCGAATGTCATCATTGCCGGCGCGGGACCGGTCCGCTTCCAGTAGGTATATAGACTGCGACGATACAAGCCTTCTCCGTCGTCTGGCTTCGAAGGCTTGAAGGATGCTTCTAATTCGTACGGTTTCACGGGCGGTCCGCCCTGTTTCAAAACCAATCGGCCGCCAAGAGCCAACGCATTGTCTCGGAGCATTTCAGCCGGTAGACGGTAGCTTGGGTGACGCGCCAGCCATCGATTGTCTGGATCGACCATTTCATGTTTTGAATCGGTGGAATGGCTCTCGCGACAATAAGTTTCGGATGTCATTAAGGTTCGCAGCATGCGTTTTACGTCCCAGTCACTCTCGATGAATTCAACGGCCAGCCAGTCCAATAACTCAGGGTGCGTTGGGGGTGCACCTTGGCTGCCAAAGTCTTCCGGCGTACGAACCAAGCCTGTGCCGAAACAGAGCTGCCACAAACGATTGACGGCCACGCGACTTGTCAGTGGATGTTTGGGATCACACAACCAACGAGCAAATCCAAGTCGATTCCTTGGCAGTTCGTCGTCAAATGATGGCAGCGATGCAGGGGTCATCGCTTCTACCTCCTCACCACGATTGTCGTAAGCACCACGAATCAGCAGGTAAGTGGTTCGCCGTTGCTTGCGTTCTCGCATCACCATGATCTCTTGTAGTGAATCCTCTGTTTGGAATTGTTTTTGTCTGGCTGCTGCGATTGTTTTCTTACTTTCGATCACGACTGGATCGTGTCGTTGCAGTGCATGGTCGATCCAGGTGATAGGATCGCGTTCCCATCGCTGCCGCCACGTCAGATTAGATGTGTTCGAGTTGTTATCGTCGGTGTCGCTGTTTGCTGTGCTCGTTTCAAGACGGGCGATATGTTTGGCTTCCAAACCAGTGAGTTCAACATCAAAGATGCGCATCCGATCGACGCTGCCCCCTTTGAATCCGCGGTCACGAAATCTCTCGCCGATGGTGATGTTGTCGCCTCCACCACCGGTGATCTGTTTCGTCAATTGGTCTCGTACTATCTCGGTTTTGGCGAGTTCTCCGTTCATATAGATCTTTAGTCCGTCTGCGCGACTTGAGCCGTCGTTGGTCACCGTGACGTGGACCCAGGTGTCGATCGGAATCGTTTCGTTCATGCGAATACGCATGGCATTGCCCGGCCAAAAGTGAATCAACGACCAGCTGAGCTTGCCATCTTCGATCAACAGTTGGTAGCCACGACTGCCAGCGTCAGTCCAAGCCCGTGATCGATGAAAGACGACAGCACGCTGTTTGTGGTCGGGTGTTTTGATCCACAACGAAACCGAGAACGGTTGCCAGCGGGGAAAGTTGCCAACCCCCGCGCCGACGGCGTCGTCACCGGTCAATTGAAATGCTTTGCCGTCGATCCCAGCGACCAATAGATTTCCTCCCGGTGGGGATTCCTCAAAATCGAGTGCCTTGACCGGCGCGGCCCAAAAGTTGTCAGGCAAAGCATTTTCAAAAGATCCCAGAAACTCCTTCGCATCGGCGGTCCGTTCGCTCAGTAAACTCGGTAGCTCACGTTCTAGTTGTTCAACCGTTTGTGCGTGAGTTTCGGTTGCGGCCTGTTGAGATGCGTTAGGCAGCGTTAGCGTTGGCGTGGGGACCGAGGGAGTGAAGTAAGAGTACAGCCCGGCTTCATCGATGTTGTCGAAAAAAGCAGACAGTTGGTAATACTCTTTCTGGCTGAACGGATCGTATTTGTGGCTATGGCATCGGCAACACTCAAATGTCAAACCCAGCATCGCAGTTGCCATGGTTTGCGTTCGATCGGCGACGTACTCAATGCGGAATTCCTCCGGTGTGCTTCCGCCTTCGACCTTTTGCGGATGTAAACGATTGAAGGTAGTCGCTAAAATCTGTTGGCGAGTCGCATCAGGTAATAAATCACCCGCCAGTTGCTCGGTGATGAATTGGTCGTATGGCATGTTTTCGTTGAATGCGTTGATCACCCAATCCCGCCATGGCCAGACAAAGCGATCCCGATCAACCTGGTAGCCATAAGTGTCACTGTAGCGGCCAGCATCGAGCCAATTAGCAGCCATGCGTTCGCCGAACTCGGGCCTCGATAATAGGCGGTCAAGCAAATGAGGGTAGGCATCTGGTGAATCATCCGCCAAGAACTGGTCGATCTCGTCGATCGTTGGCGGCAGTCCAATCAGATCAAACGTGACGCGACGAATCAGCGTTTCGCGATTCGCACGAGGAGCGGCAGTCAATCCTTTGGTTGCTAGTCTTGCTGCGATGAAGCGATCAACTGGGTGACGCGGATTGGCCTTGCTGTACGGTATCGAGACGCGAACGGGTGGAATGAACGACCAATGCTTTTCGTAGGCCGCTCCTTGGTCGATCCAACGACGAATCCGTTCGATCTCTTCCGCGGTGAGTGATTTTCCCGAATCGGGCGGCGGCATGAGAGTATCTGGGTCATCCGTTACCATCCGATGGACCATTTCGCTTTGCGAGCTGTCACGCGGGACGATTGCAATTTCCTTTGCGGCCCGCTCTGTATCCAAACGCAAGTCAGATTCGCGGGCGTTTTCATCTGGTCCGTGACATTGAAAGCAGTTTTCGGACAGAATCGGTCGGATATCACGGTTAAAACGAACCGCTTCTTCGGCCGTCGTCACGGGAGCGGTCAGCAGCAGTAATAACAATAGCGGCAAGCGTGGCATGCGAAGTCGTGGGAGCGCGTTGGGTGAGCGTTAGGTCAAACGCAAAAGTCTACTTAGTGTACCCGTCTAGTCATCGGATCGCGAAGTTGGATCAATTTGGAGAGTCAATCAACCGTCTGTGTCGTCGTCGGAAGTCGGTCAGGCGTGTAGAGTCGGAGTGAATATTGCCGCGGGAATAACGTTGCTGAGCAAATTGAACGCAGGTGGTGGGTTACAAAAATACTCAGTTTGGCTACGCTTACGGGATGAACTTTTTGAGTCATGCAGTCCCATTCCTCGACGAGCCAATGATGGCCGCGGCGACTGGGATTCCCGATTGGTTATCGATGGTGGATCGGCGGATTCGCGCCCGTGCACGGGCTGCCGAGCCATTCCTGCAAAGCGATGACCGCACGCTCCGCTTGGTCGCTCGGGGTGTTGTTCAGCACGTCGAGGATGATCGTTGGTTTCATGCCACCCGAGCCTTTGCAGAGCTGAACTTGCAATTGGCTGTGGAACTACGAGATCGATTGCCAGGTGATGCCGGTTTTCGGCCAACCTTTGTTGCCCATATCTTGATCGAGATGTTATTGGATTCATTTTGGATTCGTGATGACAGTAGCCTCTGCGATCGATATTACGCAGCCGTTGAAGTGGTCGCGTCGAAAGATGTGCAACGCTGTGTTGATATCATTACTGGCAAGTCGACCGACGGGTTAGTTGCAGTCATCGAGCGATTTATCAAAATTCAGTTTTTATATGACTATCGTGATCACGAAACGCTGTTATTTCGCGTGAATCAAGTGTTGCAGCGGGTCCGTTTGCCACCGTTGCCGCAAGCGATTCAGGACTGGCTACCGCAGGCCGAGAAATTGGTAGAATCTCGTCGCGGGGAATTGCTGAGCTCTCCGAATGAAACGCAACGCTATCCATTTCTCCCGCCAGCCTGACCCAAAACTTCCACGGGCCTGCCCGGAAACTTCCACAGGCCTGATCCAGAAAAATAATTCCCAGATCACCCTAACCATTTGAGATCGCGATGAAATACGGTATGAATCTGCTGCTGTGGAGCGGCGAAGTGAACGACGAGATGCTGCCCGTCTGTGAGCAATTGAAAGCAGCAGGTTATGACGGGGTTGAAATCCCGATGTTCAACCTTGATCTCGACTACGCCGTATTAGGAAACCAGCTCGATTCCCTCGGGTTGGCTCGAACTGCCGTAACGATTCGAGGTGAAGAAGATAATCCGATTTCTGCGGACGCAGCGGTGCGAGCCAAGGGCGTCGATTTGACCAAAAAGACCTTGGATCTTTGTGCCGCAGCTGGTGTTGAAACTTTGGTCGGTCCATACCACTCTGCGCTCGGGTTTTTCAGCGGTGCTGGTCCAACCGAAGACGAATGGAAATGGGGCGTCGATAGCATGCGGCAAGTGGCTGAGCATGCAGGCGATGTCGGAGTGAAACTCGGCGTCGAAGCATTGAATCGATTTGAGTGCTACCTGCTGAATACGCACGCAGATTCGGCGAGATTCGCGCGTGACGTTGATCATCCGGCCTGCGGGATGATGTACGACACGTTTCATTCCAATATCGAAGAAAAATCAGTTACTGATGCTGTCAAGGCAGGTGGTAATAAATTGTTCCACATTCACATCAGTGAAAATGATCGAAGCACACCGGGTGAGGGTGCGGTTCGCTGGGATGAAAACTTTGATGCGATCGTTAGCAGTGGCTACGACGGTTGGTTAGTCATTGAGGCATTTGGATTGGCACTACCCGAGATCGCTGCAGCCACAAAGATTTGGCGGCGGATGTATAAGGATGAAATCACACTCGCCACCGACGGATTGAATTTCATGAAGGGCGAAATCGAGAAGCGAAACCCATGAGTGAATCGAAGGCCCAGGACATGGTGCTGATGCTCTCCGGGGACCTGATGTTCTCGTCGCGAGTGAAGTCTGCGGCAGAGCGATTTGGGAAACGGTTTCGGATCAGCGGTCGGCTGCCGGACGACGACGTTGAATCGATCGACTACGTGATCGTTGATCTGTCGACACGAAGTGGCTTGTTGCCTGAGATCGTTGAACAGTGTGCCGAGCGGTGCCCCGACGCGCATCTGCTTGCCTATGGCCCGCATGTGCATGTGGATCGGTTAAAAGCGGCACGTGATGCCGGGATCAGCCCCGTGCTGACTAACGGCCAATTTGACGCGGCACTCGCAACCCTGTTTCAATAAGTCATTGTTAAATTGAATCGGTCGTTAGCGCGGGTTTAGTGATCAGCTTTGTGGTATAATTCGCAAATAAGCGTTGCGAATCAATGGATAGATCGAGGCGATTTACGGATCGAATTTGAGCCACAGAAATCAGTCATTGTCGATCGGTGTTTTAGTTGAGGGTTGTGAAAGAGCGGAGGGCTGATGCTCTCGGCTGTTGAATGGTGTTCAAGCGGTCGATGGTCAAACCTCTGGGACGTCGGATCATGGTTAACAACTGCACTTTCCTACTATTGCTCATTGCAATCACACTCGGTTAGGCGGGGTGCGCCGCTGCGGGCGAACGCGTGGAGTTGGCATTTCAATTGGCAGAAGCTTTCGATACGGAAAGGTTGTCTGAGTTCCTTTCCGGAAACAGGCGAGAAAATCGATTTGCAGGCCAAGCCGATCGTCCCTGCAAATGATGTTACACCTGTCACTTGTTCGCGGAATCCTGACAATCGTCATGTGATCTCACTCGCATTTAAGCCTCTCGCTGAGAAGCGATTGGCTGAAGCCACAGGGCAGCACCTAGGAAAAAAGGTCGTCTGCCAATTGGATGGTAAAATGGTAAGGGCACCCGCGGTTCGTGGGGTAATTTCAAAACGAGCTATGAACAACAGCCAATTCACGGATGATGAGATGCGGTGGAGATTTGACGCTCTGGTATTGCAAAACCATGAATGAACGACACTTAGCGATCAAAGTTGTCATGATGCCGCGTGATACCAATCCGCATGGCACCATTTTTGGCGGTGTGCTACTCAGCTACATCGACCAAGCTGGGGCTGTTGGTGCGTATCACGAAATTCGTCGACTTGGTCACGGCGATCAGCCGATCGTGACGGTAGGGATGAAGAGTGTCGAATTTCATCGACCGGTCTTCATTGGTGACGTTGTCAGTTTCTGGACCCGTCAAATACGCGTTGGGCGATCGTCGATCACCATGCACGTTGAGGTTGAAGCTGACCGTGGCGGGCAAACTGAAAAGTTGACCGAAGCAGAGGTGACGTACGTCGTCGTTGAGCAAAAAGGTCAAGAGCGTCGGCCGGTTCACCTTTTTTCGTCCGATGAAACGGCGTGACGCGGCCGAGCGGACTGTCTGCAATTTGTCGGGTTTGGGCGTTGTCGTTGTTGCATTGCAGCGGACCGCTCAGTCGTCAGGTCGGTGAAGTGCTCCGCGAAATCTCCAGCCGTTCGTATTGACAACGAGTGGTAAGCAATTTGCGGTGATCTGCCGATGTTGAACGTGTTGTTCGGTGTTAGGTGGATCCTGCGTCGAGGCTTTTATGGATGGCCGTCCGCTTCCAAAGCAATCGCTCTAGCCGCACTGCAAGCAATTGGGCTCGATCGACAAGTGGACTCTGTCCTTGCCTTCAGTTTTCTTGTTCCACACCACGCAAATAGTTTGGATATTGCCAATCGTGTTTCTTCGCGGTTGATTTCTTGGAAATAGACTGAACTTCTCCGTTCAAGCGAGTTAGATTCTCAGCATTCAATAGGGGGTCGTTTGTTTCAGTGCGGTATTGCTTCAAACGCTGCTTCAGTTGACGAAGAACCTCTGAATGCTTTGGGTCATCGGCAAGGTTTTTGAACTCGTAGGGGTCCTGCTGCAGGTCGTAAAGCTGATATCGAGGTGGTTTTCGCATCAATCTGTAAGCGTTCCGAACTTCGCCGCTCGCCGCCGCGATCGCAGCGTTCAGATTTAATGTTCCAGAATATTTTTGTCCGGTGTAGTCGCCATGCAATTTTTGAATGGTTTTGTGGTAGTCGGGGTGGACCGTATTTGGTAGCAGACTTTCAATGAGTTTGTAGCGATTGCTTCGCACGCTTCGCTGCGGGAAGTAATTCGGTGCAGCCGCGTGAGTGTGATATTCTGCAAAGAAGTCTGTTCGCCATGCTGCAGGTCCCGATTTGAACAAGGGTTGGAGCTTTGACCCAGGCAGATTGGCAATCGGGCGTGCTCCTGACGCTTGGATCAAAGTCGGCATCAGATCGAGGGTTGAAACCAGTTCATCACGCACCTGTGGGGCGATGTGATTTGGCCAACGCATCATCATGGGAATCCGCAGTCCGCCTTCATAGCAAGTCCGTTTTCCGCGGAGCATATCGGCACCATGATCACCGATATAGATCACGATGGTGTTTGCGGCTTTTCCAGACCGCTCGAGAGTTCGCAGTAGATCGCCAACCAGGGAATCGAGTCGGCTCATGCAGTTGTAGTAATCGGCCACCATTTGACGAAGTTCTGGCGTGTCGATGCCCATGTACGCCATGGCCCGAACGTCGTCTTGTGTCTGTGGTTTTGTTGGTAGTCCGTCCACCTGTTTGAGCCATGGGTCATGTGCGTCTGGATAATTCACGCTCAGGAAGAAGGGCGCGTCGCTAGCGTTGATGAACTCCGCCGCGTATTTTTCATAGTCACTTAATTGTGATCTTTGGAAGTTTGCGCTTTCGATTTCGTGCATGTCGAACGGAAACGCGGAAGCCGGGTTGATATGCAATTTCCCGATCAGCCCTGTGCGGTATCCGGCTGCCTTCAGGCTGCGAGGCAGATTCGGTGTGTCTGCGTGGTACATCCGGAAACCCCAAGTGGCCAGTCCGATCTGGCCGTGCTGATGGGGGTACAGTCCGGTGAGAAAGCTGGCACGCGATTGACTGCAGCCTGCCTGCGGAACATAAGCGCGATCGAAGCGAATGCCTTGATCTGCCAATCGATCAAGATGCGGTGTCTTGGCATATTGATCACCGTAACAGCCCACTTCCGGACCATTGTCCTCGGAAACGATTAGCAGAATATTTGGCTGCGCTGCTGAGCATAATGCCGCGAACGATTTGACCAGCAGGATGATCAGAAAAGATGTCTTGTGTGTACTCATTGGGGATCTCTGTGGGTCGCAAAATTGACATTCGCGAGATAGTTCGTTTCACAAAGCGAACCGCATTGGTTTTAGGTGAATCGGCGAAGGCTCTTGTCGATTTTCAAAGGTATTCGCGGCTAAATCATCGCAGCTAAATCGTCCAAATCGGATGGCCGAGCAAGATGCGGCATATCAGGTAGACCCGTGAGGGGTGACGCACACGTTACCTCAGGAGATCGAAGGCGTAGTGTACTCGCTTTTTCAATCCATAAAATCTTACACAAACCTGGACGAATTCTTTTGCCAAAATTGGACTCTCCATGATTGCCCGAACCTTCTTGCGATGATTGGGCTGATGCTCATGGTGCCAGTTCGATCAAAGGTCTTGGTAAATCGACGCGGTTATTAACGTGTGCCTCGCTTCAATCGAGAAGACGGCGCTGCATCCATCAGTTTTTACATGTGAGCCAATAACTCTGATCGACTTTTCGCAGGATTTTGCTGCTCGATCAGCAGATGCGAGGCAGCAGTTGCACTTTGCGAAGCTTAACCATCGTAAAGTCCTTCACGGTCGTTTGGTTTGATTGGGAATCGATTCAGCGTGCGTAGCGAGTGTCCGAAGTGAATACCCCATCTGTTATGCCGTCGCCTTGTTCCAAGGCCGATTAAATTGTGGAGCTTCTTTGGCAAATTTGTCGATGTTCGGTGACTTGAAAAGATGATCGCCGGAATAGTCCAGCGCGGGTCGTAAACTATCGATCAAAATGCAGATAACGTTTGGTTGTGATGCCTGGTTTGTTGTTGCGCCGGCTGACAAGCCGGAGGGTTTGAATCCGACTAGCAGGTAGGCGGCGAGTATCGCATGCAGAATACGAATCATGTGTCGTTGTTTTGGCATGCAATGAGCAGCCTGGAAGGTTGACCGGAACTTCGATTAAAAATTGGGTAAGCGTTGGGCCTCGCGATCTATCCTCCGCGTCTGGAACGCTACAACTACATTCTGTTTTTGCCGCGTCGACTGGTAGATCACCGGCAGGCGGTAGCCAGCAAGAAATCAACTTGGCTTGGTGAGTGGTTGGTGCGGTTTGCATTCTAAGTGTCCAAGCGATAGCGGATGTTGCTTCTGAATCTGTCGCCGACCAATGCTCAAACGGCTGCGGCCAGAAGCATCGTTCGCGTTCATTAAACGCGAGGGGTGGCTGGCACGAAAACCAATTGCAGCGTGAGAAAAAAGCGAGGCCGGCTTCTGCAACGGAGCAGTCGCTGTTCTGCTCATCGAGTGCGAAGCCCGCCATTTCAACGCAAAGATGTTTATCACTTGTATGTTACGGCGATTTGCCGTAATTTTACGGTAGTTGTACGTAAAGGGTCTTTGTTGGTGGGTGGATGTTGATGACGATTCAGCGATTAACAAACGCGGAAATTGCGTTAATGGAATTGCTATGGGAAACGAGTCCGCTGACGGCTAGGCAGATTTGTGACCAGCTTTACGATGATTCGAAAAAATCGCAGCATGGAACGGTCCAGCGACTTTTGCAGAGTCTTGAAGAGAAGGGTTTTGTCAACCGCGATCGTAGTTTGGGAGTGCAGCTTTTTACGACCACTTTAAGTCGAGAGGCTTACGGTGCGCGGCAATTGGAATCGTTGGCTGACAAGCTGACGGGCGGTTCCATCGCACCGCTTCTGACGCACCTCCTGGAAGCTGAAAAGCTTGACAATGCCGAGATCAAGCGTTTGCGAAAGGTATTGGCGGAGGCGCGGAAGCATGATTGATTTTCTCGTCGCAGCGACGCTGAATAATCTGCTTGTCTCCACGATATTGGCGGTGCTTGCCACGCTTGTCCAACAACGGTTTTCCGCTCCCGGGCTCACGAGCCTGTTATGGGCTTTGGTGTTAATCAAGATGGTGACTCCTCCGGTCTTCGCGATCCCGGCGCTGGCCGTGCCACGTTTAGACAGCTCGAATGTGCCGACCGCGGTAAGCTTGTGTGCAGTCGAATCGCCGCTCCCTGTTGATCCCATCGACATGGACTCGAGTGGAACAATGTCGGGTAGCGAGGTCCATGGAATCGTGGCGGACTCCAGCGATGAGGCGTCACGCATGGCAATGTCGAGAGCCGATTTGTTAGGCCTTGGGATGGTTGTTTGGGGGCTGGTCAGTTCGCTTCTGCTGCTCGTCTCGGCTGCAAGACTGCTTCGGTTTCATCGTTTGCTTGTCTCGACCGCCTCGGTCGATCGGGAGCTTACACGCGGACTGGCAGCAAGCGTTGCTTGTCAATTAGGGATACAGAAGCAGCCAGATGTCGTCGTGACCTCCGCCAATATTGCTCCATTTGTTTGGTGGAGGGCAGGGCATAGCGTGGTTGTTATTTCGCGGCACGTTATCGAGGATTTAGATCAGGCGGACCTTCGTTTGATCATCACTCATGAGATGGCGCATATCAAACGGTATGATCATTGGTTCCGTTGGCTGGAGTGGATGGCGCTTATTGTGTTTTGGTGGAATCCGGTCATGTGGTGGTCTCGCCGCCAACTGAGGCTTTCGGAAGAAATGGCTTGTGACCAACTTGTGCTTCGCACGGTGAATGTCCGAGTAAATCAATACGCGAGCTCTCTGCTAAATGTGGCAGCGCTTGTGGCTTCGTCGGAGATTCGTCCGCCAGACGTGGCCAGTGCAATCAATAGTGGCGGAAGTTTAGAAAAAAGGTTGAAACTCATTATGAATGGTAACTGTCAGGTTGCACCCGCGGCGTTGCGGACTGCTGTGCTCGGAATGGCGATGTGCGTGTTTCCGCTGGGGGTCGTCTACGCGAAGGACTTCGGCGCTTTTGAGCTTCGGTTGAAAGCAGCTGTCGACGCAGGGGAGATCTCACAAGGGCAAGCCAAAATATTGATGGACACGTTGCGGCGTTCTTCTTTAAGGACACGCGAGATGGACGCGAATAAACAAAACTACCAGCGAGCCCTGCGTGCCATTGAAGAGGCACATGAAGCAGGTGAGATATCCGAAGAGGAAGTCGAGAAGCGAGTTCTTGAATTACGACGCGAGTCGTTCAAGCGAGAACGCGACGGAGAAGTAGACGTCGAATCCGGTGAACTGGCCAAACAACGCTACCAGCGAGCCCTGCGTGCGATTGAAGAGGCACATGAAGCAGGCGAGATGTCCGAAGAGGAGGTCGAGAAGCGAGTTCTTGGATTACGACGCGAGTTGTTCAAGCGAGAACGCGACGAGGACGTCGACATCGAATCCGGTGAACTGGCTAAACAACGCTACCAGCGAGCCCTGCGTGCGATTGAAGAGGCACATGAAGCAGGCGAGATGTCCGAAGAGGAGGTCGAGAAGCGAGTTCTTG
>JAYZAR010000122.1:0-9906 GCA_036339635.1 Planctomycetota bacterium | reverse complement strand
CAGCGATTTCATTCGGTGTGCCAGCTGATCGTCTGGCAATGATTGAAGCCCCGCTAGATCTAGTTCTCGCGCGGAGTCAAACACGTAGACACAATCACGCCATCGTGTTGGTTCAACGTTCGAAGAGTATCATTGGATTCGTGTGGTACGCAGACTTATGTGTCGCAGACCAACAGGCCGAAATACGGCCGGTCATTCATGGGCAGGTTGGAGACCGTCACCTGCAAATACTGCTGCGTCTTTATGATGCCGGTAGCGAAGTTGCTGTGTTGCTTGATGAACGGGGCGCTATCCGTGGCGTTGTGACGCGACGGCAATTGGTCCAACCGCTGATAAAATAAGAAGATCAGAGTCAATTCAAAACAGGCTGGCTGTATGTCGACAGACAACATGCGATCGGCTTGGCCCCGGTCACTATTTGGTAACACGAAAGGGAGACCCGCAATTCCCGTCGTATGCGGGTTTCCGATTCCCAGGCGGTTACATGCCGTGTTTGGAATAGCCCAGGCTGAGCATTACATTCAACATTTCGTCACAGGTAAGGTAGCGTCGGTGGTGCGTGACTTTGTATTGATCGATTGCAATTGCCAATTCCCGTCCAGCTTCTGAAAGTCCTGCATGGGAGCTGCCGAATTGTCGGCGTTCTTGTCTGTTAGATCCACTTTGGGAGCGACGACGGTCGACGAAGCCAGTGGCGGGTACAGGTTGTTCGGGTGCCATCTGAGGCGGCGGCGAAATTGGCGAAGCTGGCACAATAACAGGCGTGTTGGACGTTTGCGGTAACGACATGAATCGGCCCTTTCAGAAAGAAGATGGCTTGCGAGACGGCTCCCGTGCCTATTTACCCAACGAAGTTTACGACACAAAGTTGGCTGCCGACGGAGCTTTTCTAACAAAACATGGCTGGGCCTTCAGCAATTTCAGAACGCGGGATCAGCTCGTGCCGTCAGGCAGAATACCTAACCGTCACAATCGGATTGATCGTTTGAAAGATCGTTCCGGTCGGAAGCGTTTAGCGAATCGGAGGTAGCGAGTTTTGGCGTGGATCGGTCGCCAAGCGAGCCTGTTCTAATTCCAACTGTTGCATCCAATCTTGCCCTTGCGCCAGTGATGGATTCAAGCGAACAGCTTCCGCGAATGAATTCTGGGCTGAGGCGGTATCACCTCGTTCCAAGGCAAGAGCAGCGAGTTCGATGTGCGGACTATCGTTTTCAGGATCTTTTTGTACGGCGCGCGAAAATGAGCGTTTTGCCTCTTCGAAACGGCCCACCTTTCGCATCGCGATCCCTTGCAGAACATCGACTCTGGGTGGCGTTTGTTCTATTCCGATTCCATCCTGCAGGCGATCTAGTGTCGCCAATAATCGGTCGTAACGGCCCTGCCGACAATAGATTTCTGCCGCTTCCATTTGAACAGTCGGATAATCCGGTTTTAGTGCAAGGGCTCGATGATAGGCGGCCAAAGCTTCGTCAGTTTCTCCGCGAGCGTTCAAGTAGTCACCCCTTAAAGCCCAGGCGTCGGCCGAATCGCGTTTCGATTCCAAGGCCCACAGACTGTGCCGGTCGGCGTCTTCTAGTCTTCCAAGCGTCAGGTACATCCGCCCCAGTCTCTGGACGAATCGAGGATCGCCAGCGCTGAGTCGTACAGCGTGCTCCATATGCTTGACCGCCAATTCAAGCTCTTCGTGTTTCCAGTAGGATTCTGCCAATCCCCAGTGTGCCCGATCATCGCTGTCGGATTGTTCGAGGGCACTAGTGAACAAAGTTTCGGCGACTTCCCATTGGTCATCATGCATGGCCTCAAATCCTTGTCCGGACAATCGCCTTGCCGCGATTGCCTGGCGACTGTCGCCGAATCTAGAGATAGCGCGGCAACCAGGAGCAGCTAGCAAGAATGCCGCAAGCAAAATGCGGTGAGATGCGACTGACATGCGTTACCTAAATCGTGGATTTCGAACCCTGTTTTCTTATCAAAATGCGATGATCCAAGGCAAGAGAGAGCTTGCATCGTGGTAGCCATCGACCGGTTATACGATCGGTTGATCCCGCGATTGACTATCCGCCCTACCGCTTCGGAGCCGTGGTCTTTATCTTCTAGAACCTACGTCCGATTCCCTGAATATCTCACCTACTGCGATCAGCTCATGCCTGTCACATTTGACTCCTTTGGTGTCAAGTTCCTTTATCCCGACAACTGGACGGAAGTTGATCGACCGGAAGAGGAAGGCAAGGAAGGAGTGACTCTCGAGCTTCCGTCAGGCGGATTCTTTGCCATCGAGCGTGTAAGCACGGACGATCTGGCCGAACGGGTGATCGAGGATGTTGCCGATTCCTTTGCCGAAGATTACGGCGATGTCGAGCGTGAAGAGATCCACCTTGGTGGCAGCGTGGAGCAAGAAACGGCAGTCGAGTTTCGGTTTTACTATCTAGATCTGCTGATCATCAGTCGGCTCGCCATTGTTGAAGTTAATGGCATGAAACTCGTTGTTCAGATGCAAGCGGAAAGCCGCGACTTTGATGAGAACGAGCGTGTTTTTGCAGCACTGCTGCAACAGTTGCGGGGCTCCATTTAGGAATCGTTAGACCAAGTCTTGTTTTCGTTTGGTTCTTCGGTTTTTTCCGCAGTCACGGCAAACTCCCTGAATGATCATTCGGTGACCGGTGACGCGAAAGCCATGATCAGCCGCCACCCGATCACGAAGCTTCACAAGTGGATCACTCTGGAATTCGAATAACTGACGGCACCTGGTGCAATACAGGTGGTCGTGTTGAGGATATCCATAGTCAAGCTCGTATACGGTCCGCCCGTCGAGCTGAAAGCTCTTTAGCAGCCCTGCATCAACAAATTCGCGAAGTGTTCGGTAGACCGTTGCAGAGCTGACATAGTTCTCCTCGCCGCGTCGCGGCAAGCGATCAATCAATTCATCAGCATCAAAATGGTCGTGTTCCTGGAAAACCGCCTCGATCAAAAAACGCCGTTGGCTGGTCTGCCTTAATCCACGCGATTGCAGGTATTCCTCGAAGCGTTCCTGGGGTGACAGGGAGACGGCGAGCGGTTGCAGCGGTTCGGATGAGGTTGACACGGTCTCAGTCGATTCAAAGCGAGAGAGGAATCTTGGGTAAAGTTGCATCGGCCTCGACCGGGAAGTGGTGGAGGGGAGTTTTTCCGACGGTTCCCTTATTCTATTCGATATTCTTCGTTTGCCCGACGCGACGCGGTAAATACCTCGAAGTGATAGCCCCAGCCACCCTCTACGGGCGGCGAACCTAGCGAGAAAGTCGTGATCGCTACAGAGTTTTGAAGCCCTGTAGCCCTCCGAATTTACATTATTTAGCGGACGCCACAGTTTCAAAACGGACGCCGAAAGCCCGACCCACGGAGGATGAGCCCCCCGTCGTGAGTCAAGAAGCTACCTGGATTCAGCCCAGTTGGTCCAGGATGCGGTCGAGTGCCGCATCTAGTTTTTCTGGAGTCTCGTAGTTTCCGTCGGCGATTTGACGACGCAACTCAGCGACGCGGTCGATTCGAATCTCACCACTGCCCGCGACTGGAACGCTGAGGTCAATCCGATTCACTCCTGGCGCGGCGGATAGATCCAATTGATCCACTGGGGCGGCGGATTGCTTGCTGTTAGCCTCGGCAGCCTTCGGCGGCTGTGGACGTGATGCACCACCTGTCGGAGGTGTGGAAACCCTGTAAGGGCCGTAAATCTGCATAATCGTATTGCTCCCACGAGGGACGGAAATTTCCGAGATTGACTACGTCCAGCATCGGACGCCCCTGTCAATCGGCGGAGTGCAAAAGCGCAAATGACCGGGCTTGCAGCACATTCCATCCTAGAAGGTGTTTCAATCAAGCCGTTTCCACGTCGGTCGTCAGCGCCGCGATCCTTGTCCCAGGATGCAATCCGTAAGCGAAAAAAGAGACTTTTCAGCGCAAATACAAGCGAAAACATTTGTGGTATCGCCCAATTTACTAGCTGTTCTTCACCCTTTTCGAAAAAAAGACCACTACTCCCGGTGACAAACGCCGGCTGGAGGCTATCAGATCCGTGAAACAAGCGACAAGACCAATGGGCGGGTTTTCATCCTGACGATTACCAGAGCCGCAATATGCTGATCACATTGTGGTGTTGATCGGTCCATAGCGGAGCATTCGAAATCTTTTCTTTGCTAGCATCCTCGGCGACCGACATGCGGGGATCAAGCCACTGCGGATGATTGCCTGCAGCCAGCAGTACCCAGGTCGCATGTTGTATACCCAAATCTTGGTCCCCTGCACTTCGGATCACTCGACTGAGCAGCTTCGCGTCACTGCCGAGACGATGAACCAAAGGGACGAGATCGAGGTGGTTGTTCGAGACATGGACTGCGAGGACTCCCAGATTCGTCAAACGTTCCTGGTAGAGTCTGATTGCTTCGCGAGTCAATAAGTGGGCGGGTATCGCGTCACTACTGAATGCGTCCAGGACTAGCAGATCGAATTTTTTAGATACCATCCGCTCGAGTACCAATCTTCCGTCACCAAGGTGCATGTTTACCGTGGACGGGGTGTCTGCCAAAAATCGAAAATGCGCATTCGCGATATCGACGACCGATGGATTGATCTCAATTATGTCGAAGGAGTCGTTTGGTCGACCATATGTTGCCAAGACACCGCAGCCTAGGCCTACAACGCCGATTCGCAAGGAAGTCCGATCTCGTTGCATTGAAGCGATCGCCAATCCAATACCGCTCTGCCGACCGTAATAGGTGGTCGGCTTCTTTGCGTTGGATTCGAATCGCTGCATGCCGTGAATTGTGCTGCCGTGAACTAGGAGTGTTCCTGCCACGTCGCGAACGACGTGCAAAACACCAAAGAAGTTGCGCTCTGACGCAATGATTTTGTCTTTGGGCGTGATTGCGACGACTAGCAACGGCGCAATAAGAAGTACGAACGCAGCAAAACGTAATCGATACGCAGCCGACCAGTCATGGCGGGACTGGCGCCAGGCTTTGCGCGCAAAAACATCAAGAAAGTGAGTGCGGTTACTACCGCCAAGCAGATGGGGAGTTCGAATTGCGTGCTTAGCAGGACAGGACCGAGGATAGCCGCAACCACCTCACCAATGGCAACACCAGCCGACAGAAACATGTAATATTGAGTTAGTAGTGATGAGCTTGGCTTCAATCTTGCCACCTCCCCATGACAGAGTAAACATACACCAAACAAGAGTGTTAGATAATTGCTCGTTTCCGCGATCAAACGCATTGAACGAGGTAAGAATGGGCTCAGCTGTATGGTCAAAATGGCTAGCAGGGTGAGCCCTGCGATCAACTTTGGTCGGTACCAGCGAGGTGAGTGAAAGCAGATGATGAAGCTAATTAAATACAGGCTGAGCGGCAGGACACACAATAAGGGGATTACAGCGATGTCTTGGCAGACATGATTGGTGATAACGAGTAGCGTGGTAGATGCCAAAGCGGGTAGGCCGAGCCATGCTAACCGAGTTCCCCCAAGACTATCCCTTCCAAATAAACGAGCGCGAATAGAACTCGGGTTTTGTTGGCCTGTTTCGATTGGCTCCGCGGTGGATTGGGCTCCGTGGTTTTCTGAGGTTGTAGCGGATAGAGATTTTTTAGAGCGAGGATTTTCATCACCAAGATGCAGCAACCGAATCGCTAGCCAGCCTTGTGTCAGCACAAACGCCAAAAACAGTAGTGACCAGGTGACCGACTGATGGGAAACAGATAAGAGAGGTTCCACCACGAACGGGTAGCTCAGCAAAGCGGCTAGGGACCCGGCATTTGACCAAGCGTAGAGTCGATAGATCCGCTGGCTTTGGTCGTGATAGCTTCGCTATGCCTGCACCAGCGGGCCGGTACTCGATAATACGAAATATGGTAGTCCTACATGTGCCATCAGCATCCATAGCAAGTGCGTTAGCGGTGATTCGGTGCCGATTGGTTTCCACATGTCGGAAGGTTCAATCGGTAGCGTGAGGGCGGCTGTAGAAAGTAGGGCCAGATGGTTGAAGGCTTGGTTGGACGGTTGCAGGTAGGTCCGCAGTAGATGGGCATACACGTAGCCCCCGCAGAGCAGTAATTGGAAAAATAACATGCAGGTGGTCCAGACAGCTGGCGTCCCACCAAACCACGGCAGCACGCGTTTACTGGTTACGGGTTGGACCTGAAAAACGAGAAATGCACCTAAAAGTGTGGTAGCCGCGAACCAGAAGACCGATTCAGGACGACAAACGCCTGGCTCGGAGGATCGATTGTGGACTATTTGTTCAGATTCGTCAGGTAGCATGTTCAGCGGTTTCTTGAGCACACGGAAAGTCTGCTGAAAAATGTAGGTCACGAAGCAAGCGGAGCCATCCGTGCGGTCAAGATTCCGGTGCCAGCACCCGTTGAGAGATCGATCGGCTGTTGAACAGCACTGTTCAGGCTGCTGGTAGCTACAGTCAACAGTCCAAGCTAGTAATGAAACTACCGATTCTGATCGGGCTCGACGTGAACATGGACATCCCGAACGCGAGGCATTTCGACTAACAACTGATCTTTGACTCGGTGAGCAATTCTATGGCCTTCTTCGACCGTTAGTTTTCCATCCACTTCGATGTGAATTTCGATGAAATATTCCATGCCACTTTTGCGAACGCGGAGCTTTTCCACATCCGCAACCCCGTTCACATTCACTCCGATTGCACGCACGTTATCAACAACCACTGGTTCGGCTTGTTGGTCCATCAGTTCGATTGCAGTGCTTTGAAAGATGCGTAGCCCATTGAAAATCAAAATGCCGCAAACGCAGATTGCTGCAACGGGGTCGACATATTTGGCAATCGGGCCTAGATAAGGTGCAGCCAATAGAGACACCGCAACCAGTCCTGAGCCGATTGCATCGCTTCGATGATCCCACGCTACCGCTTTCAACGCAGCAGAATTGATCCTTCTCGCAACTTGTAGTGTGTGGCGATAGGTCAGCTCTTTCACGATCCCGCAGATGGCAGCGACCCCGCCTGCGATGAGACCTGGGGCGTGTTGTTGATCGCCCAGGCCTTTGATCGTTTCTAAGGCTAGGACCGCAGCACTGAAGGCGACAAGCAGTCCTACGCACAGACCCGCAATTGATTCGGCTTTTGTGTGTCCATAGGGATGGTCGGCATCTTCGTCCGTTTGCGCGACATGCAATGCGGAGCGGACCGCGATTGCACTTGCCACATCGCCGATTGAGTTGACCGCATCAGCAATCAAGGCAGCCGAATTGCTCATTGCTCCGGCGGCCAATTTTACGACGACTAAAAACACGTTGACCCCGAGACCGCCGAGGGCGGCACGCGAGGCATCAGCATAAAGTCGATCTCGAACAGCCAGGGATGTTTCGCTGCGAGGGGGAGAAATCGACACGGCGAGGCTAAGCGGGGAATATGAGGGTCTTGGGCCTATCAGCCATGCTCAACCTCAACGAGGTGAGCGGACTGTGGAAGTAGGTTTCAGCTTCATTCGGCGTCGGTGACGTTTGCCATCTCGGCCAATTGAATGGTCGCCCTGCTCTGCTCTTTTTCGAGGTACGCGCGGCCAAATTTTACGTTGACATGGTCCCACGGTAATTTGTCCATCAATTCATATTTTTGATGGACTTGTTGCTCGACATCAATGTCGGCATCTGCGATCGCGGTCCACCAACGATCAGCATCCAAGTACTCTGTCCAGCCATCCATCCTTGCACCACGCTGCCAAGCTAGGCGGATTGCCTTTCCGGTGCGACGATCACCACGACTGAGAACGCCCTCCAATAAGCTCGTTTCGATCGCGTGGCATTTCACTGTGACACTGCGAATCCGGCAACGTTTTCTTAAATAGCTGTGGGCCCAACGAAAATATTCGCGATGTTGCATGCCGTTCCATTGGTAGGGCGTATGCGCTTTGGGGACAAAGTTGGATACGCTGGCGGTGACCCTTGCATAACGCCCTGTTTCTTCTTTTCCGACCGTCGCGATCTTTTCGGCAAGGTCAATAATGCCATCCAAGTCGACTGGACGTTCGCCTGGTAATCCGCACATGAAATAGAGTTTGATACTGTCAAATCCATTACGGAATGCGACACGCGTACCTTCGATCAGATCACTGTTCTTGATCTTTTTGCGGATTTGTTCCCGCATGTCATCGCGGGCGACTTCAGGTGCTAACGTCATACTGCGACGACGGTCGCTACCAAGTAGGATCGGTAAAGTTCGTAACTGTTCATTCACGCGTAAACTTGGAACGCTGATATTTACCCCCAGCGGTTTGAAAACTTCATGCAACTTTAAAACGAGAGGTTCGAAATGCGGATAGTCGCTGCTGGATAGCGACAAAATGCTAATCTCGTTGTATCCGGTATTTTGATAGCTTTCTAGCGCGCCCTGCACGATCGTATCGACTTCTCGAACCCGCAGTGGGCGTTTAATCACGGTGCTCTGGCAAAATCGACACAGGTGCGGGCAGCCTCGCATAATCTCCACCGCAATGCGGTCATGGACACATTCGATATAGGGAACAATTGGACTGGTCGGCAACGGTATACTGTCGAGGTCGCTAATCACACTCGGCGCGATCGTTTCTGGAACATCATTGCGAGTTCTGTTCAACGCCGCGATTCGTCCATCGGCGTATTCAGGTTCATAGAATCGTGGAACGTAGGCACAGTCAAGCGACTTGGCGATGTTCGCGAGAGCCTCTTCCCGCTGACGCTTGCCTTCTGAACCGCTTGCGAAAGTCCCATCTGCTTGACGATAGGGTTCACGCAATTCCAACCACATGTCACAGATCTCCGGGAGTACCGGTTCACCATCTCCGGTGATCATGACGTCAAAATAATCTGCCATCGGTTCAGGGTTTTGGCAGCACGGTCCACCGGCAACCAACAGTGGATCGCCAATGGTTCGATCGCAAGACTCGAGGGCGATACCACCGAGGTCGATCATTGTCAGGACATTGGGTGAGCTGATCTCGTATTGCAGTGACAAACCGATGACGTCGAAGTCAGATAAAGCTGTGAATGTTTCGAGACTGTAGAGCGGAATGTTGTGGTCCCGCAGTTGCTGCTCCATATCGGGCCAAGGAGTGAAGACACGCTCGGCGCACCAGTCGTCACGCCGGTTCATCAGTGAGTAAAGCACCTGCAGCCCATGGTGGCTCATCCCGATCGTATAAGCGTCCGGAAATCCGAGGCACAGTTTGCCACGTACTTTGCTGTGGTCTTTGACAACGATATTTCGTTCACCGCCAACGTATTGAGCAGGCGTTTGAACGTGGGGCCAAACTCGGGACTCGAGTTGCTGTCGTCGCTGATGATTGATCATGAATGGTTACGATCGATTCGTGATATCGGATTTCTTGACCGCGGCTGACCAGGAGCCACCGCCTTGGTAGAGTGTGTCTGACAGCCCCCTTGTGACGCAAGGGAACCTCGCGACGCGAGGGGAGTTAAATATTTTGGAAAATTGAGCGGGGAACAACGGTGAATGAATTCGAAGTTGTTGGGAAAATTGAAGATTTTGAGGAAGGGCATGGTCGTGCCGTGCCGGTTGATGGACGCATGGTGGCGGTTTTTCGCACCGGCGAGGAGTGGTATGCCATCGATGATTTGTGTCCGCATATGGGGGCTTCTCTAGCAGAGGGGTATGTCGAGGATAACACCGTGACATGTCCCTGGCACGCCTGGAGATTTTGCATAAAAGATGGGAAGTGGGTGGACAATCCGAGGACCAGCGTCGAGTGCTTTGAGGTGAAAATAGATGGAGATGACGTCTTGGTTCGGGAGATAGAGAAGCCGACTGACTCCTAATGCGTTGAACATCGCTGGTGCTTCATGTGGGTGGTGTGGTGCGTTATGTGGGTGGTGATTCGCCAGTCTGCTTTCGCGTGAACTGCCTATTCT